>JBIKIO010000164.1:0-3624 GCA_044361555.1 Opitutales bacterium
GGCCCCGGCGTCGAACTGGCGATCCTCAAGGCCAACATCGTGAGCCGCGATAATATCGGCAGCATCATGCCCGCCGGACTCGCCGACGGCATCACGGGCGTTTCCCGTCGCAACTTCTTCGCCTTCCTCGGCGAGATCGGCAAACCCGGTCCGTTCGATGCCAGCAAGGGCAACGTCGCCCGTCTCTGGGTCTTCGACGACCAGCCGCCCGGCGCCCTCGCCAAGTCCGCCGCGGCCACGCCGGTCTACACCCTCGTCAACGGCCAGCTGCCCAAGGAGTTCAACCCCGGCCGCCTTTACGCCACGGCGCGCTTCACCGCCGCCGCCGCCACGAAGAAGCCCCTCTCGCTCACCGGCGTGAAGGCGGCCTGGCTCGACGGTAAGGCGCTCGAACTTAAGGCGGGCGCCTACGTTGCGTCGATCCCCGCGGGCGACCACTCGCTCACGGTCGAGGTCGATGGCAACGCGCCCTACTTCAAGGCGCAGTGCGACGACGCCAGCTTCCTGGGCGACTGATGCCACGGTTCGCGCTCAGCCTGCTCACGCTGCTCGTCGCCGCCTGCGGCGGCTCCTTCGCTCCGGCCGTCAGCCCCGAGGCCTTGCGCCAAAGGGCCGCGGCGTGCCGGATCGAAGGCCGGCCGGACGAAGCCGCCACCCTGCTCGCCGCGGCCGTGCGCGCGCAGCCGATCTCCACGCGCGACCAGCGGGCCGCGGCCGCCGACCTCCGTCGTGAACTCGCCTCGCTCCGTGTCGCCGGCGACGACCTCGTCGGCGCAGAACGTCTCTATGTCGAAGCGGTGACCTTACTGGAGACCACCCCGCGTGGTTCCGACGAAGCCATCATCAACCTCCGCACGCAGCTGGCTGGGCTCTGCTATCGACAATCCCGCCTCGACGAAGCCGCCGAGTTCTATCGGTCGGTGCTCGCGCTAGAAGTCACCACGCTCGGCGAGACGCACCCTGACCCGCTCGGCACGATGAGCATCCTCGGGGGCCTCGAACTCAAGCGCGGCAAGCTGACTGAAGCCGAAGCCCTCTTCCGCCGTCAGCTGAGCGGCGTCCAGAAGGTCCATGGGGTCGAGAAGCGGGAAGCCTCCTCCGTCCTGGACAACCTGGCCGACGTCCTGGACAAGGCCGGCCGGGCCGCTGAAGCCACCCGCCTGCGCGAAGAGGCCAAGCGGATCCGCCATAAGCTCTGCGACGAGTGTTAAAAAGGGCCTGATCCCTTGCGGGGTGACCACCCCTAGGCATACCACGGAGAACTCCCTATCGCCGATTGGGAATTATTTACGTTTGCCCCGCCCCCCTTGACAGACACCCCTTGACACCCGTGGCCCGTATTTCCCGCAGATCGATCGATGAGCTCCGCCAACGGGCTGACATCGTCGCGCTCGCCGGGGACTACACCCAGATGAAGCAGCGCGGACGCGACTGGTGGGGCCTCAGCCCCTTCAAGTCCGAGAAGAGCCCCTCCTTCAAGGTGAACCCGGAGACGGGCCTCTGGTATTGCTTCTCGACGCAGCAAGGCGGCGACGCCTTCAAGCTGGTCATGAATCGCGAAGGCCTCGACTTCCCGGAATCCGTCGAACGCGTCGCCAACCGCTTCGGCTTCAAGCTCGACTACGAGAGCGGAGGGGACGGCAAGAACGAGAAGTCCTTCCGCGGCCAGCTCCTCGAGATCCACGAGCTCGTCACCGACTACTGGCGCCGCTGTTTCCTCGAAGACCCCGTGCACGGCGAATGGATCCGCGACTACTGGTCGCGCCAGCGCAAGTTCACGCCCGAGGTCGCCGACGACTTCGGCATCGGCTTCGCGCCGGTCGACGACTCGAAGCTCATCCCCGGCCTGCTCGCCAAAGGCTACGCCAAGGAAGCCCTCGCGCAGACCGGCCTCTTCTTCGGCGTCGACCGCGTACCCGACCCGCTCCGCTGGCGCTGCCGTTTCCGCGGCCGCCTGATCATCCCGATCCGCGACATCCAAGGCCGTGTCATCGCCTTCACGGCCCGCACGCTCGATATCACCCCGCAGGACGACCCTTCCCGCGAAGCCAAGTACGTCAACTCACCCGAGACCGAACTATTCAAGAAGTCGCGCACCGTCTTCAACCTCGACCGCGCCCGCATGACCCGCAAGGACGCGGATCCGTTCGTGCTCGTCGAAGGCCAGCTCGACGCCATCCGCTGCCACTCCGCCGGCATCCCCGGGGCGATCGCCGCCCAAGGCACCGCGGTCACCGAGGAACATCTCCAGCAGCTCCGCCGCTTCAGCCAACGCCTGCTCGTCTTCCTCGACTCCGACGCCGCCGGCCAGAAGGCCGCCCTACGCCTGCTGCCCATCGGCCTCCGCGAAGGCCTCGACATCCGCTTCCTTTCGCTGCCCGGCGGCAAGGACCCGGACGAATACTTCTCGACCCAGTCCGCCGAAGGCTGGGCCGGCCTCGTGGCCGGCGCCCGCAGCGCGATGCAGTTCTGCGTCCAGTCC
Organism: Opitutales bacterium; assembly: GCA_044361555.1. GTDB lineage: Bacteria > Verrucomicrobiota > Verrucomicrobiia > Opitutales > UBA953 > UBA953. Next base: position 2,483 of record JBIKIO010000164.1, read on the forward strand.
CTGGTGCCCGAAGGCTCGGTCAACCTCCCCCTCACCAGCCGGCTCAGCCTCCTCGAAACCCTCTTCCCCATCGTCGAACAGGCCGGCGCCGAGGAGATCGTCCGCGAGGCCCTCAACGAGGCGGCCCGCCACGCCGGCATCGGTATCCGCGAGATGCACATGGCCTATGAACGCCATCGCGCCCAATCCCAGTCCCAGCGCCCCGCCGCCCAGCTCGGCGGACCGGACGAGGCACCTGCCCCCGTTGTCAAGGGGGGGGGCTTGACAACGCTGGAGGAGGATTTGATACTCTTCCTCCTGCGGCATGATTCCTACTTCGTCCCCATCGCCCAGTCTCTCCCGCTCGAGTGGATCGATCAGTCCGGCCGGGGTGGCCAGCTCCTGATGGCGCTGCTCAACGAAGCCGCCCACGGCCATTTCGCCGGGCTCCGCGAGGCCGTCAGCGCCCTCGACGACGAACTGCGCACAGAAGCCGCCCGCCTCTCCGCCGAAAGCTACGCCGGCCGCGACGACGAGAAGGACATCCTGCCCCGCGCCAACACGATCCTCAAGTCTTTCCACGGCCGCCACGTCCTGGCCCTGATGCGCAGCCTCGACGCCCGCATCGCCTCCACTCCCCGCGACGACGTCACGACGCTCAACCGGCTCCAGTCGGAGAAGATCGCCCTGCGCAAATCGCACGCGACGCCCCCGACGCTCACCGCCGCCTGATTTTCCCAAGATGCCCGACAAGAAGAACAAGAAGACCACCGACAAGCCGGCCAAAGCCTCCAAGCAGGCCAAGCCCGCCGTCAAAGCCGCCCTCAAGCCGGCCGCGAAACCCGCCCCCGCGGCTAAGCCGGCCGTGAAGGCCGTCGCCGCCAAGGCCGCCGCGCCCAAGCCTCCGGCCAAGCCTGCTCCGGCCAAGGCCGCGCCGACGAAGGCCCCCGCCGCGCCGAAGGCCGCCGTCAAGCCCGTCGCCCCCAAGTCGGTCGCGCCGGCCAAGCCGCCGGTGCCGGCCGTCATCCGGCCCGCGATCAACGAGAAGGTCCAGCTGCTCGTCAGCCTTTCCAAGAAGAACGGTTTCGTGACCGTCCAGAACATCAACGAGGTCATCCCCGACAGCGCCACCGACCCGGAGCTGATCGAGAACATCATGAACA
>JBIKIO010000165.1:0-3614 GCA_044361555.1 Opitutales bacterium
GACCGAAGCGCCCATGCTGCGGACCCGTCACGAAATTACCTGTCAGTTTCGTGGCCGCGGACTGCCAGACGCCCTCCAGAAGCTGACGCGACACGAGCCAAGCGCTCCCCGTACCGAAGGAGAAATGTAGGAAGTTACCATCGCCCTTGAGCGCCGGCCATTCTTTGTCCGATAGAAAAATCTGGCCGCCACATGAGTTATCTTCACCTCGGGGAAGCTGCAGAATCGGGAGAGTATTCATGACGCCTGCCCTCGGGCCGCCGGAGCCAAAATGCGTGCCAAGGTTCAAGGCCGTATCGACCTGGAATACGACGGAGGCGGGCGTCCAGTTGCCTTCCTGCCCATTCGAGAGGACGAATTTGGCATCAGGGGTGACACTGATGCCGTTCGGATTACGTAGTCCGGTGGCGAGGACTTCGACCTTATTGGGCGGGCTCAGGCGCAGGATACCTTGGTTGCCCGAAGAGGTGTAAAAGCGGCCCTGGGCATCGGCATCGAGTCCGACGATGAAATCGTGGCCTCCCGGCGAAGTAGTCATGGCGTTGTGCACGCACTCATAGTAATCGGCCTCATCATCCCCGTTGAGGTCATGCAGGCGGGTGATCTGATCGCGCCCGAGCACGTACAGTTTGTCGTCGATAATCTTCACGCCGAGTGCATGGTGCAGTCCGGTGGCGAAACGCTTCCATCGCACCTGGTTAAGCTTGTCATCCAGTCCTTTCACCAGCCAGACCTCCCCAGTCATGGTACAAACGGCGGCGGAACCATCCTTGAAGAAATCCATCCCGGTCAGGAAAAAGAGCGTGCCGTAAGGATTCTTGGCGGGCGGCAAGATGGTATCAGTCGCGAAGGGCTGCTGGGCGCCAAGCGTGCCTTTGACCTCGAGCCAGGCTGGCCACTGCGAAGGGCCACCCTTCGTCAGATGAGCCAATTTAGCAGGCTCCTGCTCACCCACAAAGGCACCAGTAAGCCATTCCTTACCATCCTTCATATATGAGAATACGACTTCTTCCCCATGACGATAAAAGCCGTGGTACTTCCATTCCCCCTTGGGTGCGGCGGCGACCTCCTTCTTGGTGAGCTTACCCGCCATCTTGGCGCTGTCGGAAAAACCATGACGCCCGGCTCCTAGCTTAATGAAGCCACCCGCCCAGCGAACCGGGAAAGAGAGTGTCCGCGGATCGAAGCAAGCGGACACATCCCCTTTACGGACGATGACACCTTTGACGACGACCATGTCGGCACCCCGGAAGACACCGCTGAAAAGGTTGCCATGAGCGGCCATATCCCAGCGTCCATCCTTCCAGGTGACGGCGTCGTTCTGATTTCCCCAGTGGCCTTGCTTACCGCCGTCGAGACCAGGGTAGACGGCGAGGAGCTCAGGCGTCGGCTTCTTGCTCATGGCCTCGATGGCCTGCTTAGCGTAGAAATCGAAAACGCGATCACGGTTCACGAAATGTCCAGCGGTGAGATTGTCTTCGACTCTTAGCGGCGCGAGTGCCGGCTTAAATTCAGGAATAGCCGGAGCCTTGGGCATGACCTTGGCATCTCCCAGCTCGTCGAACGACCATAGGCCTAGCGTGATGTCCATTCGCTTGCGCGGCCCCTTGATCCAAGCGGTTGGCTCATTGGCCCCACGGGAGATCCGGACGTCATCGATGAGTCCATCGCAACCAATCGAACCTTCGACCAGACGTCCGAAGCCGACCTGGCGCTGCTGAGCCGGGCGTTCCTTACCGGCCGCTGCTGGCTTGCGCTCTAATATCCATTTACCGTCCAACCAAATCTTCACGGCCTCGTCGCTGAGACTGACGAGGATGTCGTGCCACTTGCCGTCGCAGATATCGACGCCGGCATCGAAGTCTCCGCCGCGTCCGGGCAGATACAGGCTCAAGGAGCCACGATTGGCATGTGTATAGACCTCCCAATGCGCGCTCGCTGCCTTCTCGCTGCTGGCGACGAGGATATTGAAGCCAGCCTTACCGTCCAGTTTGGCTCGTAGCTCGATAGTCAGCGGCCATTGCTCAAAAGGCGCCCCGCCCTCCGCGACCATCCCACCCTTCAACGCTTTCCCATATTCAGGAGACAAGGAAGGCAAGCCGGCGGCGGCCTTCCCTGGTGTGGGCGACACCTTGGGCGTCGGCTTGAGCGTCGCTGCGTCCGACCAGGTCCGATACTTAGGCTTAGGTCCGGGTGGCAAGTCGTCGAGTTGCGGCACGAGATGGCGTAGTCCGTCGAGATTATCCAGGAGGCGACCTTCGGCGTCCTCCATGGTATGATTAAGAATACCGATCTCGCCGGCGTAACCACTCGCCCGGACTTGACGCAGGACCTTGAGATCCTGGGTGCCGGCGCCGATCGGCAGAATCTTCCGGCCTTTGGTGTCACCCCCAACATCCATGCCGTTCAAGTTGACGCACAACAGATGCGGCAACATGAGCTTCAAGGCCTCATCGAGGCGGGCGAGATGGCTATGTCCGTGATGAAGATTGTAGACGATCCCGACGTTGGTGACGGCGTGGTTCTTTTTCAGGTAATCACAGATTGCCACCATGTTCTCGGGTTCGCCTGACCAGCCGCCGTGATTATAGACGGCCAACTTGCTACCAATCTTCGCTGCTTTGGCGATCGTCGGCAGAAGCCCCTCGGCGGCGCTCTTCACCTTGGCTTCCTGCGTCTCACCTTTGCCACCCGCGATGACCCAGATCTGCGGGTGCAGCTGATGCTTCTCGAACAACCGGAAGGCTTCTTCGTGATAAGCCCAGAACGCGAAGTATTCGATACCATGCTTCTTGTAAGCCAGGATCTCTTGCTCGAACTCGGCAACGTGCTCGCCCCGCCAATCATACGCGACCTTCGTGATGCCCATCTTGGCCACCATCGCAGCGCGCTGTTCCGGGGTACGCTTCTGGTTGTCGAACGGCACGATACACCATGCCGCCAGGTTCTTCAGTTCGTATAACGGCTCGGCCGCAGGCAAAGCCAGCAAGGTGAGCAAGAAAGCGCAGAGCAGTCTCATCGGGGTATCCCTAAGACAAGCCCACCCGCCAAAGGTTACCAGTCTTTCCGACCCAAACGCCCGCCACCCCATGAACTCACTAAATCATAGGGAAACCGGAGACCGGGATTAATGCTTCGGTCATATGCCCCAGCTAACTATCCGGTCTCCCTATGCTGCCCCCATTGAGTTCTGCCTCTCTCTGGTCAACCAAGCCTCTGGGCCTCCGGGCCTCTCGTGTGCGCCCCTTGTCCCCATGTCACCATGACAGCATGCCCCCGCGCGACTCCGCCGCGCTCACCTTTGCACAGGCCGCAGGCCGATTTGCACTTTTGCACTTCTTTCTCTGGCCCTCCGGCCCTCGTGTCCTCGATTCAGCACCGTGGCCACATGCCCCCCTGCGAATTTCACCCCCATCATCTGCCATCCGTCATCTGCCATCTGTCATCCGTGTTCGTCATTTTCCGACATGCTTCATCACGGCCTTGGTCATACCCTCACGTGCCGCCGGCGAGTGACTATGGCCGCTAGGAATGTCGTTATAAATCTCCTTGGGGATATTCAGCTGATTGTAGGTCGCATAGATGCTTGTCGGCGGACAAGTGGTGTCGATGAA
>JBIKIO010000166.1:0-3600 GCA_044361555.1 Opitutales bacterium
GCCACGCACGCGCCTCTGCGAACGGCGGCCATGGCAATGGCCGCCCTACCCATGGCAGGTGGAAGCGGTTGGCGGTTGGGAATACAGTCGAGCAAAGGGAGACCGGATAGGATGCTGCGGACATAGATCCCCAGCCAATCATCCGGTCTCCGGTTTCCCCTTGAGTTTCTGTCTCGAGGTAGGGCTGACCACCCTTGGTCAGCCGCGGTTGAGCGAGGGCGCCCCTACCCCTACCCCTCCCCCTACCCCTATCCCAGGAATTTGATCACCTGCTCGGCGAGCAACGCCATGCCAAGCCCGGAGAATCCGATCAGGGTCTCGGTGATCGTCCAGGTGCGCAAAGTCTGGCCGACGGTCAGGCCGAGGGCTTCCTTGACCATCCAGAAGCCGCTGTCGTTGAGGTGCGAGAGGAAGAGCGAGCCGCAGCCGATGGAGATGACCATGAGCTCGGGATTGGTGCCGGGATTCGCCGCGAGCACCGGCGCGATGAAGCCCGCAGCGACGGTGATGGCGACGGTCGCGGAGCCGGTGGCGACGCGGATGAAGGCCGAGACGAGCCAACCGTAGACCAACAACGGCAAACCCGCCGAGGCCGCGAGTTCGGCGAGCTGCTTGTCCACGCCGGCCGTGCGCATGACGAGCGCGAAGCCGCCGCCGGCGCCGACGAGGATCAGCGTCATGCCGATACCGGAGACGCTCTGCTCGGAGAATTTCAGGAGTTCGCCAAGGGAGCGACCGCAGCGTTTGCCAAAGGCCCACATGGCGAAAAGCACCGATAAAAGCAGGGCGATCACGGGGTTGCCGATGAAGAGCCCGACCTTGCCCCAGAGCGTCATCTCCGGCGGCATCAGGCCGTTCCGTGCGAAGTATTCCTTCGCCCACTCACTCTTCGCCAACACCTCCACGACCGTACCGCTCAGCAGCAACATCACCGGCAGCAAGACGGTGAAAATCGTGAGGCCGAAGGTCGGCAAGGTCTGGCCGACGGAGACGGACGGCGTGAATTCCGGCGTGGCGACTTCGACCCGCTTGACGGCGAGCCGGGCGAAGAACGGACCGGCGATGGCGGCGACCGGAATCCCCAAGACGAGCGCCCAGATAATGACCATGCCCATGCTGGCATGCAGGGCCTCGATCGCGATGACGGGACCGGGATGCGGGGGCATCAGGCCGTGCATCACGGAGAGGAAGGAGAGCAGCGGAAGCACCAGCAGCAGGAAGGGTTTACCGGTTTCCTTGGCGAGGGTGATGACGATCGGCAAGATGAGCAGCAGGCCGACGGCGAACCAAGTCGTCATGCCCACGCAAAGCGCGAGCAGGATGATGCAGAGGCCGATGCGCGAAGGGCCGAGCGTGCGGATGAACTGCTTGGCGAGCACCCCTGCCCCGCCCGATTCGGCGAGGAGTTTACCGAAGACGACCCCGAGCACGATGATCGCGCCGGTTCCGGCCAAGGTGTTCCCGAAGCCCGTCTGGAAGGCCTTGAGGACCGCGGCCATGGTCAGCGGGGCGACGCCGATCACCTCCAGCTGCGTGGCCACGACCATCGCCCCCAAGGTCAGCGAGCTGATCAGCAGCGCGATGAAGGGGTTGAGCTTCAGCCAGGTCACCAACAGGACCAGGACGGCGATGGCGAGCAGGGCGTAAAGCATGGCGCTAGGAAATCAGGGTTTCGGCGGGGCGACCGTGGCACGAGTAGCACCCGTGCTGATGCCCCCGTCAACCAACAAGGTTTGTCCGGTCACGTAGCGGCTCTCTTCCGAAGACAGGAAAACCACTGGGCCAGCAAGGTCGTCGGGCGCGCCGGGGCGCTTGAGCGGAATGCGGTCGCAGAGATACTCGACCCATTCGCGGTTCTCGTAGAGGACGGCGTTCTGGGCGGTCTTGAACCAACCGGGAGCGAGGCAGTTGACGGTGACGCCGTGGCGGCCCCAGTCGTCGGCGAGGCTCATGGTGAGCTGCTTCACGCCGCCGCGACTCGCGCCATAGGGGGCGAGGCCGGCGTAACCGGCGACGCAGGTGACGGAGCCGATGTTGACGATGCGTCCGTAACCACGGGAGATCATGCCCGGTGCGACGGCCTGTGAGGTGAAGAACGTACCGCGGAGATTCGTATCGAGGACCATGTTCCAATCCTCCCACGTGACCTCGAGGGCGGGCTTGCGCGCATTGCAGCCGGCGTTGTTCACGAGGATGTCGATGCGGCCCATCTGCTTCTCGACGGAAGCCACGGCGGCTTGGATGCTGGCGTGATCACGGACGTCGAGGTCGACGCCGCAGGTACGTCGGCCGAGGGCCTCGATCTCCTTGCGGAACGGGGCGAGTTTGGAGGCGTCGCGGCTCGACATCGCGATGTCGGCGCCGGCCTGCGCGAGCGCGCGAGCGAAGTATTGGCCGAGGCCGCGGCTGGTGCCGGTGATGAAGGCGACCTTGCCGGTGAGATCGAAGAAAGCCATCGGTTCTATGGGTCAGACCTGAGGGGCGAGGATGACCTTCATGACGCCCGGAGCGCCGGCGTAGAGCTTCGCAAACCAGTCGGCACCCTGCGCCAGCGGGGCGACCGCGGAGATGATTTTGTCGACCTTGATCTGCTTGGTAGCAAGCAACTCGATGCAGCGCGGGATCTCGCCGGCCGAGGCGCACGAACCCTGGAGGCGGAGCTGGCGAGTGACGACAATCTGAAGCGGGAGCTCGGTCTTCGGCGTAAGATTACCGACGAGCGTCACCGTGCCGCCCTTGCGCACGGCGTGGATCGCGGAGAGCACGGTGGCATTAAGGCCGACGCACTCGAACGCGGCGTCAGCACCCTGCCCCTTGGTGAGCGACTTGACGTATTCGGTGAGGTCGCCGCCGGTCTTGGGATTGAAGCTGTGCGTGGCCCCAAGTTCCATCGCGACGGCGAGACGCGCGTCCTCGGTGTCGACAGCGATGACCTGCGCGAAACCCGCGATCTTGGCGGCCTGGAGGGTCAGGAGGCCAATCATACCCGTGCCCACGACGACGGCGGTGTCGCCCGGGGCGACGGGGGTGAGGCGGACAGCGTGCACGCCCACGGACACAGCCTCGATCATCGCGGCTTCGGCGAAACCAAGTTCGGCGGGCAGCTTGTGCAGAATGCGGGCGGGGACGGTGACGAACTCGGCGAAAGCGCCATGACGACGGTAATCGCCGCAGGAGACGCCGAGGACCTGGCGGTTATCGCAGAGGTTCACGTCGCCGCGCTGACAGTGAACGCATTCGCCGCAGAAGACCGTGGAATCGAAGGTCACGCGGTCGCCGGGGGCGAAACCCTTGACCTGGGCGCCGACGCCGGTGATGACGCCCGCGGCCTCGTGGCCCATGACCAGCGGGGGGATGCGGCGGCCCGTGGAGCCGTCGTAACCATGGATGTCGGAACCGCAGATCCCGCAGGCGCGGACTTGGATCAGGACGTCCTCAGGACCGCAGACCGGATCGGCGACGTCGACGTAGGCCATCTTCTTATATTCGGTGAGGAGCAGGGCTTTCACAGAGGAGGAGGAAGGAGGGTTTTGGGGAGGGGGGCAAGGTTGGGATGAACGCGCGAGGACAAGAGGGCCTGAGGGCCTGAGGGCCGGATAG
>JBIKIO010000167.1:0-3597 GCA_044361555.1 Opitutales bacterium
GTGTTGGCGGTCAATGCCGCGCCCAGCTCCTGCAGGCGTTGGTGAAGGGCTTCGATCTGGGCGATATCGCCGACCGAAAGGGTCCGATTGTCTTCGGTTTTGCGTAGCTGGATTTTCTGGAGGAACTCCGTCGTCTGCTCGTGTTCTTGGGAAATCTGCAGGGTGGCGGCCTGGGCCCGACGTAATCGCTGCAGGGCGGCTTGCAGTGCGGGGGAAAGCGTGGGCGCTTTTTTCGCCCGCGGATCGACGGTCACGAACCGCAGGTTGTTCGGACCGGCGTAGGCGTGCACGGGCGTGAAGCCATCCGTAGGGATATCGATCCGATGGAGGCGGTCACCCATGAGGTAACTGGCGCCCGAAATCGGGTCATCGAAGGAAAGTGCGCGGAAACGCGCCCGGACAGGCTCACGTTCTGGGTTGGGGGATTGGGCCGTCAGGCTAGCCGCGGCGGCCAGCCAACTGAGGAGGCATAGGAATCTCATAGGTCGTTCGGACCCAGCATCCGGGAGGAAAGGATGATGAAGCGGCGCCCGAGGGTCTGGTTCACCCGATTGAGCAAGGGGTTGTGCCTCTGACCATCTGTCGGACTGCAGACCTCGGTCTCGGGCGGCTGGCTCGGGTCGCAGAACTCAGGGATGCGTTGCACGACCGCTTCGATCCAGCAGGAGGCCAGGGTCTTCGAAGGATCCAAGGGGTCGGCGGCGTCCCCGAAGCAGCGGATGACGAAGGTGTCCGAGCGAGTGGAGAGGGATGAGCCGACGGCGGCGAGGATGTCGGCTTGGGTGAGGGAGGTCGGAGCGGCCCGGAGGGCGTGGTTTCGGTTGGTCCCTGGGCTAATTCTCGGGTCTGACGCCATCGCATTTGTCGGAGTAGAGACGTAAGGAATCGCCCCGGCGATATTGGGGTTCGCGGATGCTTGCGTGCTACCGAAGGTCGGCGCGGCGGTGAGGGGGCTGGTACGGTTGGAGAGATTCGCGCCGGCGACGTCGGCCCGGATGATGGCCGTCTGCAGGCAGCCCTGCCAGGCGACGTCATTGGGATAAGCGCCGCAGTTGAAGCGGTTCACGAACTGCGAAAGACCGATGAAGGGGAGGGGGACTTCGGCGCCGCGGTTCCGGATGACGTAATGGACATCGAGATAAGGTGAGGCGCGCAATCCGTATTGGTAACGATGGTTGAAGCGCATCCGGTTGCGCATCTCCTCCACGATGAAGCGGGCCAGGGTCCAGATCTGGGCGTCGCTCAGGGTGGCGAGGCCCGTCCAGGCGTTAGGCTCGGTGAAATTATTGCCATGGCTGACGGCGGCGCCGTCGGCGCGGACGGCGCGGGGGAACCGGGCGTTATTGGCGGGCGAAGGCTCCAGTTCGTTCGCCGCGCCCAGGGCGTTACGTTTGGCGCTCGCAAGCAAGGCCGCCCAGGCGGGCACCGACGTGCTGTTTACGTTGAAGGTGCCTTCCGAGAGGATCGTCCCGGCGATGCGGCGATGATCGCGGAGCATGCGGCGGACCGTTTCCTCGTCACGTTGGGCGAAGAGCCAGGTGCGCGGATTCGCCAGCTTGCCTTGGCCGGCGGCGAAGTCGTCCAGGACGGTCTCAAGGGATTTGATCTCGGTCACGTCGGCGCCCCGACGGATGACGGGCGCCGCACCGGAAAGGAAGAATCGGTCGAACAAGGCCGCGTTGGCCATCCAAGCGGTGTCGTGGTTCGAGAGTCCGCAGGTGCTATCAAAGTTGCTTGTGATGTAGTTGTAGCCGTTGAGCGGCACGAAGCTCTGTCCGATCTGGAAGAGCGGATCTTGGTCGCGTAGGCCGAAGTTGGCATGCGTATACTGGGCCAAGGAGAGCGGCGGCGCCAAGGGCACCTCGGTGTAGACGGCGGAGGTCACGCCGAGGCTCGTCTGGCTCAGTCCGCCGAAGGCCTGCGAACCGTCGACGCCATTGGTCTGCATCACGTTGCTCCAGGCGCTGGGTTGCGACAGGGTCGTCCGATAACTGGGCGAGCTGTATGCTCTTCCCGACGGGGTCGAGGTGGTCGCAATCCCGCTGGCGTCGGCCTGCGTCACCGGGGCTAGCGGGTTGGAATGCGAGAAGAGCGGCCATGGGCCGCTGTCGCGCGGCCAGCGGAGGCCTTGATCGATGACGCCGAGGACCCTCGGTTCGGCTCCGATCACGGGAAGCGTCATGCCGCCGCCACCGAAAGTCAGGCTCATGAATCCCGTCGGCAGAGGCACTGGCCCGCTGCGGGACAGATTGGTGGTCAGCACGGTGTTGAGCTCGCTGGCGGCGTCCAGGGAATCGGCGATGAGGTCATCGCCCGGCCAAGCGGCCAGCATCACGCGCGTCTCAAAAACGCCGCTATTCATGAGTCGTACAGTGGTGGAGGTCGCCGTGGCGGATAAGGGCGCACCGGCGGTGTTGGTGAGATTCATCCAGACTCCGCCGCGCGTATCGAGGCCAGGGCGCATCGCGCCGCCGATCCGGCTGAAGGGGAGCGGACTGATATTGCTGACCGTCGTACCAGTGCCAGGCAGGGAGAAGACCCGGAACTCGCCGGGCCTCAGCAGGATTTCCGCGTTGATGTATGTCCGGAAACTTTCGTCGGAGGTGGAAGCCGGGTCGGCCGCCGTCGCCAGCTGCCCGAGCGTCCGCGTCCAACTGCCGCCGCCCGACTGGACGTTGAGGCTAAGCGTCTCCCACTTCCGGAAGGAGAAGCGCATGCCGGCCGGTTCCAGAGGGACGTTCTTACGCCCGAGTCGCAGGTTGATTCCGTAGGGGTTATGTAGGACGACTACGGGCGAGACGGTGACCCGCGCCTGTCCACCGCCGTTCTGCAGTCCGAACACGAGCAGTTCACGGCAGACATAGGGCGATACCGCCACCTTGGCGGGCCGCGGTGCCGGCAGGGTGTGGAGGGTCGTGGTGTTGATGAAGTCGCCGCTAGTCGTGTCCGTGCGATTATAGAAGCGCCCGTAGTGGCTGCGCACCCCGTAGCCCGCGTCACGCAGGGCTACGTTGTTGGGGTAGTGCGTTCGCGCGTTGATCTCCGGGGCGTTCGCCGAGACCCAGCTCACTTCCTTGTAGAGCCGATGGTAGTTGCGAAGGGTATCCCAGAGGGGGCCACGGGTCGTGATATTGGTGCCTGAGGCGACCCTGCTATCGAAGGAGTAGAGCGGCGCGTGGCCTCGGGTGGTGCCGTCATACCGCAGGCTGGTCTTGGTGACGCCGAAGGACCGGCGTTGGGTCATGCCATCTGGGTGATAGACATAAGTGACTCCGGAGAGAGGGTTGCCGGCCGAATCCGTCGGCGTCGTCCCGGCGCCGAATTCCGAGTTCGCCCAGTCGGCATCGTTCATCTCGAAGGCGAGCGAGAGGTCCACCTTGAGTCCGCCCCAGAGGGAGTCGGCGTTGACGCCGCGCGACCAAAGGGTGGTCTCCGAGGTGAGGCCTCGCACGATGGTGGGCGGGTCGGTCTCGACGACGCCACCGCCGTTGGTGAGTAGCGAGAGCTGCTGCACATGCGAGACGCGCGGGTCGATACCACTGAGGGGCATGGTCGCGAGGCCTGGCAGGATTTCATTTCCTGACCGGCTCGTGCCGC
>JBIKIO010000168.1:0-3594 GCA_044361555.1 Opitutales bacterium
CGCTCAAGCAGGCCGGCTACGCGACCGGGGCCTTCGGCAAATGGGGCATGGGGAGTTTCGATTCGACGGGCAGCCCTCTCAAGCAGGGCTTCGACCGCTTCCTCGGCGTGACGAGCCAGTGGGTCGCACATAGCCACTACCCTCCCTTCATCCAAGATAATGGCGTCAAGATTCCGCTCGATAACGGACCCGACGGCGTACCGGGACATGGCGTGTTCCCCGCCGATGCCGACCCGCAGGACCCCAAGGCCTACGCTCCTTTCATCGGCAAGGACTTCCTCAGCGAGCGCACGATCAAGGGAGCCGAAGCCTTCATCGCCGCCCATAAGGATAAGCCGTTCTTCCTCTACTACGCCTCCCCGCTGCCCCACGTGGCCCTCCAGGTGCCCGCGGAAGAGCTGAAGCAATATGAGGGCGTCATCAAGGAAGCCGCTCCCTACGCGCCGCAGAAAGGCGGCTACAGCCCCAATCGCACCCCACGTACGACCTACGCCGCGATGATCTCGCGCCTCGACAAGGAAGTCGGTCGCATCCTCGCCGCGCTCGAGCAGGCCGGGGTGGCGGATAATACGATCATCGTCTTCTCCGGCGACAACGGCGCGACGCACGACGCCGGTGGCGCCGACACGAAATACTTCACCTCGTCCGGCGGCCTGCGCGGCGCCAAAGGCTCGCTCCACGAAGGTGGCCTCCGCGAACCGACCGTGGTCCGCTGGCCCGCCGGCATCAAGGCCGGCACACGCTCGCAGCGGATCTCCGGCTTCGAAGACTGGTTGGCCACCTTCGCCGAACTCGCCGGCGTGAAGCTGGAACGCACCGCCGGCCTGAGCAGCGAAAGCCTCCTCCCGGCGCTGAAAGGCACGGACGCCGGGCGCGCCGCCCCGCTCTATCGCGAGTTCCCCGGCTACGGTTCGCAGCAGGCCATCTGGGACGGTAAGTGGAAGGCGATCCGCACCGACATGGCCAAGAAAGCCCAGGCCAAGAAGCCGATCGTGACCCAGCTCTACGACCTGGACGCCGATCCGAACGAGACGACGGATCTCGCGGAGAAATTCCCTGACGTAGTGAAGGAACTCGAAGCCAAGATGGCCGCCGCCCGCGTGCCGAATGCGGACTTCCCCCTCCCCGGCGTCGACCCACTACCCGCCAACGCCGGCAAGGGAAAGAAGAAGGCCGCGAAGAAGTAAGGTAGGGCTGACCACCCTTGGTCAGCCGCGGTTGAGCAAGGGCGCTCAACCCTACCCAAGGCAAACTAGGACAGCACGTGGTGCTGTCCCTACCTACCGACAATCCATTCATCGATTCAGTCCTCAATTCAGTCCTCTATCCAGTCCTCAACGCAGCCCTCTTCTGTCATCGATTCAGTCATCGATGCTGCACTCGATTCAGCCCTCTGATCCGCTCACAGCTCTTCAATCCCTTCCCTCAGCTCCGCCGCCTTCTTCCTGACCGCGGCCTTCTCCGCGGGAGACATATTCGCGGCCTGACGTACGGCCATGCCGATGCGCGGGTTATTGAGGAACCGATCCTGATGCCGCAGCCAGAAGTCCCAATAGAGCGCGTTGAGCGGACAGGCCAGCGGTCCGGTGCGGTCCTTAGGGTCATACGGACAGCCGCCGCAATAGTTCGACATCTTGGAGACGTAGCTCGCGGCGCAGCAGTACGGCTTGCTGGCCAGGAAGCCCTCGTCGGCGTGCTGGCTCATGCCGATGACGTTCGGGAGTTCGACCCACTGGAAGGCGTCGATGTAGACCCCGAGATACCAGCGCTCAACCTCCGCCGGATCCACGCCGGCGGTCAGGCAAAAAGATCCGATGACCATGAGTCTCTGGATGTGATGAGCATAAGCCGTTTCGAGCGACTGGCCGACGGAATGCCGCATGCAGTTCATCTTCACCTTGCCGGTCCAGAACCAGGACGGCAGCGAGAGCGTGTGCCCTAGCGCGTTGGCCTCGGCATAGCCCGGCATCTTGGCCCAATAGACCCCGCGGATGTATTCGCGCCAGCCGATGATCTGCCGCACGAAGCCTTCGGTCGCGGCCAGCGGATAACGACGCGGGTCACGCGCATGCGCCTCCGCAGCCGCCCGGGCGACCTCGAGGGGTGCAAGCAGTTTGACGTTCAGGGCGAACGAAAGGCGCGAGTGGAAGAGACGATCCGAGGACGTATGCATGGCGTCTTCGTAGTCACCGAAGTCAGGCAGGCCCCGCTCGATGAAGGCGTCCAGCTGCTTGAGCGCCTCTTTGCGATCCTGCGGCCAAGGGAAGTCCTTTTCCGACGGCGAACCCATCGTCGTCACCCCGGCGGCCTGGATCTCCGCCCAGATGGCCGAGTGGTCGTGTGAGACGTCCCACGCCTTCGGCGGGGGCGGCGTGCCCTTCCATGGCTTCCGGTTCTCCTTATCGTAATTCCATTCGCCGCCGGCCGGCGAGCCGTCCTCGTCCATCAGCAGACGCGTGCTCACGCGCATACGACGATAGTAGGACTCCATCAGCCAGCGCTTCGCATCCTTCTTGAAATGGGTCGCCACGCCGCCGCGGCCGTCGAGGAAGTGCTCGGAGCTCACGCAGGCCGTGACCAGCCCACAGTCCTGAGCAAAAGCGCGCAGGTCCTGGTCGACGCGGAATTCATCCGGCTCCTGGTATTCGAAACGCGTGGCCTTCGTCGCCTTGAAGACCTGCTGGAGATTCTCCGCGAAGTTCTGGCGATTGCCCTGATCGCTCAACCGGAAATACCGCACATGATGTCCGCCCTTGGTCAGAATCTCCGCCATCCTTCGCATCCCCGCGAAGATCGCGATGACCTTCTGGGCATGGTGGACGACGTAATCCGTCTCCGACCGCACTTCCATGAGCACGTAGGTCACGGACGCATCCTTCTTACCGAACCAGGAATGCTCCGGGTTCAGCTGGTCGCCGAGGATGAGACGGACGGTGTGAGCCACGTGGCTAAGGGAAGACTAAGGAGCCGGTTGGCAAGCGACGCACCCATATCTCCTTGCCCAGCCTCCGCTTCACATCCAAGAAATTTTCGCATGGGGAAAATCGCCCGCATCCTGGCCGTCACCATCGGCCTCATCGCCTCGCTCTTCGGTCCCGCGGGCGACGCTTGGGTGACGGAACACGGCGACAAACAAGCCAAAGGCGAACGGGCCATGGCCCTGCTCGGCTCTCTTTTCCTCGGCCTCCTGGTGATCATCGGGACCTGCGCTTACCATGACCGGGTCAACCCGCTCGGAAGCGGCCTGTTCATCACCATGATCTTGCTTTCGGTGCCCGTCAGCGTCGTGCCCTACATCCTCTGGGATCGCGGCATCAGTCGACGCGAACGTGAGCGAGCCGAAGCCGCGCCGCAGACGACGCCGGAATCCTGAGCGGCAGTTTGCGCCTTCGGTCGGTCCCGGCTCCTTAGCCTCATGCGCGGAGTGAAGAAAACCGACCTGCCGACCAAAGTCTGTCCGACCTGCCAAAGGCCGTTCAGCTGGCGCAAGAAGTGGGAACGCTGCTGGGCGGAGGTCCGCTTCTGCAGCGACGCCTGCCGCAAAGGTACGCCTCGCGGTAAGCCACAAAAAAGCCCGGGGTCACCGGGCTGATT
>JBIKIO010000170.1:0-3588 GCA_044361555.1 Opitutales bacterium
TCGCGGGTTACCTCCATGCGCGCTTCGCCCACGTCGCGCAGACGCGATTATTCCGGGATACGCCTTATCTCTCGCTGATGCTGCGGGGGAGCTACGACCCTGCGGGCGGGTTGCCGTTGCATCTTGCTCCTGAGCATTATGAGACGATAAAGGCACGCTTGGACCGGATCACGGTCGTCACGCAGGACCTGGCCGCGCTGCTGGAAGAGCCGGAGTCGCGCGGGGCGTACGACGCTTTTTCGGTCTCCGACTTCTCTTCCTATGCCTCCCCGGCTTTCCATGAAAGGATCTGGCGAGGCATGGAGCAATCGGCCCGACCGGGGGCGCGGGTCTGCGAGCGGCAGTTCTTGGTCAAACATCAGACCTTGAACCGCGGTCACCGGGATGACGCACTCGAGCGGAAGCTGGCAGAGACGGACGGCGCCTTCATCTATAGTTTTATCTGCGTGACGCTTTAAGGCCTCTGCCAGGCAGGGTGGGTCAGCACTGCGTGCTGCCCTAGGCGCTCACTCCAGGTGTCGGGTGACGGCCATCGGGGCATCAGCCATTCGGGCGTCGGCATTTCAGCCATCGGCCGTCGGCTCCGGGTGGTCAGCCCTACCACGTTACAACTAGGTCAGCACGCAGTGCTGACCCTACCTCGAGGCATGGGTTCAAGGAGATCCAAGGGAGACCGGATGATTGGCTGGGGGTCTTGATGCCCGCAGCATACCTCCCGGTTTCCGGTCCCCCTTTGAGTCCGTTTGGTTTCCAACCGCTTCCAACCCGGGTCCAGGTCATTGTAAACCTCCCCCTACTTCGGGCTTAACAATAGGGCGGGAGGGCCCTAGGCATAGGGTATGCCGACTGCCGCCGCAGCCGCTTCGTCCGCCACGGACGCCCTCGATGCCGCCGACCGGCGCTTCGGGTGGCATCCGTTTACCCAGATGCGGGAGTATCAGGATAACCCTCGTCTGCATCTTGTCCGCGGCGAAGGCAGCTGGCTGATCGATGGGGAAGGGAAGCGCTACCTCGACGGCAACGCCTCGGTCTGGACAAACGTCCACGGCCATAACGACCCGGACCTGAACCGCGCCTTGCGCGAGCAGCTCGAGCAGGTCGCCCACGTGACGCTCCTCGGGCTGAACCACCCGGTCGCCACAGAACTCGCCGAGGATCTCGCCGGGCTGACAGACGGCGCCCTGCCGCGCTGCTTCTACACCGACAACGGTAGTAATGCCGTCGAGGTCGCCTTGAAGCTTTCGTTCCAATACTGGCAGCTCGTCGGCCAGGAAGCTAAGCGCGGGGTCATCTCCATGGAAGGCGCCTACCACGGCGATACTTTCGGTACGATGGCCGTCGGCGAACGCTCGGAATTCCATCGTCGCTTCAACCCTTGGCTTTTCGCCGCCCAGACTTTCCCCGCGCCGGTCCATTCCGAGTGCGCCGGCCAGGTCGCCCGTTCAGACGCCTCCGCTTCGCTCGCCGCGCTGAAGGCCATGCTGGAGCGTGACGCCGCCACAACGGCCTGCGTCATCCTTGAGCCGACCGTCCAAGGCGCCGCCGGCATGGTCCAGCAGCCCGCGGGCTTCGTTCAAGCCGTCGCCGCCCTGTGCCGCCAGTACGGTGTCCACCTCATCCTCGACGAAGTCTTCACCGGATTCGGTCGTCTCGGCGCCCTCACGGCGTCGGAGCGCGAGGGCGTCGTGCCGGACTTCCTCTGCCTCGCGAAGGGCCTCGCCGCCGGCTACCTGCCGCTGGCCGCGACGCTGACCTCGGAGCCGATCTACGCCGCGTTCGTCGGTAAGTTCTCCGAAGGTAAGACCTTCTTCCACGGACACACCTTCTCGGGTAACCCGCTCGCCTGCGCGGTCGCCCGTGCGTCGCTGCGTAAGCTTAAGCCCATGCTCGCCTCGGGCCAGGTCGCCGAGCGCGCCACACTGCTTGGTCGCGAGATGCAGGCCGCTTTTTCCGGACACGCGCACGTGCGCACGTTCCGTCAGCTCGGCCTCACCGGCTCCGTCGAATTCAAGCCGGCCTCCGCCGACCGCTGGCCGACCGATACTCGTGCCGGCTTCCAGGTCGCCTTAGCGGCTCGCCGCCATGGCCTCATCATCCGCCCGCTCGGCGATTCGCTCCTGTTCGTCCCGCCGATCTCCATCCAGCCCGACGAAGTGAAGCACCTCGTCCGCGCCGTGCGGCTCGCGATGGATGAAGTCCTCACGAAGCTCCCTGCATAGGACACGACGTGGTCGTGTCCCTACCTTACACCTGAAGCATCTTTCCTAACCGCCAACCGCTTACCGCCAACCGCTAACACCTTCTATAACCAATGCCCAACCTCACCGAAGCCCGAGCGCTCTATGACCTGCCGCTCAACACGCTGATCTTCAAGGCTCAGCAAGTCCACCAGGCCCATCAGGATCCGGCCGGCGTGCAGCTCTGCACGTTGAAGTCGATCAAGACCGGCGCCTGCCCCGAAGACTGCGCCTATTGCCCGCAGTCGATTCACAATCAGACCGGCCTCGAGACCGAAGCCCTCATGGAAACCCAGGCGATCCTCGCCGACGCCCGTAAGGCCAAGGCCGGCGGCGCGACCCGTTTCTGCATGGGTGCCGCCTGGCGTCGCGTGAACGACGGCAAGCAGTTCGACAGCGTCCTGAACACCGTCTCCGGCGTGAAGGAACTCGGCCTCGAAGTCTGCTGCACCCTCGGGATGGTCAGCGAAGCGCAGGCTGGGCGCCTCAAGCAGGCTGGTTGCGACGTCTACAACCACAACCTCGACACCTCGCGCGAGCACTACTCCAAGATCATCACCACCCGCACCTACGACGACCGTCTCCAGACGCTCTCGAATGTCCGCAAAGCCGGCCTCGAGGTCTGCTCCGGCGGCATCATCGGCATGGGTGAGACCGTGGACGACCGCCTCAAGATGCTCGTCGAGCTCGCGCAGCTCGACCCTCAGCCTGACTCCGTGCCGATCAACGCCCTCGTGGCCGTCGAAGGTACGCCGCTCGCCGGCCGCAAGTTCGTCGATACGATCGAATTCGTCCGCACCGTCGCCATCGCCCGCATCCTGATGCCCAAGGCGATGGTCCGCCTCTCCGCCGGCCGCGCCAGCATGAACGACGAGACGCAGGCCCTCTGCTACCTCGCCGGCGCCAACTCGATCTTCCTCGGCGAGAAGCTCCTCACCACGGGCAATCCCGACATCGAGGAGGACATGAACCTGATGAAGCGTCTGGGTCTGCACCCGATGCACCCGGACGAAGCCCGTCGTATCCATCGTGGCGAGATCGCCCCGTCCGCGGCCAAGCCGGCCGAATGGCCGAACGTCGCTGAATTCGCCGCCGCCAACGCCGCGGAAGAATCCTGCGGCAACGGCGGTTGCGGCTGCAAATAATATGGCCCTCATCTTCGTCACCGGCAGCGACACTGGCGTGGGTAAGACCCACGTCGCCGGCCTGCTCGCACGTCGTCTCTCCCGCGACGGTTTCACCCAGGTCATCAAGCCGGTGGAATCAGGCGCGGGCGCCGGTCGTCCGGCCGACGCCAAGAAGGCGGCGGGGAAATGGGCCGAGGCCCATACGCTGCTGACGCTCCCCGCTC
>JBIKIO010000169.1:0-3588 GCA_044361555.1 Opitutales bacterium
GGTGACACGTGGCCAAGGGGAGAGACATGTATCAGGTGGAAGCGGTTAGCGGTTGGCGGTTAGGAACTCATTTCGGCTTTCAGCCGCGGGAACCCGAAGCCGATGGCCGATGGCTGAAAAGCCGACCCCTGAGAGGCCGATACCCCGATGGCCGTCACCCGTCACCTGAAGCAAATGAGTATCCCCAGCCAACCATCCGGTCCCTGTCTCCAGGTAGGGTCGGGACCGCGTCACGACCTAGCGGTCTTGGGTAGGGCTGACCACCCTTGGTCAGCCGCGGTTGAGCGAGGGCGCTCAACCCTACCTGATGCCTCAAGGTAGGGACGTGATTGCCATCACGTCCGTTCGGAGGCGGATACTTAACATCTTCGCAGACGGCTAAGTCCCGCCGACTTTCCACCCGCGGAATCGAACGGCGGCGATGGCAATCGCCGCCCTACCCGATGCAGACTAGGACAGCACGTGGTGCTGCCCCTACCCCGCGCACTCCATACTCGATACTCCATCCTCCCTCCTCTATCTCTTCTCCCGTGGACCTCTTCTTCACCGCCGTCGCGGCGGTCATGCTCTATCTGCACAGCCTGCGGGATTTCGCCCGCGAGGTGACGAAGCTCGGCGGCGAACGCCTGCGCCGCGGACTACGACTGGCCACGGAGAACCGTTTCCTCGGCGCCCTGACCGGGGCCGTCGGCGCGGCGCTGGTGCAATCGTCGTCGGTGGTGAATTTCGTGACGATGGGCCTGGCCGAACAGAAGGTCATGCCGATGCGCCAGGCCTGGACGGTGATGATCGGAGCCAACGTCGGCACGACGCTCACCGCCTGGCTCATCGCCTACAAGCTCACCGGCCTGGGGCCGGTCCTCGTGACCGTCGGCGGCCTCTGGTCGCTGATGGGTCCCCGCACCTGGCGTCCCTATGGACGACCGGTCTTCCACTTCGGGCTGATCTTCCTGGCCCTCGGGCTCATCAGCTCGACGCTCCTGCCGCTGGCCCAAGCGCCGGAAGTGCTGGCCTGGCGCGACACGCTGTCCACGCCCGTGCGCGCGCTCATCTTCGGCACCGTGCTCACGATGCTGGTGCAATCCTCGGCCGTGGTCGTCGGCCTGACCGTCCTCTCGGTCGCCGGCGGACTGCTTGAACCGACGCTCTCCATCTGGGTGGTCGTCGGCGCCAACCTCGGCACCGGCTGGGTCGCGTTCATCAACGCGTCGGCGCTCGGACCCTTCGCACGCCGGCTCGCCTCGTTCAACTGCTGCCTGGATCTCGCCGGCCTAGCGCTCTTCGTGACGGTGCTGCAGTTCGCCATCCGCCCCCTGCTCGCGATGATCGATGACCCCGGTCTCCAGGTCGCCTTCGTGCACTCGGCCTTCAATCTCTCGGCGGCGACCTTGGCGCTCATCCTCCTCCCCTGGCTCTGGCGTTATCTCGAAAAGTATGTGCCGAAATCCGAGGTGGGTGTTAGCGGTTAGCGGTTGGGAACACAGGAACTCAAGGGGAGACCGGAAACCGGATGATTGGCTGGGGAAATCATCTTCGGGTGTCAGGTGACGGGCATGGGCGACGGGGGTTCAGGCGCCAGCTGTTCAGCCATCGGGAGCTGGCACCCGGATTCCTGCGGCTGAAGGCCGAACGGCTGACTACCGAAAGGCTGATCACCGTGGCCGTCACCCGTCACCATTAAGAATCATGCCCGCAGGTAATATCCCGGTCTCCGGTTTCCCTTTGAGCGCCGTAGCCACCCTCTGTCATCGATCCAGCCCTCTGTCATCGATTCAGCCCTCTGTCATCGATTCAGCCATCTATCTTTCCTTCCTTGCCAACGTGTCAACCGGCCAACTCGTCAACTAACGACGCCTCACTCCGGCCAACCGGCCAACGGTTCAACCGATCAACTAACGCGCGCGTTCAACCGCGCGCCGTCGCATCCACCAACAGCCAGGCCCAGGTCGCGACGACGCCGTCCGGCCTAGCGTTGAGGCGATCGTAATCACGGAGGAGCGACTTGAGCTCGGTGGGCGAGAAACGCGGCTCACCGGTCACGCCGCTGCGATGGAGGTGGCGGAAGAACTCGAGGGCGTTCGGGTAGATTTCCTCGGACTCGAGCACGCCGTGCGCATGGACGTCGAACTTAGCGCCTTTGAGTAAAGCCAGCCACTGCGCTTCGTCGCGCCAGCGCACGGGGCCTTCGCCGATGAGGTCGCGGAGTTCATTCAGACAGGGATCGCAGGGCACGCCGAGCAGGAGTCGTCCGCCGGCCGGCAAAGCGGCATGCCAATGCTTCAGCACGGCGGCGGGATCAGCCGCCCAGTGCAGCAGGCCCGTCGAAGCGAGGGCGCCGGCCTTCTCGATCGGTCCGAAGGCATTGTGCACCGACCAGTTCGCCACCGGCACGGCCTGACGGCCGAGCTCGACCATCGCAGGCGAGGCATCGGTGGCGTCGACGTTCACGCCCTGCGCGAGCAGCGCAGCGGTCAGGAAGCCGGTACCCGCACCGAGCTCGGTCACGCGCACGCCGCGACGAAACGGCGCGAAGGCGGCCAGCGCTTCGGCGAAACGCTTCTGCGGCGCGGCGTGCGCGCCGTAACTGTCGGCTCGGTCGTCGAAACGCATGGGTTCAGGAGGCGAAGAACTCGCGCAGGTCGTGCCCGAGTCCTTCCACAGTTTGACAGCCCACGACGGCTTGGCAAACGCCCGCGGCATCCAACAACGCATCCTGGTCGCCCACATAGGCTTCCCAACCAGGATTCAGCCCGTGACGGCCGTAAGTGATCAGCGAGAAGCCCGCGGGTTGGGCCAGGATATCCAGGCCGGCCTGCAGGTATTCCTTCTCGTAAGGCAACGTGTCACCGACCAACGGCGCCAATCCGGCACGCTTCCGGAAATCGGCCAAGGCCGCCGGGGCGTCGGTATCGATCCAGCGACGCAGCCATTTCACTTGGGTCTCAGAATGCTTCCCGCACTTACCGTGCTCGGAGCAGAAGGACGTGAACGGGGCGAAGAGCAGCACCTTGGCCGGGAACTTCACGCCCCGGGCCCCGGCCTCGAGGACGAGGTGCGCGCCGAGCGACCAGGCGATGATGGCGTCGCAGCCGGTGAGGTTCTCGGCGGCGCCCATGACGGGCGGGTAGATGAGGTGCTCGGCATCCGGCGCATGCGCCACGGCGATAGCCTTCATCTCCTCGAGCGAGACGCCCCAGCCGCCCAGCCAGCCGATCTTCATGCGGAGACGCCTTTCAAGGCGGAGACGAAGGAGGAGAGCACGGCGGGAGAAAGGCCTCGGCGGAGCGAGATGCGGATACGTCCGGTGCGCACGGGCACAGTCGGCGGACGGATGGCGGAGACCATGAAACCGGCGCCACGGAGCGCGGTGGCGTATTTCAGGGTGACATCCGAATCGCCGAGGATCAGCGGGATGATCGGCGAATCGCCCGAGGGCACCGCGAAGCCGGCTTCGACGAGCCCATCGCGCCAGGCCTGGGAGAGCGCATGCAGCTCGGCGCGTTCGCCCGACATTCCCTTCACGCGGTCGACGGCCGCGAGCGCGGCGGCGGCACAGGAGGGAGCGAGGTAGGTCGAATAGACGAACTC
>JBIKIO010000038.1:0-11583 GCA_044361555.1 Opitutales bacterium
TTCAAGGACGAGGTCCGCGCCCTCGGCGAAGCCCTCGGCCTGCCGCATGAGATGGTCTGGCGCCACCCCTTCCCGGGCCCCGGCCTGGCCGTCCGCGTCTGCGGCGAGATCACCAAGGAACGCCTGGAAGTCCTCCGTAAGGCCGACGATATTTTCATCAACGAGCTCCGCACCTCCGGCCAGTACGCCAAGGTTTGGCAGGCCTTCGCGGTCTTCCTTCCGGTGCGTAGCGTCGGCGTCATGGGCGACGGCCGCACCTACGACAATGTCTGCGCCCTGCGCGCGGTCACTTCCTCCGACGCGATGACCGCCGACTGGGCCCGCCTGCCGTACGACGTGCTGCAGCGCGCCTCGACCCGCATCATCAACGAGGTGAAGGGTATCAACCGCGTGGTCTACGACGTCTCGTCGAAGCCGCCGGCGACCATCGAATGGGAATAAGCCGGGGTTTGCCCCGTTGACACCCTTTCGGCCCGACCTTACCTAGACGCCAGTGTCTGCACCCGGCTTCCAGGTCATCGCGCGCCGCTGGCGTCCCCGCCGCTTCGACGAGCTCGTCGGGCAGGAGCATATCGTCAAGACGCTCCGCAACGCGCTTGAGACGAAGCGTATGGCCCATGCCTACCTCTTCGTCGGCCCGCGTGGCACCGGCAAGACCACCACCGCCCGCATCCTGGCCAAGGCCTTGAACTGCGCCGGCGGCCCGAAGCCGGACTTCTCCCTCGACGACCCGGTCTGCCTGGCGATCGAGCAGGGTAACTGCCTCGACGTCGTCGAGATCGACGCCGCTTCCAACCGTTCCATCGAGGACGCCAAGAAGATCCGCGATGAGTGCCAGTTCTCGCCGACGAGCTGCCCGTTCAAGGTCTTCATCATCGACGAAGTCCACCAGCTCACGAAGGACGCCTTTAATGCGTTGCTGAAGACGCTCGAGGAACCGCCGCCCTGGGTGAAGTTCATCCTGGCCACGACCGAGGCCGACAAGGTCCTGCCGACCATCACCTCCCGCTGCCAGCGCCTCGAGTTCCACCCGATCTCCGAGGAGGTCATCGCCGCCCAGCTCGCCCGCATCGTCAAGGCCGACGGCGTGACCGCCGACCAGCACGCCCTCACGGCCATCGCTCGCCTCGCCGCCGGCGGGATGCGTGACTCCCAGTCCATCTTGGATCAGGTCATCTCTTTCTCCGGCAAGCAGATCACGGAAGCCGACGTGCTTTCGATCTACGGCCTCGCCTCGGCCCAGCAGGTCACCGACCTCTGCCAAGGCATCTCCACGGGTGACGGCAAGAAGGTCCTCGCCCTTTGCGACGCCTTCCACGCCGAAGGCCGCGACTTGCTGCGCGTGCTCGCCGATCTCCAGGTCCGCGTGCGCGGCGCGACGCTTGATTCGGTCCGTTCGGGCGGCACCTCCGCCCAACTCGGCGCGCCCTTGGCCACCGAGCAGCTCGTGCGTCTCCTCGAGTGCCTGCAAGAAGGGGAGAATGGCATCCGCCAAGGCTTGTCGCCCCGGGCGAACTTCGAGGTCACCTTGCTCAAGGCCATCGAGCAAAGTAGGTCACGGTCGATAGACCTCCTCATCAAAGACATCGCCGCCGCCGCAGCTGGTCTCCCTCGGGAGCCCGGCCAAAAAAAAATAAGGGCCACGCCGGCGGCGCCTGAAGTCGACGTCGCGGTGCCGGTCGCTCCGATGGAAACCCCGCCGGTCGCCATCGCGGCCACGCCTTCCCGTTTCGTCGACGTCCCTGTCGAGGATACCCGTAACCTGGAAGACTCTCTGCCGCCGATCGACGTCGAGTCCGCCGAGGCCGAAGCCGCCAGCTCCGACCGCCGAGCCGACTTCGTCTTCCCGGAATCCGCCCTCGCTAGCCTGCCGGTCGCCGAGGTCGGCAAGACCGCTTTCCCCGGTGACAAGGAGTTCAACGAAGCGGTCGAGTCGCTGCCGGCCGGCCTGAAGGACAAGCTGAAGTCCACCCTCGGCGCCGACTTCACGGCCCTGCGGCCGATCCCGGCCGGGAAGCTGCGCCGGCCGCTTTGACCGTGGAGCCGTCGTTCGAGATCGGCGTCATCTCCGACACGCACGGACGTCTGCGTGCCGAGGCCATCCTCGCGCTGGAGGGATGCGACGTGATCTTTCATGCGGGCGACGTCTGCGGTCCGCTGATCGTACCGCAGCTCGCCGAGATCGCTCCCTGCCACGCCGTCGCCGGTAATTGCGACGATGATGATTCGCTTCCGCTGACCGCTTTGCAGGTCGTCGCTGGTCTGCGCGTCTTGCTTCATCACGGCCACCTGCCGGTAGACGAGGCGGCCTTTCGTCCGGACATCGTGATCACGGGCCATACGCATGTACCGAAGATCGAGCAGGCCGGCACCGTGCTGCGGCTTAATCCGGGCAGCGCCGGACCAAGGCGCTTTAACCTTCCCGTGACGGTCGCCCGGATTACGGTGCGGCAGGGCAGGGCGAGTGCTCGCCTCATCCCCCTCGACGTCCTATGAAGCAACCCCTGCCTATCGATACGTTGCAGGACGGCCTTGTCGCCGCCTGCGGCCGTGTCCGCCGGCTGGTACTTCGTGCTCCGACGGGTTCGGGTAAGTCGACCCGCATCCCGCAGATGCTCTTGGACCTTAATCTCGTCCAGGGGCAGATCGTCGTACTGCAGCCTCGTCGTATCGCTGCCCGCCTGCTCGCGGCGCGCATCGCGCAGGAACGCGGCGTCCGGCTCGGCGGCGAGGTGGGCTACCAGATCCGTTTCGAGCGCGTCGAATCCGCCCAGACGCGCATCAAGTTCGTGACGGAGGCGCTCCTGCTCCGCCAGATGGCGTCTGATCCCGAACTCAAAGGCATCGGGGCGGTGGTCTTCGACGAATTCCATGAACGCAACCTGCACTCCGACGTGGCCCTCGCGCTCGCGCGCCGCCTGCAGGAGACGCATCGGCCCGACCTCCTGATCATGGCCATGTCCGCGACCCTCGATACCGAGAGCGTGGCGAAATGGCTCGGCTCCGCGGAGACCTTGGCCGCCGACGGCCGCGCCTATCCGGTGCAGATCGAATACACGCATCTGCCCCGCAACTCGACCCGCCCGATCTGGGATGCCGCCGCCGAACAGGTGCGCCGGGTCCTGCGTGAGGAAAGCGAAGGCGATATCTTGGTCTTCATGCCGGGTTCGTATGAGATCATGCGGACCATCGGGGCGGTGCGTAACCTGCCCGAATCCGGCGGCGTCGACATCCTGCCGCTTTACGGCGAACTCCCGCCGGAAGAGCAGGACCGCGCGGTCAAGCCTAGCCCCGGCCGCAAGGTGATCGTCGCGACCAACGTGGCGGAAACCTCTCTGACGATTCCCGGGGTCCGCGCCGTCGTCGACGCCGGCCTCGCCCGCATCGCCCGCTTCGATCCGCACCGCGGCATCGACACTCTGCTGGTCGAGCCTGTCTCGCAGGCCTCCGCCGAACAGCGTGCCGGCCGCGCCGGTCGTACCGGGCCGGGTCGCTGCATCCGCCTGTGGTCACAGACCGACCACGAAGCCCGCCCGCTTCGTGAAGTGCCGGAGATCAAGCGCGTCGACCTCTCGGAGACTATCCTGCTGTTGCTGACCTCTGGCTGGGGCGAGGCCGCGACTTTCCCGTGGTATGAGAAGCCGGAGGACAAGGCCTTGCAGCGCGCGCTGACGGTCCTCGCGGACCTGGGTGCCGTCGATGCGCAGGGTAAGCTCACGTCCCTCGGGCGACGGATGTCGGTCTTCCCGGCGCACCCCCGTTATGCGCGTATGCTCCTTGCGGCCGGCGAACTCGACTGCGTCTACGAAGTCTGCCGGATCGCCGGTCTCGCCCAAGGCCGTGACATCCTTTTCCGCAAGGTCGACGACCGGACCGAGAACGCCCGCGACTCCGTCGAACAGGAAGATGGATCCGATTTCTTCCCGCGCCTGGCGCTCCTGCAGCGGGCGGTCGAGATGAAGTTCGACGCCGACGCGTGCGACCGCTTCGGCGTGCACGGACAGGCCGCGCGTCAGGCCGATCAGGCCGCCCGTCAGTTCCTCCGCCTCGCCGAAGGGCAGGGGCTGCCGGTCAGCGACCGCATCGCCGATCCCGTCGCGGTGCGGCGTTGTCTGCTGCTCGGTTTCTCCGATCGACTCGCCGTCCGTCTCGACGCCGGCACGCTGCGTTGCGCCTTGGTCCATGGCCGCACCGGCGAACTGCGGCGTGAATCTTCCATTCGCAGCGCCAAGCTGCTGGTCGCGGCCGAGGTCGATGAGATCCAGGCCCGCGGCGGCGTGACGACTTATCTCTCGCTCGCGACCGCCATCGAGGAGGCCTGGTTGCAGGAACTATTCCCGGCGGAGTTCTCGACGGTGAATCAGGTGCGTTACGACGCATCCCAGCGTCGCGTGGTCACCCGCGTGGAGCGCCGTTTCCGCGACCTCGTGCTCGAAGCTAAGGAACGCGACGACGCTCCCTCTGATGCCGCCAGCCGGCTGCTCGCGGAAGAAGTCGCCGCCGGCCGTCTCGAGCTCGAGAAGTGGGACACACCTGTCGATGCCTGGATCCGACGCGTCAACTTCCTCGCGAAGCATTGTCCCGAACTTGGTATCCCGCCTTTCGACGAAGCGGCCCGCCGCATGGTGATCGAGGAAGTCTGCACGGGCGCCGTGGCATACCGTGACATCCGCGACCGCCCGGTCTTCGGCGTCGTCCGAGGCTGGCTCACGCATGAGCAGGCCATGGCGCTCGAGTCTTACTGCCCCGAGAAGATCATCCTGCCGCGCAAGAAGCATCCTGCCCGCATCGAGTATACCGAGGACGGGCAGGCCGAGGTCGAAGCCACCGTGCAGGAGCTTTATGATTTCCCGGGTGCGAAGCTGCGCGTCTGTCTCGGGAAGGTCCCGATGGTCGTGTGCATCCAATCGCCGGCTCGCCGGACCCAGCAGCGCACTACCGATCTCGACGCTTTCTGGAAGGGCTCCTACGAAGGCGTGAAGAAGGAACTCCGCGGACGCTATCCCAAGCACGAATGGCGCTGAACGCATGAGCCCCGTCGCCTTCACCTGGTCTTCGGTCCCGATCCACGTCATCGACTTCGAAGGCAGCGCCCGCACCGGCGTCGTCGAGTTCGGGGTCGCGACCATGCTTGGCGGCGAGATCGTCTCCGCGGCCACGAGCCTGCATGCGTCCCGCGTGCCGGTGCCGGCGATCGACACCCAGTGCCACGGCCTCGGCGTGAAGGAGCTCAAAGGCCGTCCGCCCTTCGAGTCCGAATGGGAGCGCTGGGTCGGCCTGCGCCGGACCGGTCTGCTGGCCGCCCATAACGCCTCCGTCGAATCCGGCCTGCTGCGTGGCACTTGGTCGCGGCCTTCGGTCGTCCCGGGTTTCGTGGGAGAGGCGGCTGAGATCGCCGAGTGGGGACCATGGATCGACACCTGCCGCTTGGCCCGGGCTTGGGCCCCGTCGCTTGGCGATTTCCGCTTGTCGGCCTTGGTCTCGGCCCTGCGCCTGGGCGCCCGTCTGGATGAACTAGCGGCCGACCATTGCCCGCCTGGTCGCCGGCGCTACCATTGCGCGCTTTACGATGCCTTGGCGGCCGCTTTGGTGCTCCGGGCGCTCTGCGGGCAAGAAGGCCGTTCCGCCGCGCCTTTGTCACAATTAGTTCGCGACAGCGTATCGGCGCCGGCGGCTGATGACCTCATGCAAGGGGAGCTCGGGCTCTAGTTTCCGCTTCACTCCCGGGGGAGGGCCTACCTAGATAGGTTTACTCCTATGGCCTCCAAGTCTCCCATTCGCGTCGCCGTCACCGGCGCCGCCGGCAACATCGGTTACGCCGCCATCTTCCGCCTCGCTTCCGGTGCCGTCTTCGGACCCGACCAGCCGGTCGCCCTCAACCTCATCGAAGTCGGACCCGGTCTCAACGCCCTCGCCGGCGTGGTGATGGAACTCCAGGACTGCGCGTTCCCGCTCCTCACCGACGTCGTCGCCACCGGCGACCTCAACGAAGGCTTCAAGGACGCTGACTGGTGCCTGCTCATCGGCGCGGTGCCTCGCAAGGACGGCATGGAGCGCAAGGATCTCCTCGGCATCAACGGCAAGATCTTCATCGGCCAGGGCGAAGCCATCGCGCGCAGCGCCAAGAAGTCCGTCAAGGTCCTCGTCGTCGGTAATCCTTGCAACACCAACGCCCTCATCGCCCTGCGTTCCGCCGGTAGCGTCCCGACCGAGAATTTCTTCGCGATGACCCGCCTCGACGAGAACCGCGCCAAGTCGCAGCTCGCGGGCAAGGCCGGCGCGCATAACTCCGTCGTCAAGAACGTCGCCATCTGGGGCAATCATTCCTCGACGCAGTACCCTGACTTCACCAACGCCACGATCGACGGCAAGCCGGCCACCCAGGTCATCACCGACCACGCGTGGCTCAAGGAGACTTTCGTCTCCGACGTCCAGAAGCGCGGCGCCGCCGTCATCAAGGCCCGTGGCGCCTCTTCGGCCGCCTCCGCCGCCAACGCCGCGCTCGACACTCTGCGCAGCCTGCACTTCCCGACCCCGGCCGGCGACTGGCATTCCGTCGCGGTCCTTTCCAAGGGCGATTACGGCATCTCTCCGGGCATCATGTTCGGTTACCCGATTCGCACCAAGGCCGATGGCTCCTGGGAAATCGTCCAGGGTCTTCCGCTGGACGCCTTCTCCAAGGAGAAGATCGCGATCACGGAGAAGGAGTTGCTCGAAGAGCGTGCCACGGCTTCCGAAGCCCTCGGCTTGAAGCTCTGAAGTAGTCCTTATGAAGCAGCAGGCGGCAAGGGACCTCCCTTGACCGCCTTTTTTGCGCCCCTAGGCTGAGGTCATGGTGTTTCTCGCCCACGTCGATTGGTTCACGATCATCGCCGCGCTCTGTTTCTGGGGGGCGCTGGTCTGGGCGCAGCATCTGGACCGAGGTTTCCCGCAGTGGCTCAACCGGCTCACCGTGCCTGGCCTTTGGATCTGGGTTTTGGCTTATGTCGGCTCCAGTGAGCCCGGGCCCGTCATGGCCTTGGCCGCCGCTCCGGCTTTCCTCTTCGCGCTCTGGCTTTGGGCGCACGGCCTGCGCCGATTCCTCTCCGATGACCTCGCGCCGGCTCCGCGACGCTACTTGGAGATGCTTTCCGCCACCGGTCCGCTGGTGGCCGCGGTGGCCTGGATCTGGTCGCGCTATGATCGGACCTTCGCGGGTTTCCCCGATCCGCTCGCGACGCTGACCACCGTACACTTCGCCATCACCTTCGGCTTCCTGCCGCTGGCGATGGCGGCCAGCGAACGACCGCTCGCCCGCTGCCGCTGGCGCGACCTCGGCGTCTGGCTTTACGTAGCCGGCGCTCCGGCCACCGCGTTGTGCTTCGCCTTGCGGACCGATCCGCTGCGTCCGGGGCCGGTCGAAGCCGCCGCCGCCGTGGTCTTCGCCGCCGGCTTCCTGCTCTGGGCCGCCTTCATGCCCGTGAAGCGCGGACCCTGGCCTTACGTCTGCCTCGTCCCTGGTTTCCTGCTCGGCGTGGGCTATACCGCTGCCCATGCCTTCGGATGGAGCTACCTCACCATCCCGCAGATGGCCGCGGTGCATGGTTCGCTCAACCTTCTCGGCGCCTTGCTCCTCGCCGCGCAGGCGCCGGCGTTCGACGACATTGTCGCGCCCTCGCCTGACTTGCTTACGCCCGTCGAGGCCGGCGACCGCGCGACAGCGACCTTCGCCGACTCGCACCGCGTCGTGGTCGGTGCTTGGTCGCCGGAAGCCTTTGCCCGGGTGAAGGAAGCCCTGCTCGGTTACCGCTTCTATCCCGCTTCTGTCATGGTTCGACGGACTCAGTTCGAAGACGAAGGCCGGGCGGTGCGCGTCGGCGACAGGCTCGGGCTAGGATTATTCGTGCCTAATCTACCGGGTCTCTCGCCCCTGATGCTACCCGCGGTCGTCGAGGTCGACGTCGTGGAAGCCGCCGCTGAAAGCGTCACCTTGGGTTATGTCACCACGCGCAGACATTATGGACGGGGCATCTGGCGGGCCGAAGTGAAGCGCGAGGGCGATACGCTCGTCCTGACCGTCTCCTATCATGTGCGGCCCAGCCGCTGGTTCGTCTGGTGCGGTCTGCCGGTATATCGGCGCTTCCAGCTGGCCGCGTTCCGCGCCGGCGCGGACAACTTGCGGCGCTTGGTGGCCTAGAGGACGATCGGCTGATCCTTGGCCTTCGTGTAGGCCGGAGCGGTCATGTAGCGTACCTTCGACCCCTTCAGCGCGAATACGCCGTGGCCATTGAAGTCGACGCCGGCCTGGACGACGTTCGTCAGGGGGCCGCGCGCGTAAGCGTCATGCAGGCTCTTGGTGAACATGATGGGCCCGGTGAGTTCGCGGATGGCGTCTTTCGGGAAACCGAAGACCTTGCCTTGGTAGCGCGGGTACTCGGCGCAGATGTTCGCGATGGTCTGCAGCGGGATCGGGTGACCCGGGGCGAAGCCGAAGCCCCACTGCAGGGCGATCTTATCCGGGTGCTTCAGGTGCGGGGCGACGGAAGGCGGGCAGGTCACCGGACTCGAATGGGGCTCGAAGGTGATCAGCGCTTCGGTCTCGGGTGCGTAGAGCGTGCGCAACGGCACCGTGCATCCTTTGCTGATGTCGAAATAAAGCCCCCCGCGATCCGCCATGAGGCAGTAGCGGAAGATGTCAGCCTTCATTGGTCCGAAGAGCGATCGCTGGTAGATCTCGAAGATCGGATGCTTGCCCCACTTATCCTGAAGGTAGCTCTCGCGTTGCGCACGATCCCAGATTTCGAAGCTCAGTTCCGGGTTCAGGTCACGGAACTTTTCCATCTCCCGCAGGTGGTTCTTGCCGAACAGACGGTCCTCCCAGGTCTGGATGACGATCGGCGGAATCTTGCTGGCGGGGGCGACGGCCGTCGCCGGCCGGTCGCCCAGCGGGCGCAGGGGCAGTTCCTTCCAGTAACGGATCGGAGCCAGTAGTTGCTTCAGCCGGTGCAACACGGGATCAAGGGGCGGGCAAGCGGACGAGTGTGATGTCGGCCGGGCGGCATGTGCCTAGCCGGATTTCGCCCGCGTTGGCGGCGGCGAAGATCGGGGGCTCCGGGTGGATCGTGGCGATGCCGCTGGCGGCACGGGCGGAGTTGATCTTCTGGAGCCCGATGAAGTCGATGATGACCGGATTAGCGCTGCCGAGCAGGGTCTTCTCGGAGCGGCACCAGCTCGCGTCGAAACCTGGTCCGCCGAGCACCTGATAACGTTCCAGGGAGAGGATCGTCAGCACGTTGCGCTTGGCGAGTTTCGGGATGGCGCAGACTTCCACCGCGGCCTTGGAGGCGTTGAAGGGGTTGTCGAAGAAACGTTCCGCGTTGGCCATATTACCGATCGAGGCCGCGGCCATCGCGCCGTGCACGCCGAGCGAGGGGCTGTCGCTGAGCACCGGCAGGTTGATCCAGAAATCGACTTCATCGACGAGGGTCTTCGGCAGGATGCTCACGCGCGCGTCACCCCAGGGCACGTTCGGCGTGCCGGGTCGCGGTAGGACCTGGTTCTCATAACGAAGCCGGCTGTCAGCAGCCCAGCCCGGCGCGAGGGTCTCCCAGGCCAGGACCGGAAAACCTTCGAAAGTGTCAGCCTGCGAGGAGAGGGAAGGGAGGAAGCCGGCTTGGCGGAGATTCTCCGGCTTGGCATCGCAGAGGGTGATGGCGCCTTGGGCGAAGCCGCGGCGGAGGAGGGCGGCCGTGATCGCGCGCACCAACGGCTTGGGCGTAGCCAGGCCGGCTCCGCCTTCGGAGGAGAGCTTGAGTCCGCAGCGCTTCAGTTCTCCGGGGCGGAGGCTCAGCCCCGTCCGGCCTTCGAACTCGCCGAGGGTCTTCTCCACGGCCACGGCATAATCACGGTCCTGGAAGCCGCCGAGCTTCTGCTCGATGAGCAGGAGCTTCGGGTCGGTGGCCGCCCGGGCGGCGGCGCCGCCTAGGTTCAGGAGCAAGGCAAGGAAGGCGAGAATCCGCATGCCTTCATCTTCTCTCCCCGAGGGGGTGACCGCAAGCCGCTGTTTTGTTTGCGCAGGTAAGAGAGGACCCCATCGTGAGGCGCATGTCCGTCCCCGCCGTCATCCCCCAGCGCCGCATCCTCGGACTCATCTTCCTGACGGTGTTCATGGATATCGTGGGCTTCAGCATCATCATCCCGCTGTTTCCGCACCTGCTGGACCATTATATCCGGACGGAAGGCGCGGCCGGCACCTTGATCGGTTCCCTGAACTCGGCCGCGGAGTGGATGGGCGGCGATACGGTCTTCAAGAAGACGGTGCTCTTCGGAGGCCTGCTCAGCACCCTCTATTCATTGCTGCAGTTCGTGTTCTCGCCCATCTGGGGCGCGCTTTCCGACCGCTGGGGACGTCGTCGTATCCTGACTGTAACATTGGCTGGCAATGCGCTTTCCTATCTCCTCTGGATCTTCGCGGCGCAGTTCTGGCTGGTGGTCGTCACCCGCCTCATCTCGGGCATGATGGCGGGCAACATCGCCGTCGCCAGCGCCGCTGCGGCGGACATCACCGACGAGAAGGAGCGCACCAAGGGCATGGCCGTCGTCGGCATCGCCATCGGTATGGGCTTTGTCTTCGGACCCGTCATCGGTGGACTCGCTTCTTCCGTGCAGTTCGCCCATGGCCCGGTCGCCGGCTCTTTCGGACTCAATCCGTTCTCCGTTCCGGCCGCCATCGCCGCCTCGCTAGCCTTATTGAACTTCCTGCTGGTCGTGAAGTTCTTCCCGGAGACGCTCGCGCCAGAGCGCCGGGCCTCCGCCGACGCCAAGCGCCCCTCGGTCTTCGACCTTGCCACGGTCCGCTCTTCCGCCGTCCGTCGCACCTCATTCGCCAATCTCGTCTATCAGGTCGCCTTCACCGGCATGGAGAACACCATCGTCTTCCTCACCCTGGCGCTATTCGCCTACAGCCCGCGCGACAACGCCTGGCTCTTTCTCTTCAACGGCGCCTGCATGATCTTCGCGCAGGGTCTCGCCCGTCAGCTCGTGAAGCGGCTCGGGCAGCGCAAGGTCGTGATGCTCGGCATGCTCATCGCGGCCGTCGCGTTCGTCTGCGTCGCGTTGATCCCGACGCCGACCCCTGCCACGCCTTCCCCTGCCTGGTCCGAGGGAGCATTCTATCTCGGCCTCGGTTTGATCTCCTTCGCGACGGGTCTGATCCTGCCGAGCGTCTCGGCCTTGGTCTCCCTCTACTCTGATTCCTCGGAGCAGGGACGTAACCTCGGCATCCTTCGCTCGGCGGGCTCGCTCGCCCGCGTCATCGGTCCGGTGACCGCGGCGCTTCTGTATTTCCACTTCGGATCCCACTTCTGGGTCTACCTCGGCGGCGCGCTGCTGATGTTGCCCGCGATCTGGATCGTCCGCGGCCTGCCGGATCCGGCTTCCGAGGGAAAGACGGCCTAGGCTTTCGCGAGGCTCCGCCCCAAGGCGTCGCCGCCGCGGAGCGTGTGCATGAGCGAGATGCCGCCGCGGAAGGCGCCGTGGAAGTGCAGACCGGGATGAGCGGCTTCGGCCTGTGTCAGCGCGGCTTCGCGGCGCGGCTGCCCGGCG
>JBIKIO010000039.1:0-11577 GCA_044361555.1 Opitutales bacterium
CCAACGAGATCAAGGACCGCATCCTCAAGGGCGGCGAAGGCGTCGACGTGCTCATCACCGAGATCGGCGGCACGACCGGCGACATCGAAGGCCTGCCCTTCCTCGAGGCGCTCCGCCAGTTCCAGCATGACGCCGGCCGCGAGAACGTGGCCTTCCTGCACTGCACGCTGGTGCCCTTCATCAAGGCCGCGGGCGAACTCAAGACGAAGCCCTCGCAGCAGTCCGTCGCCAAGCTCCGCGAGATCGGCATCCAGCCTGACCTGCTCGTCTGCCGCACCGACCGCCCGATCGGCGAGGACAACCGCCAGAAGCTCTCCCTCTACTGCAACGTCGGCCTGGACTGCGTGTTCGAATGCCGCGACGTGGAGCACTCCATCTACGAACTCCCGATGCAGCTCGCCGAGCAGCGCATCGACGAAGTCGTCGTCAAGCGCCTCGGCCTGCAGTGCCAGCCGATCGACATCTCTCCGTGGCGCGAGATCGTCCGCCGCCTCCTGGAACCGAAGCACCGCGTGCGCGTCGGTGTCGTCGGCAAATACATCGAACTCCAGGACGCGTATAAGTCCGTCTACGAATCCATCACGCACGGCGGCATCGCCAACGAGACCGCCGTCGAAGTGGTGCGCATCGACGCCGAAGACCTCGAGACCAAGGGCACCGCGGCGCTCGAAGGCCTCGACGGCATCCTCGTCCCGGGCGGCTTCGGCAACCGCGGCATCGAGGGCAAGATCATCGCCGCGCAGTTCGCCCGCGAACGTAAGGTCCCCTTCTACGGATTGTGCCTCGGCATGCAGATCACGGTGATCGAATACGCCCGCCACGTCCTCGGCCTCAAGGACGCCCATTCGACCGAGTTCGCCCCCGAGACCAAGAACCCCGTCATCCATCTCATGGAATCGCAGAAGAGCGTGGTGACCAAGGGCGGCACGATGCGCCTGGGTTCCTATGACTGCGCCCTGACCCCGGGCAGCCGCTCCCGCGCCGCTTACGGCATGGACAATATCAAGGAACGCCACCGCCACCGCTTCGAATATAACGACGCCTACCGGGCCCGGCTCGAGGCCGCCGGCCTGATCGTCGGGGGTACCAACCCCCAGAGCGGCCTGGTCGAGATCGTCGAGGTCAAGGACCACCCCTGGATGGTCGGAGTCCAATACCACCCCGAATTCCAGTCCCGCCCGGACCGGGCCCACCCCCTCTTCGCCGCTTTTGTGAAGGCTGCGGTTGAGAAGTCCCGGTTGTCCTGCTAAATCGGAGACGAGTCCGGTCCGACCGGATGCCGACAAGTGGGCGGAGAACCGCCGAACGCGCCACCCCGCGCGCCCCTTCCCCACCCCTATGTCCACCACCATCAACGCCGCCGGCACCTGGGTGCCGCGCCTCCGCGAACAGGTCGCCCGCGTCGTCGTCGGCCAGCAATACCTGGTCGACCGCCTGCTGATCGGCCTCCTCGCCAACGGCCACGTCCTGCTCGAAGGCGTGCCCGGCCTCGCGAAGACGCTCTCGGTGCGCACGCTCGCGCAGACCGTCCGCGCCGACTTCTCGCGCATCCAGTTCACGCCCGACCTGCTGCCGGCCGACATCGTGGGCACGCTCATCTACGACCCGAAGACCGGCGAGTACGCCGTGAAGCGCGGCCCGATCTTCGCCAACTTCGTCCTCGCGGACGAGATCAACCGCGCGCCCGCCAAGGTGCAGTCGGCGCTCCTCGAGGCGATGCAGGAACGCCAGGTGACGCTCGGCGGCGAGACGCACAAGCTCCCCGTGCCCTTCCTCGTGCTCGCGACGCAGAACCCGATCGACCAGGAAGGCACCTACCCGCTGCCCGAAGCCCAGGTCGACCGCTTCATGCTCAAGCTCAACATCGGCTACCCGACCCGCGAGGAGGAGCGGAAGATCCTCGACGCGATGGCGACCACCTCGCCGAAGCTCGACGTCGAAGCCGTCATCACGCAGCAGGAGATCCTCGAGGCCCGCCAGGCCGTCGACGCGATCCATGTGGCCGACCCGATCCGCGATTACATCGTCTCGCTCGTGCTCGCGACGCGCGGCCAGCATGCGGGCGGCCCGGACCTCGCCAAGTACCTCCAGTTCGGCGCCTCGCCGCGCGCGACCATCAACCTCACCCTCGCCGCCAAGGCCTGGGCTTTCCTGCAGGGCCGCGACCACGTGACCCCGCAGGACGTGAAGGACATCGCGCCTGACGTCCTCCGCCACCGCCTGATCCTCACCTACGAAGCCGACGCCGAAGGGGTCGACGCCGACGCCATCGTGCGCCGCGTCCTCGACGCCGTCAGCGTCCCCTAAGCCCGACCGGTGACCGTGGCCACGCCCGTCCCGACCCATCCGCAGGAGAGCCTCCGCCGCGCGCAGCGCGTCGAGATCGTCGCCCTGCGCCAGGTCAACGACGCGATGGTCGGCGCCTACCTCTCCCGCTTCAAAGGCCGCGGCACCGACTTCGAGGAGCTGCGCGAATACGTCCCGGGCGACGACGTGCGCTCCATGGACTGGAACGTGACCGCGCGCACGGGGAAGCCGTTCATCCGCCTGTATCGCGAAGAGCGCGAGCTCACGCTCGTGCTCGCCGTCGACGTCTCGGGCTCGGCCGCCTTCGGCTCCGGCGAGCAGACCTTGCGCGAACGCGCCGCCGATGTCGCGGCCTGCCTCGCGGTCTCCGCGCTCAAGGCCGGCGACAAGGTCGGGCTGCTCCTGTTCTCGGACCGCGAAGAGCTCTGGGTCGCCCCGCGCAAAGGCCGGCGCCATGTGCTGCGCATCATCCGCGAGGTCCTGGAATTCCGCCCCGTCTCGCGCCGCACTTCCTTCGTCCAGCCGATGCGTCGCCTCGGCCGCGCGCTGCGCCGGCGTTCGATGGTGTTCGTGGTCTCTGACTTCCTCGCCGGCCCCGAAGGCGGCGACGCGATGGCCGCGGCGCTCGCCGAACTGAACTCCCGCCACGACACGGCCTGCGTGCAGCTCGTCGACGAACGCGAGCGCGTCCTACCCGACGTCGGCGTGGTCGCCCTCGAGGACGCCGAGACCGGCGAGATCCGCGAAATCGACACGGGTTCGGTCGCCGTGCGCGCGGCTTTCGCCGCCCAAGCCGAAGCCCGACTCACCGAGACCGCCGCCCTGCTCGGCCGCGCCGGGACCGACGTCGCGAGGGTCGACGGCGCCGCCGCCGTGGCACCGATCCTCGCACGCTTCTTCGAACGCCGCCGACGCCGCCGCTGATGCCGCCCGCCGACGACATCCCGTTCGCGCTGCTCGGCCCCAAAGCCGAGGTGCCGCCCGGCTTCTGGGCGTCCTACTGGGGTGCCGCCGTGCTCGCGGTCGCCGTGCTCGCCGTCGTCGCGCTCGTGGGTTTCCGTTTCCTCCGCCGCGCCCCGGCCGCGCGGCCGCCCTTCGCGCTCCTCGAGGGCGAACTCGGCGCCGCCGAGGCGCTGCCGACCGCCGAGGCAGTGGTCCGCGTCACGCGCGCCTTCCGGGCTTACCTGCATGCCGTCGATGCGCGCGCCCTGCCGTCGCTCGCCACCGAAGAACTCCTGACGGTGATCGGTGTCATCGCCGTCTTCCTGCCCGCCCGCCAGCCGCTGGCCGCCGCGCTGCGTAGCGCCGACGCCACGAAGTTCGCCGGCGCGGGGCTGGAGACTTCTCTGCTCATCGCCGGCGTCCGCGAGGCCGCCCGTCGCGTCGAAGACGCCCGCCGGACTTTCGCCCGGCCCACGCCGCCGCCGATCGTCCCGCCCCGCCCGCGGCCCGTCGCATCGGCCGCTCCGTTCATCGCTCCGGTCGCCGTGGCGACCCCGCCGCCGCTGCCCACGCCGCCGCCCCTCCCCGTACCTCCGCCGCTGCCCCGGCGTGACCAAGCCTGATGGAAATCTTCGGCTTCGATTTCCAGTATCCCTGGGCGCTGCTCCTGCTCGCGCTCGTGCCCGTGTACGCGTGGCTGCGCGGACGCATCGGCCGTTCCGCCGCGGTCCTCTATCCCGACACCACGTTGCTCGGCGCCAGCGGGCGACCCGTCCGCGAACGCAGCGGCCGCCTCCGGCTTTTCCTCCGCCTGCTCACGACGATCCTGCTAGTGATCGCGATCGCCGGCCCCCGCACGGCGAACAAGGAGATCGAACGCGAGACGGAGGGCGTCGACATCATGATGGTCGTCGACCTTTCCTGGTCGATGATGGCCTTGGACATGAGCACCCCGCGCGCCGAGGTGACGCGCTGGCAGGCCAGCCAGAAAGTGATCTATGACTTCCTCGCCAAGCGGCCCGACGACCGCATCGGCGCCGTGGTGTTCTCGGGCAAGCCCTACCTGCTGAGCCCGCTCACGATCAATAAGATCTGGGTCGAGAAAGGCATCGACCGCATGCACATCGGCAGCATCCAGGAAACCGGCACGGCGATCGGCGAAGGCCTCGCGATGGCCGTCGACCGCATGAAGAACATCAAGGGCCGGCGTTCCAAGGTCATCATCCTGCTCACGGACGGCGATGACAACATGAGCAAGGCCATCCTGCCCGTGCCCGCCGCCGAACTCGCGGCGGCCCTCGGCATCCGCCTTTACTGCATCGGCCTCGGTAAGGACGAGCCCACCATCCTGCCCCGCTTCGACACCCGCACCGGCCAGCTCTACCGCGACGCCCTCGGGCGGACGATCCCGATGCAGACCATCAACCCGGCCAACTACGTGATGCTGGAGAAGATGGCCAAGCTCGCCAACGGCCGCTTCTACCGCGCGCTCGACCAGGCCCAGTTGGGCCGCGTCTATGAGGAGATCGACCGCCTTGAACGCACCGAAGTGCGTCTGCGCGAATCCGTCGTCTACGAAAGCCACCGCCTCATCTGGGTCGGCCTCGCCGCCCTCCTCCTTCTCGCCGAGATCGGCTGGGCCGTCCTGCGGCCGCGCGCGCCCTGAGCCATGGACACCACCGACCCGCATTTCGAAGATCCGCGCCTGCTGGTGGTCGCCGCCGCCGCGGGGCTGCTGCTCTTCCTCGCGTTGCGCTGGACCGAACACCGCCGCCGCCAGGGACTGACCGGCTTCGCCTCCGCGACGTTGCTCGGCCGGCTGATCTCAGGCTTCTCCGCCGCGCGCCGGCTGACCAAGGACGCCGCCCTCGCCGCCGCCTTCGCCCTCCTCGTGGTCTGCTTCGCCGGCCCGCGCTGGGGCGTCGAGGAGACCACGCAGAAAGGCGCCACCGAAGACGTGGTCTTCGCCCTCGACGTCTCCAAGTCGATGCTCGTCGCCGACATGAGCCCGACGCGGCTCGCGCGCGCCAAGGCCGCGATCGCCGGCTTCGTCCGCCGCAAGGGCACCGGCAACGTGGGCCTCATCGCCTTCGCCGGCCAAGCCTTCCTGCAGTGTCCGCTCACGCGCGACTACGACGCCTTCTACCGCACGCTGGAGGAGACCGACGTCACCAGCATCCAGGTGTCCGGCACCGACCTCGGCCGCGCCGTCGAGGAAGCCGAACTCGCCTTCTACTCCAACCGTAACCGCAAGCTGCTCATCCTGCTGACCGACGGCGAGGACCTTGAGTCCGGCGGCGTCGAGATGGCGAAGAAGCTCAAGCGCAAGGGACTCGTCGTCCACGCCGTGGGCGTCGGCACGCCTTCGGGCGGCCCGATCCGCGTCATCGGTGAGACGGGCTCGATCGACACGCTTAAGAACGCGGCCGGCGAAGAAGTGCTCAGCCGGCTCGACGAGAAGACCCTCGGCGAGGTCGCGGAAGCGACCGGCGGACGCTTCGTCCGGCTCGGCCAGGCCGGCGAAGGCATGGAAGCCCTCCGCCTCGCCATCCAGGCGGGGACCGACGAACGCGGCGCCGGGCGCCAAGGTATCCCCCGCGAAGAATGGTTCCTGGGCCTCGCCCTCCTGCTCCTCGTCGCCGAATCCCTCCTCTCCACCCGCCGCCGCCTGACCACGCCATGAGAAATCTGTTCGCACTCCTGCTCCTCTCGGCCGCCGCGACCGGCGCCGAGAAAGTCGCCGACCCCTTCGCCGGCCTCGACGCGCGCGAACTGCATAACCGCGGCACGCAGCGCCTCGCCGAAGGCGATCTCGCCGGCGCCGAGGAAGCCCTCCGCGCCTCGTTGGCCCGCGACGTCGACGCGCTCCGTCCGCCGGCCCTCCATAACCTCGGTCACGTCCGCTTCGGCCAAGGCAAAGCCGGCCTCGGCGGCCGGACCACGGGCGACGTGACCGAACTTTCGATCGCCCGCTCCTACCTCGAGGCGGCCGACGCCGACATCTCGGACATGAAGGATCAGATCGAACTGCTCGATAAGGCCAAGGCCGAGGGCCGCGAGCCGGACTACGTCCCCGCGACGTCCGCGCTCGGCGGTGGCATCAACACCTATCGCACCATCAAGAAACTCATCCCCAAGGAAGAAGCGATGGTCACCAAGCGTGCGGGGATCATCGCGCTCTGGACGCGTTCGGTCGGCGACTTCCGTGGCGCCCACGAACTCGACGTCGCGGACGCCCAGGGCAAGACGAACGCCGAGTCCGTCGAGGAACTGCTGCGCGCCCTGCGGCGGGAGACGGCCGCGCTCGACGAGGCCATCGAAGCCCAGCGCAAGAAACTCGAGGAACTGCGCGACGTCATCCGCGAACTGGTGAAGCGCATCCCCGACGACAAACTTCCCCCCGAGGCCGAGAACGGCGAAGAGGACGAGGACGAAGATTTCCTCCCGCCCGAACGCCGTAAACCGAAGGCCCGCTCCGGTAGCGACAAGAAAGGCGAAGAAGGCGGCGAGCAGAAGATGACCGAACAGGAAGCGCGCGGCTCGCTCGAAGGCCTGAAGAACGAATTCGGCCGCAAGATGCCCGCCGGCCAGCAGGACGGCAAGGGCGGCAACGGCGGCAAACCCAAGGACAAGAAAGGTAAGGACTACTGAGATGCGCCGGTTCCTCTCCTGCTGCGTCCTGCTGTGCCTCGGGCTCCTCGCCCGCGCGGAGGACCGCGTCCACTGGGAGATCACCCCGCGCGTGACCGCGCCCGGCCAGCCCTTCCGACTGCAGATCACGGTCGAGTCCGACATCGTGCTCGGCGGGGCGCAGTTCATCAGCCGCGAGATCAAGCCGCCCCGCGGCATGGCCCTCCGGCTTTCGGGCCAGCTGATCCGCGCCGGCTCCAACGAAGCCACCTTCAATTTCTCGGGCGTCGCGCCCGAACAGGTCGGCGAACACGTCATCCCCTCCTTCAACCTGCGCTTCGCGCGCAAGGTCGTCGTCGTCCCGGAAATCCGCCTGCAGGTCAGCGACAAGGTCGTCTTCCGCCGCGAGGCCCAAGCCCGCGCCGAACTCGTCCTGCCGGACCGCGTCTTCTACGTAGGCGAACTGATCCGGGGCGCCATCCGCATGCGGGGCGGCGAGAACGAGGCGGTCGTCGCGAGCTATGGGCTCGAATCGCTCGCCGAAGGCTTCTCGATGGCGGTCTCCGCCGAACGTCAGCCGCTGCCGGACGCGCTCGGACAAGGATTGCAGACGACTTTCGACCTGACCCCGATCCGCGAAGGCGTGGGTGAGTTCTCCCTCAACGGCATCATGCTCGTGCAGAGCGGCGAGTCGGGCGCGTTCAACCAGTCCGGCCGCGACCGGCCCTTCGCCTTCCGCCGGCAGCTGACGGTCGCGCACGTGCCGGAGCGCGGCCGGCCCGCCGAATGGAACGGCGCCATCGGGCGCTTCGTCGCCGAAGGCCTGCAGCTCTCGAAGGACAAGCCCGAGGTCGGCGAGCCCATCCGCCTGCGTGCGATCCTGACCGGCGAGGGCAACCTAGACCGCATCCTGCCGCCGGAAATCCGGAGCGACGAGACCTGGGATGTGTTGCCGGCGACCGAACGCCGCCGCCACGCGGAAGACCAGCGTATGTTCGTCTACACGCTCGTCCCGCGCCTACCCGGCAAGCTCCGCACGCCCGCCGTACGGTTGGCTACGTTCGACCCCGCGACCAAGACCTTCAGTCGCCTGGAGTTCGCGCCGCTCGAAGTGACCGTGACCGGCAACGCGCCGGCGAAAGTCGACCTCGTCACGGCCGACCCGTCGGCGCCCGTCGGCGCCGCCCAGCCCAAGCCGGTAACCGGACTGGCCACGCCGGAGCCGCGCCGCGCTACGCCGCTCTTCCGCGGCGCCCCGACGGCCTCCCTCAGCGAAACGACGGGCTTCTGGTCCGCGAACGCGACCGCGCTCGGACTCGTCATCATCGCGACGACCTTGGCGGGCGTCCTAGGTTACCTCGCCGCGCATCCGGAGATCCGCCGTCGCCGCCGTGCCCGGGCCATCATGCGGGCCGCGCTCGCCGAAGCTGAAGCCTGCCGCCGCCGGAGCGATGCCCGTGGTTTCGCCATCGCCGTCGTCCGCGGCCTGCAATCCGGCGTGGCCGCCCGGCTCGACGCCGATGAACAGGCCATGACCCAGAGCGACGTGGTGCGTGTGCTCCCGGAAAGCGACCGCTCGCGCCTCGACGCCTTATTCACGCTCGCACAATCAGACCGCTTCGCCCGGTCAGGCACTCCGCCCCATGCGGAGACCGCCGATACCGACCTCGCGCTGCTCCGCCGGCTGCTCGCCATGCCATGAGGACCTTCGCCCTGCTCCTGCTCTGCTGGCTCGCGCCCTTGGCCGCGGCCGAAGCGCCCAGCGCCGCCGAGACGGCCTACGCCCGCGGCGATTACGCCGGCGCCGTCGAACTCTGGAGCGCGGAGATCCGCGCCGAAGGCGTGACCGCCGGACGGCTCGCCGCGCTCGGTAACGCCGAATGGCGGCTTGGGCGCAAAGGCCGCGCGATGATCTGCTGGGAACGCGCGTTGCTCATCGATCCGCGCGACCCGGTCGCGAACGCCGGGATCCGGCACGGATTGGATGCGGGCGGCGTCGACCGACCGAAGCCGACGGCCGTCGAGGAATACGCCGCGTTCCTCACCGCCGACCTTTGGTTGCTGATGGCCGTCGCGGCCTTCTGGGTCACGGTGCTGTGCGTGGCCGTCCCGCGGTTCCGCGGACGCCCCGCGAGCGAGCGTAACCAGTGGACCCGCGTGGGCGCCCTCACCGTGCTCGCCCTCTGCTTCCCCGGTCTCTGGGGCAGCCGTTCACTCGATGCCCGGGCGGTCATCCGTAAACCGGAAGTCTCTCTGCGCCTCACGCCGACCCAGTTCGGGGAACCGCTGGGCGGCGTGGCCGAAGGGGACATCGTCCGGACCGAACGTCCGCTGAACGGACACATGCGCGTCCGCACCGCCGACGGCAAGACCGGCTGGGTGCGCGCGGGCGAGATCGAAGCGGTCCGCGGTCCGGGACTCCCCGCCGACCTGGACCAGAAGGCGGCCCCCTGAGCCTTTCGCCTTGGAGAGAGGGGCGCGGTCGGCTTGGATGCTGACGTGCGCCTCCTCGACCGCCACGTCCTGACCGAAACCGCCGTCGCCGGCGGCGCCGCCACGGGTGCGTTCGTGTTCGTGTTGGTCGCCAGTAACGTCCTGAACCAAGTCTCCGGCGCCGTCGCCGCGGGCCGGGTGAGCGGCTGGGAGGGACTCGAGCTCATCACCCTGCTCGTCCCCGGCGTGCTCCCTTACGCGTTGCCGCTGGGACTCCTGACCGGCGTGCTGCTGGCCTTCGGCCGCATGGGCTCGCAGCACGAGATCACCGCGATGAAGGCCGGCGGGCTCAGCCTCGGGCGCATCGCGCGGCCGGCGCTGTTCCTCGCGGGCGCGTGCGCCCTGCTCTCGGCCTGGCTCAACCTCGAGGTATCGCCCGCCTCGAACACCGAATACCGCCGCCTGCTCGTGGGTTCCGCCAAGGACAATCCGGCCTCGGTGATCGTACCGGGCCAACTCAACCGCCAGTTCCCCGGGATGGTCATCCGCGCCAGCGCGCGCGACGGCGAAGTGCTGCGCGACTTCTGGCTCTGGCGCGTCGACGACCGCGGGCGCCTCGTGCAGACCGTGCACGCCCGGGAAGCCCGGCTGGCCCGCGCCGTCTCGAAAGCCGGCGAAGGCGTCCTGCGTATCACGCTCACCGACGCACGCCTCGACACGCGTCCGACCGGCGACCAGACCTTCCTCCAACCGTCTTCGTTCGCGACCGCCGTCACGTCGACGCTCGAGTTCCCCGCCTCCGGCATCTTCAAGGACGGCGACAACTTCCAGCGTAAGCTGCGCTGGCTGACGACGGAGGAGCTGCTCGTCGCGATCGACAAGGGCTGGGAAGTGCCGGCCGACGCCGACGCCGCGACCCTCGCCCGCGGACGCATGGTCGCGAAGACCCAGCTCATGGCGCACCTCGCGAGCGCCTTCTCCGTCTTCTCACTCGCGTTCCTCGCCGTGCCCCTCGCCG
Source organism: Opitutales bacterium (assembly GCA_044361555.1). Lineage (GTDB taxonomy): Bacteria > Verrucomicrobiota > Verrucomicrobiia > Opitutales > UBA953 > UBA953. The sequence goes on from JBIKIO010000039.1 coordinate 10,331, forward strand.
TCCGCGTCGGCCGCGCCGAGACGTTCGTCAACGCCGCCGTGGCGCTCGTGATCGCCCTGAGCTATTACCTGCTGAGCTCGATGGCCGCCTATGTGAAGGACCCCGCCCTGCGTCCCGACCTGCTCGTCTGGCTGCCTAACGTGATCGTCGTGGCCGCCGCTTGGTGGCTGCTGCGACGCGCGTCGCGGCACTGAGGCCGGTCACTTCTCTTCCTGATACCAGGCGAAGAAAGCGTAGCCCATGCACAGCAGGGCGAAGATTTCGTTGAAGCCCTTCATCACCACCGCGCCGAGGATCATGTCGGCGGCGGCGGAGAGTTCGCTCACGCGCGGCGCCAGGCGGTAGGTCTCATAGATCGGATGGTCGCCGAAGATGAGGACGGCCCAGAGCGGCAGGTCGGCGATCATCAGCCCGAAGGAATAGAAGATCGCCATCCCGTAGCCGATGCGAGGCAAGCGGGACGAAAGCGAGAAGAGCGGCCACACCATCAGGATCGCCGGCAGGAACATCGACCAGTGCTCGAGCACGTGGAGCGGACGGCTGCGCAGGGCGGCCTCGTAGAGCTCGGGGAAGTGCCACATGGAGAAGCACAGGGTGAAGAGGACGCCAGCTGTGACGGGATGAGTAAGGAAAGCCAGCACGCGCGTGAGCCGGGGGCGGTCTTTCAGGAAACCGTCGACGAGCTCGGGGGGCAGGCCCGTGACGATGAGCGGCGCCGAGACGTAGATGAGCAGCATGTGCTGCAGCATGTGGGCCCAGAACAGGAAGCTTTCGCCGAGCTGGTCCAACGGCGACCCGACGGCGACATAGCCGACGAGCACGCCGAGATGGAAGCGCACGGCGTGCCAGACCGGGTATTCCGCCCGACCTGGCATCCAGCGCGCGCGGTACGGACCGCAGGCCAAGGCATACGCCCAGGAGGCGCCGACGACCAGGAGCAGCAGAAGCGGCTCCGTGTGCCAGTGCAGGGGGATGTTCATCGATGATGATATGAAGCGCGGGACGCCGGACCCGCAAGCGTGGGCATGAAAAAGGCCCCCGCTCGCGCGGGGGCCTTCGTCGGCGGGCGGGCCGGCCGGCTCAGCTGAACCAGCGCGTGTCGATGCGCTCGACGCTGAATAGGCAGAGCAGCGCGGCGTAGGTCGCGAAGGCCAGCACCAGACCGGCGAGGAAGCACCAGAAGAGCAGGCGCTTGTCGTAGATCAGGTGCATGAACCACAGGATGACCGCGAAGAACTTGCCGGCGG
>JBIKIO010000172.1:0-3528 GCA_044361555.1 Opitutales bacterium
GTCTTTTGTTTTGTTCATAGCGCGACGACCTTGTTGCTATCGCCGAAGCGGTCGATCTCCACGCCCATGCGCTGGGCCATCAGGAGGAGGAGGTTGCTCATGTGGGCGTCGGTGTTCACCGGGCGGCTGCAGACCTGGTAGTGGGCGGTCGTGAGCGCGCCGTCCTCGCCGAAGGTGTAGCCCTTGAAGGTGGTGGCCTTGCGGTTGAAGTCGAGGTGGGTGCCATGGCGCAGACCGAGGTCCTTGCCGCCAGCGAGCACGAGGGGCAGGTTGGCGTTGCCGTGGCCATGCCCGTAGGTCATGCCGCTGCCGAAGAGCGACATCGTCGAATCGAGCAGGGGTTTGCCGCCGAAGTCTTTCGTCTCCGCAAGCCGGCTGAGGAAGTAGCTGTACTGCTCGATGGCGAAGGTGTCGTAGTTCGTGAGCTTTTCGATGTAGCCGGGGTCGCCTCCGTGGTGGCTCAACTGATGGCGGGATTCGGTGATGCCGATCTCGGGGATGGCGAAGGCCGCGCCCTCGCCACCGAGGCTGAAGGTGGCCACGCGGGTGGTATCGGTCTGGAAGGCGAGGACCATCAGGTCATAGACCGTGCGGAAGTAATCCCCGGCCATGGCGGGCGCGATGTCACGGTTGGTCCGCTGGCGATCGGCCTCGGAGATCTTCGGCAGAGGCGTGTCGAGCCAGAGGTCGGCGCGGCGCGTACGGATCTCGGCCTCGCGGACGGAGGTGAGGTATTGGTCCATGCGGCCCTTGTCCTCGGCGCCCATCTTCTTTTCGAGCCGGCGGACTTCCGTGAGGTTGGCGTCGAGCACGCTGCTCTTATGGCGGAGTTCGCGGCGTTGGGCGGATTTGCCGTTCTTCGGCTCTTCGAACAGGGAGGCGAAGATCTCGCTGCAACGGCGCATCGCCGGCAGGCGCACGCCGTCGGCGGTCCAGGCGAGGGAGTCTTGGGTGAGGGCGATTTCCAGCGAGCTCGTGCGGGTGTGCTGGGCGGTGATTTCCGCGATCTTCTGGTCAATGGAGATCGTATTGCGGTCCGTGGGGCCGAGTTTGCCGCTCGTCAGCCAGGCGTTGATGCACTCGTGGTGGTGACCGAGGCTGCCGGGGTTGTGAAGGCCGCTGATCGGCGTGATGGCATGGCGGTGCTTCTCGAGCGGCTTGAGGGAGCGGGAGAACTGGTAGTCCGGCCCGTCCTTGGCGATCTGGTAGTTCAGCGAATGCACGCCGTTGGCGAGGTAGATGAAGGCGCTGCGCTTGGGCGTCGCGGTCATCTTCTCCGAGGCGCGTAGCGGGAGCATGCACTCCAGCATCGGCAGGGAGATGAGGGCGCCCATCGCGCGCAGGGCGTGACGGCGGTCGATGAGCCAGGATTGGGAGAGGTAGTGGGCCATAAAGTTCTTTGTTAAATAAGAGTTCTTAGTTCTTCGTTCGTTGTTCTTTGTTAAGGGGGTCAGGAGTTCTTAGTTCGTTGTTCCTGGTTATTTGACTCGCTGGGGTTCGATTTTAGCTGCTCATCACTTTCGTAACGAGGAACCAAGAACGATGAACCAGGAACATTACTCATCTTTTGCGCATCAGTTCCGACGACGCGACGGCACGCACGATATCTTTGACGCGGTAGTCGTGCTTCTTCGCCTCGGCGACGATGGCGTCGACGTCTTCCTTGTCGTCGAACGTGAGCACCCGGCGGAGGGCGTAGGTGCACAGGTGTTCGATGAAGGCTTTGGCGACGGCGTCACGGTCGGCGAGGAGCAGCTGTTTGAATCCGCGGGGGTCTTTGAAGGCGCGGCCGTCGGGGAGTTCGCCCGCCGGGTCGATCTTCGGGTCGGCGCCGAGGCCGGCCGGGACTTTCTCGACGTCGCGCCACTGGCCGATGGCGTCGTAGTTGTCCCAGACGAAGCCGAGTGGGTCGATCTTGGCGTGGCAGGAGGCGCAGTTCGGGTTCTGGGAGTGCGCCTCAAGCTTATCGCGCAGGGATAACTTAGGGCTTTGCGGCGTAGGGGGCTCGATCGCCGGCACGTTAGCGGGCGGGGGCGGGGGAGTCTTGCCGAAGATCGTCTCGCTGAGCCAGACGCCGCGGTGGATAGGGCGATGGCGGGTGCCGTCGGAGGTCAGGCCGAGGACCGCGCCCATCGTCAGCAGGCCGCCGCGATGATCGCCGGGCTTAAGGGAGACGCGTTGGAAGCCGGCCGTCTTTGGCTCGGGCAGGCCGTAGAACTCGCAGAGGCGGGCGTTAGCCATGGTCCAATCGGCGTCGATGAAGGCGTCGACGGACAGGTTCTTGGCGAACAATTCACGGAAGAATTCCACCGGCTCGGCTTTCAGGCTGGTCTCCAGCCAGTGCTCGTAGGCCGGATAGAGTTTCTGGTCGGGCGGGAACATGCCGACGCGGTGCAGTTGCAGCCATTGGCGTGCGAAGTCATCGACAAAACGACCGGCTTTGCCGTCCGCGATCATGCGCTCCACTTCTTTCCTCAGGCCGTCGCCGCTGAGCCGGCCTTCTTTGGTCGCAGTGAAGAGACCTTCGTCGGGCATGGAGCTCCAGAGGAGATAGGAGAGTCGCGAGGCGAGTTCCGGCTGGGTGATCCGCTCGCGGGGTGGCGTATCGCCCTCGACGAGGTAGATGAAGTTTCGGGAGGTGAGCACGCCACGCAGGGCGACCCGATAGGCGTCGGCCAGTTTCTCGCCCGCCTTTCGCTCGGCCAGGTAGGATTGAAGATACTGCTCGAGCTCCTCCGCCTGCACCGGCCGGCGCCAGGCGCGTTCGGCGAAGCGTCGTAGATGCTCTGCCACCGCTTCGGGCTTGGCGTCATCGGGCGGGAGCAGGTCTTTGCGCCGGGCTTTGTCGGCCTCCGTCAGGATGGGTCCCTCCCATTCGATCCAGTCGAGGAGCACCAGCGAGTAAAGTCCGTTGCCTTTGCCGTCGAACAACTGCGGGAAAGCCGGAGCCGTCAGCATGGTCTCGCTGCTATGGGTGAAGATCGTGCTCGGGCGGAGCCGGTGGAAGTGCACTCCGCTCAGCTGATGGCTGGCTTCCAGTCCGAAGCGCAGGGCGACCGGCAACTCGAGCGACAACTCTGATTCATAGACCTCAGGGTGGTCTTCCGGGGCGGTGATATCCAGGCCGAGGAGCCGGGTGGCCAATTGGCTTTCACCTAATGCCGGGATGCCGACGACCAGGTGCGCCGGCTGGCCGCCGGGAGGGCGGATGCCGCTGGCCTTGATACGGACTTTATAGAGACCACTATGTTCCGGACCGATGCCTTTTCCGAGCCACCCGGTGGAGAGGGCCACAGGTCCGTTGGCCGTGTAAGCGCCAGGATAGATGAAGCTGCGCAAGGGCCGCTTGATGCCGAAGCGGTCCAGGGCCTCCTGTTGCCACTTTCCGCCATCAGGGAGCAGCTCCTTCGCGGTCTTGCGGACTTTGCGTGGCTCGACGGTCGCGGTGAAGGCGCGATCCAGGACGACGCCCGCCGCCCGGTAATAGCGATCCATGTGCGAAGGCGAAAGCGACAGCTCCGACCCGAT
>JBIKIO010000173.1:0-3499 GCA_044361555.1 Opitutales bacterium
CCCGCCGCAAGCCGGTCATCGTCGCGACGCACATGCTCGAGTCGATGATCCACGCCCCGGTGCCGACGCGCGCCGAGGTCACCGACGTCTCGAACGCGGTGCTCGAGATGGCCGACTCGGTCATGCTTTCAGGTGAGACCACGACGGGTAAGCACCCGATCCGCTGCGTCGATGTGATGACCCGCATCGCGACCACGACCGAGCGCGAACTCCCGCGCGTGCTTTCCGCCGAACAGCTCAACGAGACCCCCAAGGTGAAGCTCCTCCGGGCCGCTGCCGGCCTTGCGCAGGACCTCGGCAACACCGGCATCATCGCCTTCACCCGTAACGGCGACGTGCCCCGCACCCTTTCCTCGCTCCGCGCCATCGGCTGCCCGATCTACGCGTTCATGGAAGACATGCCTGTGCACCGGAAGATGAGCCTGCTCTGGGGCGTCGAATCCTTCCGGATGAAGTTCGAGCCCAAGGCCGAGGACAATATCACGCTCGCGCTGGCGCGACTGCGCGACGAAGGCCTCGCCGAACCCGGCCAGGTGCTCGTCATCGTGACCAACGTGATCCTCGGACCGTCCGTCATCGATTCCGTCCAGCTCCGCGCGGTACCGGCGTTCTGAAGGGCGAGATGCGATGACATCGCATCCGCCTGCATCAAGGTAGGGTCAGCACTACGTGCTGACCTAGGAGCCTTCATGCCAGGTGTCGGGTGACGGCCATCGGTAGCCAGCTTCAGGTTAAGACCCTGCCCAGAGGCATGATCCGAACCGCTAACCGCTATCCGCTAACCGCTAACCGCCTCAACCTAGGGCAGCACGCGGTGCTGCCCCTACCTGGAGAAATACAGTCGGGCCAGGGCCTGCGTGCCTGAATCGCCTTCGCCAGCGGCGACGACCTCGGCGTAGAGTTTCGAGGCGAGTTCGAGGCCAGGCAGGCTGACCTTCTGTTCGCGGCAGACGTCGAGCGCCAGGCCGATGTCCTTCACGAAGTGCTTCACGTAGAAGCCCGGGGCGAAGTCACCCTTGAGGACACGCGGAGCGAGATTGAGCAGCGCCCAGCTAGAAGCGCCACCGCCGGAGATCGAGCGCAGCGTGGTCTCAAGATTCAGTCCCGTGGCGCGGGCGAACGCCAAGGCTTCGGCCATCGCGATCATGCCCGAGGCGATACCGATCTGGTTGGCGAACTTGCAGAGCTGACCGGTGCCGGGGGCGCCTTGGAGCACGATGGTCTTGCCCATCGCGGCGAAGACGGGCTGGGCGAAATCAAAATCCTGCTGCGCGCCGCCGACCATGATGGTCAGCGTGCCCTCCCGGGCGCCGCGGTCGCCGCCGGAGACGGGCGCGTCGAGCGGGCCAAAGCCTTTCGCCGAGGCCTCGGCGGCGAGCGAACGGGCCAGCGCCGGGCTCGAGGTGGTCATATCGATGAGCACGCAGCCGGGCTTGGCGGAGGACATAAAGCCCTGCGGTCCGCGCCAGACCTCTTCGACGTCGTTCGGGTAGCCGACCATGGAGATCGCGATGTCCGCGCCGCGAACGGCTTCGGCGGGGGAAGTCGCCCAACGGGCCCCGAGCGCCAGCAGGCCATCAGCCTTGGCCTGGGTGCGGGTATAGACCGTGACCTCATGTCCCGCCTTGAGCAGGTTGGCGACCATGCCCTGCCCCATGACACCCGTGCCGACGAACGCGATTTTCATGGGATGAATGAAACCAGAACGGAGGACTGAGTCGAGGACAGCATCGAGGGCTGAAAATGTCTCGGGTAGGGCGGCGATTACCATCGCCGCCGTTCGAGACGGAGGCCGAGAAGTTATCGGGTCTTAGCAGGGTTGAACGACAACCTGCCTCCGTCCGCAAACGGACGTGATGGTAATCACGTCCCTACCCAAGTCAGGCGAAGGCCATCCCCTCTTGCCCTTCGCCGCGGAATCACCGAACCTCCCGCCATGGATTCGGCCCCGCTCACGATCTCGGACCTCGCGGATGTCCTCAAAGGACATCTCAACGGGATGGGGACGCTTGAAGTCGTCGGCGAGATCTCGGGCTACAAGACCTACCCGTCCGGCCACCACTACTTCGCATTGAAGGACAGCGAAGCCAAGGTGGACTGCGTCCTCTACTCCTTCCAGGCGCGCTGGCTGAAGTCGCCGCTGCGCGAAGGCATGAAGGTCGTAGCGAAGGCTAAGGCCGACTTCTACGGTAAGACCGGTAAGTGCTCGCTCGTCATCGAATCAATCAAGCCCGCCGGCGAAGGCGACCTCTTCCAGAAGTTCAAGGAACTGCAGGCGATGCTGACGGCCGAAGGCTTGTTCGCAGACGAGCTCAAGCGGCCGCTGCCGGAATTCCCGAAGACGGTGGCGTTCGTCACCTCCGAGATCGGCGCCGTCTGGCATGACTTCATCGAAGTGCTCAAGACCCGCGGCTGGAGCGGCACGGCGTGGCTCGTGCCGGCTCGCGTGCAGGGCGAGACCTGCCCGGGCTCGGTGATCGCCGGCCTACGCCAGGCCAACGACATCCCTGGTATCGACCTGATCGTCGTCGGCCGCGGTGGAGGCTCGATGGAAGACCTCTGGGGTTTCAACGACGAAGCCCTCGTGCGCGCCGTCCGCGCCAGCCGCACGCCGGTGATTTCCGCCGTCGGCCACCAGACCGACTTCACACTCTGCGACTTCGCCGCCGACAAGCGCGCCGAGACGCCGACCGCCGCCGCCGAACTCATCGTGAGCGGGCAGATCCGCCTCCGCCAACGACTCAAGCTGCTCGCCGCCGAACTCGCCCGGCATTCACCCAAGGCCAAGCTGCAGTCACTCTACCAGGACCTTGACCTCCTCAATGAACGCCTCGACGGCGCGGCGCAGGAGATCCTCGCCGACACCCGTCACCGGCTCTCGGAACTCGGCGGCGAACTGCACCGCCTCTCGCCCAAGGCGCGCCTCGGCGTGACGCGCGAGAAACTGGGGCAGCTCGGCAAGCGCCTGCGTTCGGCTGGCTTCGAATCCATCCTCTCCCGTGGCTACGCGATCGTACGTGACGCCGACGGCGCCGTCATCATCGGCCATCAGTCCGTGACGAAGGGTCGCAAACTCCGCCTCAAATTCGGCGACGGCGAAGCCGACGCGACGGGCGGGTAGGGCTGACCGGCCCGGTCAGCCGAGGGCGCGCGGGCCGCACGCCCCTACCTAGGGTCAGGCCGATCAGTAAGCCTTCGCCATCACCACGCGGCGGGGGCTGGGCTCGCCGGTGACGACGCACTTGCCCGGCTCGTCCTTGGCGTCGAGTGGGATGCAACGGATGGTGACCTTGAGCTCTTCCTTGAGGCGCTTCTCGACGGCCTTGGAGCCGTTCCAGTGGCACATCGCGAAGCCGCCATGGATTTCCGGGCGCTCCGGATTCTTGGCGGTGAAGTACGCCTTCAATTCCTCGAAGGTGTCGATGTCGCGGGTGTGGGCGGCGCGGTGGGCTTTGGCGCGGGCGAGGAGGTTATCCTGGATCGACTGCAGGCGCTCGAC
>JBIKIO010000174.1:0-3490 GCA_044361555.1 Opitutales bacterium
CACTGGTTACTCGGATAACCGGGAAACAATCACCTGCTTGGTCTTACGCTGGATGGAATAGAGCTCCTGCGGCCGGCCGGGATCCCAAGCGAAAGCCTGACCGCGAGAGACGAAGCCGACGGAACCGACCCATCGGGCCTGTCCGCCACCGGGCGGCAGTTCGAGGACGTAAAGCTCCCGCGCGTCGTGTCCGCTGACCCAGATCCGGCCGTCGAGCGCCTGACCTCCGCCCGAACAACTGAAGGCGCCGAAACGTGAAAGAAGATCCGACGGGAACGACCAGGTGGCGAGAATGTTCCAGCGCGCGTCATACCGTACGAGACGGCTCAAGGCGGGATCGCTGTTGAGACGGTAATGTGCGAAGCAGGCCAGCCACCCGTCACCGGATGGCACCAGCCAAGTCAGCGAACCGGGCGGGTGTTCGAAGATCTTGCGCCCGGCCGGACGCAGGGTCTCGACATCGAAATATTCCAAGGTGCTCTCGTCCGGCTTGGCCGGGAAATTGGAATGGGCGATTAACAGCTGTCCACCGACGACGACCCCGGAATTGAGATGCTTCACTGCCGAGCCTGCCGGCGCCCGCCATTCGCCGACCTTGCGGCCGGTCGCTTTCTCATATTTTCCGATCGCGCGGTCATCAATCGCGTAGAAATGCTCCGCGTCGACCGCGACACCCTGGTTCGCCTCGGTCGTTTTCCAGGTACGTACCGAATCCAACCGGCCGAGCTCCGGCTGCGTGGCACAACCGACGAGCAGGATTAGGAGGATGCCGAGCGGAATGAACTTCATGAGCGAACCCGACCATTACGACCCGAGGTAAGTCTGTCATTCGAAATCCTCCGCAAATGCGTTGCGAGCGTGATGCCTCAAAGTATCAAATATCCCATGTGCCTACCCCGCGTACTCCGCCTGACCCTCGGCCTTTCCTGTGCCTGCGTCGTCCTGCTCGCGGCCGATGGCATCAAGACCACGACAACCTACCAGAAGGCCTATGGGGAGTCCAAAGGCGCACCGACGGTCGATGCCGCCAAGGAGCTTCCTCGCTACCCGGCCGTCGAACCGGCTAAGGCCATCGCGACCTGGAAGGTGAAGCCAGGCTTCAAACTTCAGCTCGCCGCCCACGAACCTCAGGTTCGCGACCCGATCGCCATCTGCTACGACGAACGCGGCCGGATGTTCGTCTGCGAGATGATCGACTACTCGGAACGGCGCGACGAGATCCCGCACCTTGGCCGCGTCTCGGTCCTCGAAGACAAAGATGGCGATGGCTACTACGAGACGAGTCGCGTCTTCGCCGATAATCTGCCTTGGCCCACGGGACTGATCTGGGCCAACGGCGGACTTTACGTGCTCGCGACGCCCGACATCTGGCGCTTCGAAGATCGCGCCGGCCAAGGGGTCGCCGATCACCGCGAGAAAGTTTTCACGGGCTTCGGGACCGGCATGAAGATGATTAACGTCCAAGGGATGGCCAACAGCATGCAGTGGGGACCGGACCAACGCGTCCATCTCCTTGCCGGCGGCGGTAACCGCGGCAAGGTCTCCTGCCTGCTGCGACCGGACCTCCCTGCCCGCGAACTCGGCGGTAACGATTTCTGGTTCGACCCGAAGACGCATACCTTCGGACTCGAAGCCGGCGGCGCCCAATACGGGATGAGCTACGATGACTTCGGCCGTAAGTTCGCCTGCTCGAACTCGGATCATCTCCAATACTGGGTCCATGATCGCACCGGTTCCTCCCAGAATCCGTTCCTTCCCCTGCCCGCTCCTCGGGCCAGTATCGCCAAAGACGGCGGTGCGGCCGAGGTCTTCCGCATCAGTCCCGATGAGCCTTGGCGCATCGTGCGCACGCGCTGGCGTGTCTCCGGCGCGGTCCCGGGCGCCGTCGAAGGCGGCGGTCGCGTGAGCGGTTATTTCACCGGCGCGACGGGCACCACGATTTATCGCGGCGATGCCTACGGGCCAGCCTTCAAGAATAACAGCTTCACAGGCGACGCCGGCGGCCAACTCATCCACCGCAAGGTGATCACGCCCGCCGCCGATGGCGTCAATCTCTCTGGCGAACGCCCGGCCGACGAAAAGGGCTTCGAGTTTGCCGCCAGCCGCGACACCTGGGTCCGTGTGGTCAATTTCGCCAACGCGCCCGACGGCTGCCTCCACGTCTGCGATATGTATCGCGAGGTGATCGAACACCCGTGGTCCATCCCCGACGAAATCAAGAAACACCTCGATCTTAATAGCGGTAACGACCGCGGCCGCATCTACCGCCTCGTCCCTGACGACAAGACTTGGATCCGCCGAAGCTCCGTCGACCTAAGCAAGTCCACCCTGCCGGAACTGGTCGAAACCCTCGCCCACCCTAACGGCTGGCACCGCGATACGGCTAGTCGGCTGATCTTCGAACGCGCCGACCCCGCCGCGCTGCCCCTGATCGAGACGCACTTCGGCCGACCAGAGTCATCGCTGGCCCGCCTCCATGCCCTGAACCTGCTACAGACCCTCGGGGGACTCAGTGAACGCCGGCTTATCTCCACGTTGGCGGATGCCGATCCGGCGGTCCGCGAACGGGCGATCCATATCGCCGGCGACTACTACCAGAAACACCCGCTGACGGCCCAGGCCCGCGCCGCCCTCACCCTTTCCGCGAAATCGACCGACGCCCGCCACCGCTTCGCGACGGCCCTGACCCTGGCGCGCCTCACCGGAACGAAGACGCCTGCCGATATCGCCGACACGCTCGTCGCCCTGGCCCGTAAGGATTATGCCCACGCCTGGATCGCCCCAGCGATCCTCAGCGCCCACCCGGACTTCCTTTCGCACCAGTTGCTTCCAGCCCTGGCCGTCGACGACTTCGCTCTCCAGGCCGAAGCTTTCCTCGCCCAACTCATCTTCACCCGTGCCAAGTCCCAACCCGCCGCGGATCGCCCGAGCCAAGTCGACTTGGTGATTCGTCTCGGCACCCGCCCGACCCATCTTCTGGCGCTGTCGAAAGGCCTGCCCCCGACATCGACGGCGCTCGAGCAAGCCGACGTGTCCGGTAAACTGACGAAAGTCTTCGCTGAAGCCGGACTCGTCGCCAATGACGCCCAGCAGACGACTGAGCGTCGCTCCGCCGCCCTGGCCGTGCTCGCGGCCGCCCCCATCAAACTCAGCCGACCCATCCTGACCGCTTGCCTTGCCGCGGATCGCCCAGCCGAAATCCAAGCCGAAGCCATCGCCCAGTGGGGAACGACCGGCGACAAGTCTTTCGCGATCGCGATCATCGACGCCTGGGAGGGATTGGCGCCCTCGGTCCGACCGAAGGCCCTCGCCCAACTCCTGCAACGTGCTGCTAACCTGCCACCACTGCTGGACGCCCTCGGTAAGAAGAAGCTTCCCGCCACCGCCCTCGACGCCAGCCAGATCCAATCGCTGCTCAAACTCAAGGATCCGAAACTGGCCGCCGAGGCCCGCAGAGTTCTCGCCGAGGTGATTCCGCCTTCCCGCGACG
>JBIKIO010000175.1:0-3456 GCA_044361555.1 Opitutales bacterium
CCTTGAGGAGGCGGCGCGCCTGCGCCTCAAGGTTGGCCGAGAGCTTCTTCGCGTAGGCCAGCTGGAAGAGCTCGTCGTCGGGCATCGAGCCCCAGAGGAAATAACTGAGGCGCGAGGCCAGGGCGAACTCGCTGATCGGATGCGCGTCCTTGGCCGTCGGGGTCTCGTCCTGCTCGGCGCGGAAGATGAACTTCGGCGAAGCCAGCACCACGGCGATCATCGCCTGCGCGCCGGACTCCCAGTTGCCACCGTTCTTCTCGCCCTCGACGAAGACCTTCACGTAGCGGTTGATCTCGGCGGGCGTGGCCGGACGGCGGAAAGCGCGGCTCACGAAGGAATTGGCGACGAGGCGGGCGCGGGCTTCGCCGGTCGTGCTGCCGATGACGACGGCCAGGCGGCGCTGGAGTTCGCTGCGCGTGTCGGTCGGGCCGAGGAGGCGTAGGCGCAGGCCGGAGAGCGTGCGCTTGCTACCGGGAATCTTCGCGGGCGGATTGAGCCACTTCAACGTGAACTCGTGCGTGCCGGCCGTGAGCGTGACCTTCGCCTCGGCCACTTCGGTCTTCTTCACGTTCTTGAACTGATAGGTCCCGACCTCGCGGCCATCGACGACGAAGGCGACCTTCGGGGGCGGATCGCCAGGCGCGCCCGTCGAACTGAGCGCGGCCGAAACCACGAAGTCTCCGTCGCGTGAGGCGGTCATCGGACCCGTAAGGTAAGGGGCCGGATCGAAGTAGCGCTGCTGGCTGTCGCGCTTCCCCTTCGGCTGCATGTCCATCATCGCGAAGCCCGTGCCCTCGAGTTCGGTGGGCTTGGTCGGCATCGCCTTGGCGGCGATCGCTTCGCCGACCGACAGGAAGCGCTCGAGGTGGACGGGCGAGAACGTCAGCACGTCGCCGATGTTGTCGAAGCCGTAGCCCGTGTCGTCGGTCGGGAAGTCGGCGGAGAAATTCTCGTCGAGGAAGCAGAGGTCGCGGATCGTGTGATTGAACTCCGCGCGGTTGAGGCGGCGGATGGTCACGTCGCCCGGGTCGGTCTTGGATTTCGCGATGGCGGCGGCGAGCAGCTTGTGGACGGACGTCTGGAGGGCCTCGACCTCGGCGGAAGAAGGGCGGGTCTTCTTCTTGGCCGGAGGCATCTCACCGGACGTGACCTGGTTGACCACCTCGCGCCAGACGCGCTGATCGCGGAAGAAGCGGGAGTCGTCCTTGAAGGCCTCGAGATTCAGGTGGCCCTTCTCGAGTTCGGCGTCGTGGCACTCGTAGCAATACTTGTCCAAGAATGGCACGACGTCCTTCTGGAAGTCCTGGGCGGGAGCGGCGGCGGACCAGACGCAGGCGACCACCCCGAAAATGGCGACGAACGGGGAAGGCCGAACCAACTGGCGGGCCGAGGGTAGCATCTAGGAAACAGACAAAACCGACCCGGTAAGGTTGCAAACCAAAGGCCTAATCCGTCAAAAAGATGTAAAAAGGTGGTAAAAATGCGTAACTAATTGGTGGTTAATTGATTATAATCGAAAAAAGGGTCGTTGAGGGTGTTTCAGGTCCGAAAACGGGCAAAGCCCCCCCATGAAAGGCCATTATGCCTCGATTCAAGGCCTATGACCCCCCAAGATGGGTCACTAAGTTGGCAACCTAAGCCGCGGCTTGGTGTTTCAAGATTACCCCCTTACCCCTTAATAAGATGCGTCCCCTTTTTCGACCCACCTCTGCCCTGCTCATGGCGGCGATCTTGGGTGGCCTCCCGGTGTTGGCTTTGGACCTCGAAGGCTTGACCAAGAATTCCCCGTTCGGCGGCACCGGCGTGGCGGGCGGACCCGGCGCGGCCCCGAGCACTTTGGAGTTCCGCGGCATGTACCGCGAAGAAGGCGTGAACTACTACAGCATCTATAACACCCTGACCAAGCAGTCGAGCTGGGTGGCTGAAGGCGAAGCGCCTTCCACGAACGTCCCCGTCGTCATCAAAGGCTTCGATGCCGCGAACGAGACCCTCAACGTCGACAACGGCGGGCAGCCCCAGCAGATGGCGCTGCACCAGGCCGTCGTCATTAATTACAAAGGACCGAGTCCGGCGCAGCTGGCGGCCGTGTCGGCTGCGGTGGCCGCGCCTTCCACGACCGTCGGCGGACCCACGGGTGGCATGCCGCAGAACCTGACGCCGGAGCAGGTCGAAGCCTTCCGCCAGCAGATGCGCGATCGTTTCAGCAAGGGTCGCGGTCCTGACGGCGCGACCGACGGCCGCACGCGCGGCGGTGACGCCACGTCGACCAAGACCCCGAAAAACGCCGTGCCCGTCGCGCCGGCCACCACGACCAAGCCGCCGAAGACCCCCAAGGTCCGCTGATCCTTTTCACCCTCCATGACCACCGTCCAGAAAACCACCGCCCGCCGTCTGCGCAAGGGCTTCACCCTGCTCGAGATCCTGATCGCCGTCGCGATCGTCGGCATGCTCGTCGGCCTCGCCGTCACGAACACCGACAAGATCCTCGGCCAGAGCCAGGAAGGCGTCGCCAAGCTCTTCGTCAACGAGTCGCTCAAGACCTCGCTCGTGCGTTATCGCATCGACCTCGGTGACTATCCGTCGACCGAGGAAGGCATCAAGGCCCTCATCAGCGCGCCGGAAGGCAAGTCGGACAAGTGGCGCGGGCCTTACATGGATGCCAAGGGCGGACGCGCGCCGCTCGACCCCTGGAACGAGGCATACCAGTACCGCTACCCGGGCACCAAGAACGCCGAGAGCTACGACCTCTTCTCGTCGGGCCGCGACAAGAAGCCGGACACCGAAGACGACATCGGCAACTGGTGAAGCCGGACGCGCAGCATCGATCCGGCCAGCCGGGGCGCCGCGGCTTCACCTTGTTGGAGACGCTGCTCGTGCTCGGCCTGATCAGCATGCTGGCGGCCGTGCTCGTGGGTGGTTCGGCGCAGCTGCTCAAAGGCACCGCGCGCTCGGATCCGGAAGACGCGCTCATGGCGCTGCTGCAGACCCTACGCCGCAAGGCCGTGGAGCGCGGCCAGATCCTCGAGCTCGTGACGGCGGACACCGCCGACGAAGACGGACCTGATTTCACCTGGGCGTTCGAGAACGCGCCGGAAGACGCCGCCCCGCACGAGGAGAAGCTCCCCAAGGCCGAGGGCGTCGCCGTGAAGATCCTCGCGCCGGAGACCATCGGGGCGATCCTGCTCGGCGGCGTGGCATCGGAAGAACCGCTCGCGCGCCTGCGCTTCTACCCGGACGGCACGTGCGACCGCATCCGCCTGGACATCCGGCGCAACGATGACCGGCGCGTCCTGCCGATCGACCCTCTCACCTGCGCGCCCTTGCCGGCGATCGACGCCAAATGAGACGCCGCGGCTTCACCCTCATCGAAGTGCTCATGAGCCTCGCGATCTTCGCGCTGGCGGCCGTGAGCCTGGGCGCCGCGTATTCGAACGTCCTCATGAGCCGCCTCGCGCT
>JBIKIO010000178.1:0-3438 GCA_044361555.1 Opitutales bacterium
CGACGCCGATGCCCAATCGGAAGACGGACACGAACAACAACTTCGCCATCAGTACTGACTTTATCGGGCAGAACTGGGATTACGCCGAAGCCGACTACGCCACCCGCGCCAAGATCTGGCAGGCCCATGAAGACTGGCAGAAGGGACTGATGTGGACCTACGCCCATCATCCCCGCGTGCCGGAAAAGATGCGCCTGGCATTTCAGAAGCTGGGCCTGGCCAAGGACGAGTTCCTCGACCACGGCAACTGGCCTCGCCAGCTCTACGTCCGCGAAGCCCGCCGCATGATCTCCGACTACGTGATGTCCGAGAAGAACTGCCGCCGCGTCGAGATCATCGAGGATTCCGTCGGCATGGGCGCCTACCAGATGGACTCGCACCACATCCAGCGCTTCGTCACCAAGGAAGGCTTCGTGCGTAATGAGGGCGACGTCCAGGTCGGCAGCAAACCCTACCCGGTCAGCTACCGGAGCATCCGCCCCCGCGCGTCCGAATGCACCAACCTGCTCGTGCCGGTCTGCCTGAGCGCCAGCCACATCGCCTATGGTTCGATCCGCATGGAGCCGGTCTTCATGGTCATGGGCCAGTCCGCCGCCACCGCCGCCGGCCTCGCCATCGAACGGGGCACGACCGTGCAATCAGTCGACTACGGTGCGCTCAAGGAACGTCTCCTCGCCGCCGGCCAGGTCCTCGACCTCATCCCGACCGCCGCGACGGGCGGTGCCCATGGCGTGGACAAGGCGAAGCTCGCGGGTGTCGTGCTGGATGACACCGCCGCCGCGCTCAAGGGCTTCGACTCGACGGGCCACACCAGCCCCCGCTATGTCGGCGACGGCTATCGCCATGACGGCAACAGCGAGAAAGGCGCGATGACCGCACGCTACGCCCCCACCCTCCCCGCCGCAGGCGCCTACCGCGTCGCGATCTCCTACAGCATGAACGGCAACCGCGCCACGAACGTCCCGGTGACCATCCGTCATGCCAAGGGCGAAGCCAAGGTCCTCGTGAACCAGAAGCTCAAGCCTGCCGTCGACGGCCTCTTTCATGTCGTCGGTACCTTCGAATTCAGCGCCGGTCAGGCTGGCTGGGTCGAGATCTCCAACGCCGGCACCGACGGACACGTGATCGTCGACGCCGCGCAGTGGCTGCCGGTGAAGCGCTGAGAATCTACCCCTGCCAATTGCCGAAAATCGGAACCTACGCGCCTGAATTGCGCGTAGCCAAGCGAGGGCCTACTTCGATAATATCGGCTCGTATCCCGATGAAGCCGCTCACCTTACTCAGCCTGCTGCTCACTTCGTTACTTCCGCTTCTGGCGGCGGAAACGAAGAAGCCTAATATCCTGTTCATCGTCGCCGACGACCTCGGCTACGGCGAGCTGGGTTGCTATGGCGGCAACGGCATCCCGACGCCGAACATCGATCGGCTCATCACCAAGGGCGCGCGCTTTACGGATGGCTACGTCACGGCTCCTTTCTGCGCCGCATCTCGCGCCGCGCTGCTGACCGGTCGTTATCAGACGAGCTTTGGTTTCGAGTTCAATCCGATCGGCAGCAAGAACCTGGAGCCGGGCATCGGCCTACCCGTCGGCATACCCACTGTCGCCGATCGCCTGCGCGCCGCCGGGTATCACACGGGCCTTGTCGGCAAATGGCACCTGGGCGGCACCGCCCCCTTCCACCCGCAACAGCGAGGCTTCGCTGACTTCTTCGGCTTCCTCCACGAAGGCCGCTACTTCGAGCCCGCAATCGGCAAGGGCAATACGACCTGGCTGCGCCGGAAGAACCTACCTGATGGCGCCATGGGGCGCTGGACCTCGCCAGATGGCCGCCTGATCGAGAGCGACCACCTCAAGTCCGACGAACCAGAATACAATAAAGACAACCCGATGATGCGCGGCGATAAGGCCATCGAGGAACCGAGCAATCTCACCGATGCGTTCACGCGCGAGGCGATGGAGTTCTTCGACCGTACGAAGGAGAAACCTTTCTTCCTCTATCTCGCCTATAACGCCGTCCATAGCCCGATGCAGGGAACCGACGCCTACATGGCCCGCTTCAAGGATATCCCCGACGTGCAACGGCGCATCTTCGCTTCGATGCTCACGCACCTCGATGAATCCGTGGGCAAGCTCCTGGCCAAGCTCGACGCCAACGGCCAGACCGAGAATACGGTCATCGTCTTCCTCAGCGATAACGGCGGCCCCACGCGTGAGCTTACCTCAAGCAACCATCCTCACCGCGGCGAAAAAGGCCAGCTGCTTGAAGGCGGCATCCGCGTGCCGTATGCGGTGAGTTGGCCCGGCGTGACGAAGCCAGGAACGGTCATCAAGACGCCTGTCATCGCCACCGACCTCACCGCCATGGCCCTCGCCGCCGCCGGCGTCGCGACTCCGACCAACGCTGACGGCAAGGACCTGCGCAGCCTACTGACGAATCCTGAGGTCGGACCGCTCCACGAGACGCTTTACTGGCGAGTCGGCAAGAGCGGCGCCTTGCGATCCGGTAAATGGAAGCTCTTCAAGGGCGGACCCCGATGGGAACTCTACGATCTGGAAGCCGACCCCTCCGAAAAGAGAGAAGTATCCGCGAGTCATAAGGAGCTTACCAAGACCTTGATCGAGCGATGGGAGACCTGGAGCAAGCAGCAGGCCGAACCGCTCTGGCGTTAAGCCTTTTGACAACTTGGGACGCCCCGGGTAAGCCTTCGCTACCCCGTGCGTCACACCCTGCTCATTTCTTGGCTCTGCTTCAGCCTATGCGCCCAGGCAGCCAGCCGACCCAACTTCGTGTTCGTGCTGATCGACGACATGGGCTGGGGCGACTTCTCTTGCTTCGGTAACAAGGAGGCGAAGACGCCTAACATCGATCGGCTGGCCGCCGAAGGCCTCCGCTTCTCCCAGTTCTACGTCAACTCGCCGATCTGCTCGCCTTCCCGGTGCGCCTTCGTGACCGGCCAATACCCGCAGCGCTGGCGGATCGGGTCCTACCTCGCGCACCGCGCCGAAAACACCCGCCGCGGGATCGCCCAATGGCTGGACCCGCAGGCCCCTTCCTTGGCCCGCACGCTGCAGGCGGCAGGCTACGCCACCGGCCACTTCGGCAAATGGCACCTCGGCGGCCAACGCGACGTCGACGACGCTCCCGCGATCACGGCCTACGGCTACGATGCTTCGCTGACGAACTTCGAAGGAATGGGTCCGAAACTCCTGCCGCTCACGCGCAAGCCCGGCGATACGGAGCCGAAGAAGATCTGGGCCGACGCGGAACGACTCGGCGGGCCGGTGACCTGGATGGACCGCGCCGAAATCACGACGGGCTATGCCGACGCGGCCCTGAAGTTCATCGACCAAGCCGCGGCCAAAGGACAGCCCTTCTACGTCGACCTCTGGCCCGACGACGTCCACAGCCCTTACTTCCCTCCGCTTGAAAAATGGTC
>JBIKIO010000177.1:0-3438 GCA_044361555.1 Opitutales bacterium
ATCCAGACGGCGGTCCTCATCGAGACGCTCGCCGAACTCGGCGCCGACGTCCGCTGGGCCTCGTGCAATATCTTCTCCACCCAAGACCACGCCGCCGCGGCGATCGCCAAGGCCGGCATCCCGGTCTTCGCCTGGAAGGGTGAGACCCTCGTCGAGTATTGGGAGTGCACCATGAAGGCGCTCACCTGGCCCAACGGCGACGGCCCTGAGCTGATCGTCGACGACGGCGGCGACGCCACGCTCCTGATCCACAAGGGTTACGAGCTTGAGAACGGCTCGAAGTGGGCCTGGTCTCCTTCGGAGTCCGAAGAAGAGCAGATCATCAAGAACCTCCTCAAGAAGGTCGCCAAGGAGAAGCCCGGTCACTGGCACAAGGTCGTGAAGAGCTGGAAGGGCGTCTCGGAAGAGACCACCACCGGCGTCAAGCGCCTCTACCGCATGCTCGAAGACGGCTCGCTGCTCGTCCCGACCGTCAACGTCAACGACACCGCCACGAAGTCCAAGTTCGACAACCTCTACGGTTGCCGCGAATCCCTCGTCGACGGCATCAAGCGCGCCACCGACGTCATGATCGCCGGCAAGGTCGCCCTCGTCATCGGTTACGGCGACGTCGGCAAGGGCTCGGCCCAGTCGCTCCGCGGCCTCGGCGCCACGGTCCAGATCGCCGAGATCGATCCGATCTGCGCCCTGCAGGCCGCGATGGAAGGCTTCCGCGTCGTCACCGTCGAGGACACCCTCGGCACGACCGACATCTACGTCACCGCCACCGGTAACAAGGACATCATCACCCTCGAGCATCTCACCAAGATGAAGGACCAGGCGATCGTCTGTAACATCGGACACTTCGATAACGAGATCCAGGTCGTCCGCCTCAACGCCCACAAGGGCGCCAAGAAGGACACCATCAAGCCGCAGGTTGACCGCTACACCTTCAAGGACGGTCGCCAGCTTTACATGCTCGCCGAAGGCCGCCTCGTGAACCTCGGTTGCGCCACCGGCCATCCGAGCTACGTGATGTCGACTTCGTTCACCAACCAGGTCCTCGCCCAGTTGCACCTCTGGGAGACTCGCGCCACCGCCAAGCCCGGCGTGGTCGTCCTCCCGAAGCATCTCGACGAAGAAGTCGCCCGCCTCCACCTCGGTAAGCTCGGCGCCAAGCTCACGATCCTCTCCAAAGAGCAGGCCTCGTATATCGGCGTCAACCAGTGCGGCCCGTTCAAGCCCGATAGCTATCGTTATTGAGCGCGGGCGGCGAAGCCGCCCGCGAGGGTCACGTGGGCAAGGGGACACGTTGACACGGGGAATATTAGAGGGCGCCTACGGGCGCCCTTTTTGTTTGGGCCGCCGCATGGTGGCCCAAGGTAGGGGCAGGACTACGTCATGCCCTCCCTCCATCATAGGGCGCGGCGTAGCCACACCCCTACCTTCCGTTCACCATTCGGCGAACGGGCTACCTTGGGTAGGGCGGCGATTGCCATCGCCGCCGATTGAATCGCGGCGAGTTCGCCCGCGGATTTTAACTCTTAAATTGGCAGGGAAGGATGGAGTCGAACCATCGCCAGCGGATTTGGAGACCGCTGTGCTACCGTAACACTTCTTCCCCGTGAGCCCCCATTTAGGGGAATCACGCCCCTAAATGCAATCTCGTGGTAGGGTCAGCACTGCGTGCTGACCTAGCGGCCGCCGAATGGTGGCCGAGGGTAGGGGCGTGGCTACGCCGCGCCCCTCCTGAGGTTAGGCGGACGTGATGGCAATCACGTCCCTACCTCAAGACACGGCTGACCGGGCCGGTCAGCCCTACCTCAAGACAGTCTCAAAGGGAAACCGGAGACCGGATAGTTAGCTGGGATTTATTCTCGGGTGGCAGCGGCGGGTGGCAGGTGGCGGAAATCATCCTCGGGTTCCAGGTCTCAGCCGTCAGCCATCGGCTCCGGATTCCCGGGGCTGTAATGGGTAGGGCTGACCACCCTTGGTCAGCCGGTAGGGGCGCGACGGCGTCGCGACCTCAGGAGAATCGACGGACGCGTCACCGGCGCGTCCCTACCTCAAGACACGGCTGACCGGGCCGGTCAGCCCTACCTCAAGACACCCCAGCCAATCATCCGGTCTCCGGTTCCCCTTTGAGATGTTCGATCTCTGTTCCACTGAGCCTCTGGGCCTCCGGGCCTCTCTCTTGCCCCCTTGCCCCCGTGCCCACTTGCCCCCTAGGGTTTGGTCCGATGCCCCTCCGCCGCGTAGCGCAGATTGCCGTCGTCCTTGGCCTCGTAGCCGTGGGCGTCTGGATCGTGCGCGGCAGACAGTGGGAACGTCTTAAGCAGAAATCGGAAGCCGCCGCCCAGCCGGCGATCAAGCCGCGCAGCGCCGCCGGTATCATTCCGCAGTTGGAGAATCCACCCAAGCGCCAGGGCGTGACGGTGCAGGACATCATGGCAGGCAAGGTGCCGGCGCTCAGTCAGGTCGAAGTCGAAGCCTTCCTGCGCGAGAAAGGTCGCACCGCCCAGAACCTCCTCGCCGCTTCCCGCCTCCTCAAGGATCTGAAATACGCCCGTGAGGCCGCCATCTTGGAGCCACAGAATCCTTTGGTCCAACTGGAGCTCGCCTTGCGCGGCGAGACGCCGGAAGAGAAGGGCGCGGCGCTTGCGGCTTTCCGGAAGGTCGCCCCGGATAACTCGCTTGGCGATTATCTCGCCGCGCATCAGGCCTTCCAGTCCGGTGACGCCGGCGCCGCCGGCTCGGCGCTTCTCCAGAGTTTGGACAACCCCGCCTTCGCCGATTACTCCCAGCAGATCATCGACGGCTCCGAGCAGGCTTATCTCAGCGCCGGCTACGAAGCCCAGGCCGCCTCGGTCTCGGCGATGTTCTCGCTGACGCTCGAACGCTCGGGGGCCATGATGAGCGTGGCGGATAAGCTGAAAGGCTTGCAGGATGAATTTATCCGGACGGCCGACTTCGACGCCGCGGAGCCGACCGTCGTCATCGGTCTGACGCTCGGGCAGCGCATCCAGGAGCAAGGGCCTTTCCTCATCGATCAGCTGATGGGCAACGCCATCGAGCGGAAGTTCCTGCAGCAGCTCGACCCGCTCACCGCGGCGGGGCCGGGCGGTCAGACCGCGGCGGCGCGCCTTGAGGTACTCGACGCGAATCTGCTCGAGATCAAGACCCTCTCCAGCGGTTTCGCGGAAGCCTTGGTCACGATGGACGACGCCACGCGCAGCCAATACCTCGCCAAGATGAAGGCTGAAGGTGAATTGGCCGCCATGCGCTGGGTCGCGGCGAGGAAGTAGGGGCTTACGCCCCAGGTGTTAGCGGTTGGCGGTTAGCGGTTAGGAAGTGCCCCAGCCAATCATCCGGTTTCCCATTAGGTTTCTGTTTCGAGGTAGGGCTGACCGCCCCGGTCAGCCGTGTCTTGAGGTAGGGACGCGTCGGCGACGCGTCCGT
>JBIKIO010000176.1:0-3438 GCA_044361555.1 Opitutales bacterium
CGTTTCCTCAGGTGGACGGAATCTGCTTACGCCAGCGCAGGACGAGCCGCATGGCGAAAGGAGCCATCCCCAACGCCAACAGGAGGAGGCAACCGGCGTTGAACAAGGCCTCGGGGTCCACGCCCTTACGCTTCACGAGCAACGCCAGGCTGATGAACGCGGCGTAACCGACCGTCATGACGTCGATGAGTGGCATGGCGGCGAGCCGGTCGGCCACGCGGGCGCCGACTCCAGCCGGCAAGGGATTGCGATGGTTCGAGCGCAGCAGCCACCAGACGTAGACCGCGGCCCACAGGAGCATCCACGGCCAGAAGAGTCCGACCGCCCAGAACATCGGCAGAGGGGCTACGAAGAGCAGGCCTTCGACCCAGCGGCCGGCTCCGCCGCCCGTGGCCTCATGACGGGCGACGAGCGTGATCGCGAACGTCAGGAGCCATAGCCCGAACATGTGCGCGAGCATGATCCAATCGGCGTCGCCCATCGGAATCGGTAGCAGGAAGAGACGCTCGCCGGCGACGAGGAAGCCGAGCGGCGGGAGCAGCGCACGGCAAAGTCCCATGACCGCCGGCGCCCAGCTCACGCCTTTGTGCCAGCGATCATATACGACCACGCAAAGTGCGAGCATCAGCGCGACGACGGCGACGGTGACCCTGAGCTTCGCCGGCGCGGCAAGGACGGTGAGGACGAAGCCGAGCGCGAGCGCACCCCAGCCGGCGCGGAGCGCTTCGCCGACGGCGATGAGTCCGGCGGGGATCGGCCGCGTCGAACGACGCTCGGCATCCCAGCGCGCGTCGAAGGCGTCGTTGAGGATCATGCCACCGACATAGGTGAGCGAGACGCCGAGCAGGAGCACCAGCAAGCCGCCCCAGTCAAGCGGGTCGGGCGGCTGGCCGGCGTATTCGGAGCCCGGCGGACGCAGGCGCAGGCCTTGGGCGAGGAGCCAACCAGCGAGCACGTTGCTCCAGACCGTCGGCAGGTTCGAGCCACGGGTGAGGATGAGCCAGCCGCGGAGCTTCGGCGTCATCTCAGAGGGGCTTCACGCCGCGCTTCGCGAGCTCGGCGAGCGTCCAGCGATATTCTTCGGCGATCATGTCGGCGACGTCGGCCGCGCGGACCTCGGGCGGCAGGACTTCCCAGGTATACGTCTCGATCTCGAGTTCGCGACAGGCGCCGGGCGCCTTGGCGATGACGTCGAGCGCGGCCTTGAGGTGGTCGTTCGTCGTGGAAAGCTCGTCGGACAGGCGGTCGGCGTTGACCGGCACGTGGAAATGCACGCGGAGTTCTTCGAGCGCGCGGAGCTGGTCGACGGCCGCCATGGCGAGCGGGATGTCCTTGAAGCGCACGATGGAGCCATCCTTGGCGCGACCCATGGTCTGGTGCAGGTACGTGGGCTCATGCATCTTCGCGAGGCGCGCGAGGGCGACCTCGGTCGGCTTTAACTTCAGCGCGGAGCTGAGGTGGAACTTGAGCACGGGTGCGCCGCCGGCGTTGAGACGCGCGATGGCCTCATGGGCCTCTTCGTATTGGAGCGCGAAGTGACAGGTGTCGTAAGCGATGCCGAGGTGCGCATCGACCAGGCCCTTGGCGGGCTCTTCGGCGCGGAGCTGTTCGAACAGGCGCAAGGCTTCAGGCGTGTTCTCGGCGTGGCCGATCGGCTCGGGCTCAAGCGCGAGCCGCAGATGCGTGCCGGTACGGTCGCGTAGGCGGGCGAGGTGTTCGGCGCACGCGAGCAGGTTGCGGCGCATGACCTTGAGTTCGTCCGGCGTGCGACCGAAGCCCTTGAACGAGCCCGGCAACGTGCTGACGGTGCCGACGTTATCCGGCGGGCCGAACGCAGCGAGCAGATCGAAGAGGCGGTTGGTATACTCGAGACGCGGGGCCTCGCACCAATCCGGCGCGAAGACGTTGTCCTTCACGGCCTGGCCGTGGAACGGGCCGAATGGGAAGCCGTTGATGCCGGCGACGACGCAGTTCTCCTTGTCGAGCCAGGCGCGGAAAGCCGCGAGCGTGGCGGGCACGGCAAGTTCCTTCGCGGCGAGGTCGCCGAGGCGCAGGCCGAGGACGTACGTCTTGCCAGGGCAGACGCGGTCGCGCACGCGGAGCGCGTGATCGCGGAGGCCGGCGAACGTCTCGACCCACCCTTCGCCGCGGTGGACGTTGGTGCAGTAGGCGAGGGAAAGTCCGGACGTGAGCTTCACGCGTTCAGGCCTGGGCGGCGGGGTCCTTGAAGCGGGGCGACTGCGAGAGGAACTTCACCGGGTTGCCGTAGACGAGGCGGTCGATGGCGGCGGCGGAATGGCCGCGGCGACGCATCTCCTGCGCGGCCTTGGGTACGGAGAGCGGATCGCTGTGACCCCAATCGCACGCGCTGTTAAGCCAGACGCGCTGGGCGGAGACGGATTCAATCATGTCGATGGCGCGGACGGGCGTGGCCTTCGATTCGGGATAGAGCGTGATGCCGGCCCAGAAACCCTGGTCGAGGACTTCGTGGATGGTGTGCTCCTCGACGTGGTCGATGATCACGCGCTCGGGCTTCACGACGCCGTTGGCCTTGAGGCAATCCATGATGAGGCGCGTGCCCTTGCGCTTGTCCTCAAGGTGCGGCGTGTGCACGAGGATCATCTGGTCGTATTGCACCGCGAGGGCGATGTGCTGCTCGAGCACCTTCATCTCGTTGCGCGTGTTCTTGTTCAGGCCGATCTCGCCGATGCCGAGCACCGTCGGGGCCTTGAGGAATTCCGGGACCAGCGCGAGGACGTCGGCGGCGAGCGCCATGTCTTCGGACTCCTTGGGATTGATGCAGAGCCAGGAGTAATGCGGCAGGCCGTATTTGGCGGCACGCTTGGGCTCATGCTGCGTCAACTGGCAGAAGTAGTCGTAGAAGCCGTCGGCGGATTTGCGGTCGAAGCCGGCCCAGAAGGCGGGCTCGCAGATCGCGGCGCAGCCGGCGAGGGCCATGGCCTGATAGTCGTCGGTGGTGCGGCTCACCATGTGGCCGTGCGGTTCGATATAACGCATGGTCGGCGGCTTACTTGAGGCCGGGCCAGACGCCCGAGGCAGCCTTGGTGTCGGCCTTTTCGATCGGGGCGACGGAAGGGTCGCTCCAGAGGGTCAGGATGCGGGCGACGCGGCCTTCGTCCTTCTCCAGAAGGAGCGGGAGGGCGGCGCGGAGGCCGCGGACGCGGTGGTCTTCGCCGCCGGCGGCGCGGTCGAGGCGGTCGAGGAAGGCCGCCAGGTCGAGCAGCTTATACCGGGCGTCCATGAAATGCAGGTCGGCCACCTGCTCGCGGGTGCGGGCGGGGGCGCCTGGATGGGGTTGGGGGGTCGACATGGGGGAGGCACGCCTGCGCGCGCTTTGGTTAAGACACCAAAGTGCGGCAGAGGTCCCCGTTGGTCAAGCCACCCCGCCCGACGGCGGACGGCGACTTACTTCTTGGC
>JBIKIO010000179.1:0-3433 GCA_044361555.1 Opitutales bacterium
ATCTCAAGGATCGGTTCCTCCGGGTTGCTCTGGACGATGCGGCCCGGGCCGCTGAGCCCGGCGCCATCGCCACGGAGGACCAGCTTGCGCGAGATCGGGTAGTCGCCGGCGGGCAGCGTCAGCACTTGGCCCGGATGGGCATCGAGGGCGGACTGCAGGTCGGGGTAGTCGGCGACGTTGACGGCCCAGGCCGAGACGGTCGAAAGCAGGCAGGAGGCGAGGGCGGGGAAGCGCATCGGGGTATGCCTATGACAACACCGGCCTTATCGGGTTGCTAGATTATTGATATCGGACAGCAAGGAGGCGCCCCATGAAACGCCGCGCCTTCCTCGTCGCCTTGGTCCTCGCCGTCGTCTCCTCCTTGGCCCAGACGGCCCAGCGCCCCCTGACCGTCGGCGTCATCGGGCACACCGGCCAGGATAACTACGGGCATGGCGAAGACACCGTCTGGCTGAAGATTCCCCAGACTATGATTATCACCGTCGCCGACGCTGATCCCAAGGGGCTGGCCGAGGCGGCCAAGCGGCTCGGCGGCGTGAAGGCTTACGCCGATTACAAGGTCATGCTCGCTTCGGCTAAGCCGGATATCGTGGCCATCTGCTCGCGACATATCCATGAGCATCGGGACATGATTGTCGCCGCCGTCGAAGCCGGTGTGAAGGGCATCTATGTCGAGAAACCGTTCGTGCGCACCTTGGCCGAGGCGGATGAGATCGTGAGGCTCTGCGCGGACAAAGGCGTGAAGCTCGCCATCGCGCATCGTAATCGCTACCACCCCGTGCTTGACGTCGTGAAGCAGCTCGTCGCCGCGGGCGAGATCGGCGAACTCAAGGAAGTCCGCGTGCGCGGGAAGCAGGATCAGCGCGGCGGCGGGCTCGACCTCTGGGTGCTCGGGGGTCATGGCTTCAATCTCGCGACTCTCTTCACTGGACCGGCGATCTCGTGCGAAGCCACCATCCTCGTCGAAGGCCGTCCGGCGACCAAGGCCGACGTCCGTCCCGGCGACGAAGGCGTCGGACTCATCGTCGGCGACGAAATCCATGCGCGTTATGAGACCAAGAGCGGCATCCCGTTGTATTTTGATTCCAAGAAAGGCAGCTGGACTAAAGGTACGCCGTTTGGCGCCCGTTTGATCGGTACCAAGGGCATCATTTCGCTCCAGGTCGACGAGGAGCCGTTGGCCATTCTGGAGCGTGACGGCAAGAAGACCCCGATCACCACGGCAGGTATCGGCCAAGCTGAGCCCATCAAGGATATCCGGCTCGTCAACGGCGGACACCATGGCGCCATTCGCGACCTGCTCGCGGCCATCAAAGAGCAGCGCGAACCCCTCTGTGGCCCCAAGGCGGGACTTGAGACCGTCGAGCTGACTATGGCCGTCTTCGCGTCATTCGCTGCGGACGGGAAGAAGGTCACGCTACCACTCGCCGACCGCCAGCATCCCTTGCGCTGAACCCATGCGTCACAGCTTCGCTTTCCTGTTGTTAACCCTCGGCCTCTTCGCCGCGGAGAAACCTGTCATCAAGGTCGCCGTCTATGACGACAAGGGTGCGACGGGGAAGGGCATCCCATCAGTGGAGGCGATTCTCGGTCAGACTGCAGACATCAAGGTCACCCGTCTGAAGGGTGCCGACATTGCGAACGGCGGGCTCCAGGGATACGACTTGGTCATGTTTACCGGCGGTAGCGGTAGCGCGGAAGCCGCCGGCCTCGGTGAGAAGGGGCGCGAGGAGGTTCGGGATTTCGTGCGCCACGGCGGCGGGTATGTCGGCATCTGCGCCGGTGCTTATCTCGCGTGCAGTGGTTTTGAGTGGGGCGTCGGCGTCCTGAACGCCAAGACCGTCTCGTCCAAGTGGCGACGCGGGCAGGGCGAGGTGAAAATCGATGGCCAGGCCTTTGGGGAAAAACTGGCGGATCGAGGTATCCGCTATGCGAACGGCCCGATCATCAAGGCGGACGTCCGCAAGGATCTGCCCGAATTCGAGGTCCTGGTCACGTTCCGGAGTGAACTGGCCCTGAACGACACCCCGGTCGGCGTGATGGTGAACGCGCCCGCTATGGTACGGTCCTCTTACGGCCTGGGACGTGTCTTTACTTCGAGTCCGCACCCCGAGCAGACCGCAGGCTTGGAACCCTTGGTCGAGAAAGCCGCGCGCTGGGCCGCCCGGAGCAAGGGTCCGACCGACGAACTCTGGAAGCGCCTCGAAGCCATGGAGGTCGACAAACTTTGGTTGCCGGGAGCGATTGTCGATTGGAAGACCGGGCTACCGACTGGCCAGCCCATCAAAGATGCCAAGAGCAAGCATACCCATTGTAGCCAGTTCGTAGCCGCGGCGACCGAACGCCTAGGAGTCTATGTTCTGCGTCCGCCGGAGCATGGCGTCGTGCTGCTCGCCAACGCCCAATTCGTTTGGTTAGCCTCTGATGCCGGCAAGAAGGCCGGCTGGGTGGCCATGAAGGACGGGGCGGCGGCGCAAGCGGCGGCGAACGATGGACGTCTCGTCCTCGCTTCGCTCAAGAATCCCGATCCCACCAAGTCAGGGCACATCGCCATCGTCCGTCCCGGAAACAAGGAGGCCGACCTGTTGGCCAAGGATGGGCCTGACATCATGCAGGCTGGCGGCACGAACGCCCTGCGCACCACCTTGCGCAAGGGCTTCGGCAATCATAAGAAGGAATACGACCAGATCGCCTTCTACGCGCACGTCGTTGACCTTCCGACCGGCAGATAGTCGCCGGGCTCAGCGGATGGTTGCCTGACAGACCATCTCGAGGATGCGCGGGATGCTGTAGTTCTCGTAGGAGCCGTTCTTAGGCGGGGCCGGCGGAGAGGTGTGCGTGCCGAAAGAGTCCGGGGGCTGAGGGATGCGGGTGAGGTCAGGGCTCCACTGGCCGTCCTTGCCGCCCAGCTTGTAAATCACCAGATCGAGCGAAGGCACGATGTAGAGGCAGAAACCCCCGGCGCCCGTCTTGTAAAAGGCGTCACGCGGCGCCCCGACGATCTGGCCGGCTTGGTTGTGTTCGAACTGCAGGCTGAAAGGGAAGTGAGGATTGTAGGGGAGAGACTGCTGGCAGAGTTTGATGTAGTCGGCTGGGATGAGCTGCTGGTCTTTCCAGCGACCGCCTTGGGCGAGGCAGTAGCCGAAGCGGGCGGCATCGGTGGCGCGCAGGGCGATGGAGCCGGCGCCGTTGGCGTGGGTCATCGTCACATCGCCGCGGTAGAGGCAATAGCCCCAAGGACCCCAGCCCATCGGTTTGCCGAACTTCTCTTCGATATAGGCCGGCAGTTCCTTACCCGTCACGCGACGGAGGACCATCGAGGCGATGTGCGGAGCGGGGGAGGAGTAGGAGTAGCCTTCGCCGGGGGTGGTCCATAACGGTACGCGGAGAGAGGAGCCATCGACGTCACGGATATCCTGGCCCTTGGAAGGCT
>JBIKIO010000041.1:0-11093 GCA_044361555.1 Opitutales bacterium
CCCTCCTGCTCCTGCCGCTCGCATCCCTGCAAGCTGCGGGCACCGCCCCGACCACCTGGTCGGACGACTTCTCCGACGCGGGAGCTTTTACGAAGCATTGGGGGCCCTATGGTTTCCTCGCGACCGGGATCGACGCCAAGCATCCGCTCGGCAAGACCGTCAGCGGCAAGGACGCCCGGCCGGAATGGTGGCAAGTCATCGACGGAGCGCTCCGTGGCCAGTGCTTCCCGGAAGAGAAGCATCCGCCGGGATTGCGACGAGCGATCACCGGGACCGATATCCGGGTGAGCTGCCGCTTCAAACTTTCCACCGGGGGCCAGGTCGGCCTCAGTATCGGAGGCCCGAATCCCGTCGTGGAGCGAGACTTCAACGTCGCCGGCGTACACATCCGTACCGATGCCGTCACCGCCTGGGATAACGACGTCTTGCACCCGAAAGGTTCGCCTCAGGCCAACGAACTGAAGGCCAAGGGCATTTGGAACCGGAAGTTCTTCTATGCCAAGACCGTGAAGCTCCCGATCGCTGCCGACGCCTGGCATTCACTGGTCCTCGAACTGCGTGGCAAGGAACTGAAGGTCATCGTCGACGGCCAACTGGCGCTCACCTACCTCACGCTCTGTGGCGATGTGGCGAAGCACGACATCGGCCTGCAGCCCGGCGGCAAAAGCCCGCAGCCCCTCGCCACTTGGTTCGACGACATCCGTGTCGAACCGCTGACGAAGTAAAGCCGAGCCCCAAGACCGACACTTCCCAAAACAAACCAGATGAGAACCCTGCTCACCCTCCTGCTGCTCACGCTGACCGCCGTCGCCCGGCCGCCTAACGTGATCTTCATCCTGACCGATGACCAGGGTTGGGGTGACGCCAAGTTCGCCGGCCATCCGTACGTCAAGACCCCCA
The DNA here is from genome assembly GCA_044361555.1 of Opitutales bacterium. Classification (GTDB taxonomy): domain Bacteria; phylum Verrucomicrobiota; class Verrucomicrobiia; order Opitutales; family UBA953; genus UBA953. The sequence continues at coordinate 901 of JBIKIO010000041.1, forward strand.
ACCTCGACCGGCTGGCCAAGGAAGGCACCTGGCTCCGCCAGTTCTACGTCGCCGCTACGGTGTGCTCGCCCAGCCGCGCCACGTTCATGACCGGACAAGTCCCGGCACGTTTCGGCATCCATGGGCATTTCGCCGACCATGCGCAGAACGCCGCACGTTCGATGCCTAACTGGCTCGACCCTGAAGCCACCACCCTGCCCGACCTCCTGAAGCAGGCCGGCTACGCGACCGCGCACTTCGGCAAGTGGCACCTCGGTCACGGCGCCGGCGCGCCCGCCCCCGAGGCCTACGGCATTGACGTCTCCAAGACTCAGAACTCCTCCGGCGCTCAGCTTGGCGACGAAGGTAAGGAGCCCTATTTCCGCGCCCGCTCGACGGCGCTGATGGTCGACGAGACGATCAAGTTCGCCCAAGCGAACAAGGACAAGCCCTTCTACGTCAACCTGTGGACGCTGGTCCCGCACGCGGCGCTGAAGCCGACGCCGGAACAGCTCGCAGTCTACGCGGAACTCCAGCCCAAGGCCGACGATCCCGCGTTCGGCGAATGGACCCGCAAGTATTACGCCAACGCCAAGGACCTCCGCTCCCAGATGCAGGTCTTCTGCGCCTCGCTCACCGACCTCGACACCCAGATCGGCCGCCTGCTCGACTCCCTCGACGAGCTTGGGCTGACGAACGACACCCTGATCTTCTTCTCCAGCGACAACGGGCCCGAAGACTACCGCATCGGCAACGCCGCGAACGCCGGCGTCGGCAGCGCCGGCCCGCTCCGCGCTCGCAAGCGCAGCATGCATGAGGGCGGCATCCGCACCTTCGGACTCGTCCGCTGGCCGGGCAAGGTCCCCACTGGCCGCGTGGAAGAAGACGCGGTCGTCGGCGGCGTCGACTTCTTGCCCACCATCGCCGCCTTGGCCGGCGTGAAAGTCCCGGCCAACCTTACGGCCGACGGCGAAGACCGTTCGGCCCTCTGGCTGGGCGGAGCCGCCACGCCCCGCCGGGCTCCGCTGCACTGGGAATGGATCTCCGGCGTCCAAGGAGCGCAGGACGGCTACCAACCTTCACCCCTCTGCGTGCGCGACGGCGACTGGAAGCTCTTCGTCGACCACGCCGGCAAGAACGCCCAGCTCTTCGATATCCCTAAGGACCCGGGCGAACACCAGGACGTCGCCGCGCAGCACCCGCAAATCGTCAAGACGCTGACCGCGAAAGCCCTCGCTTGGAATAAGACCCTGCCCGCCAGCCCGGCGCGCGATAAGTTTATCGCCAACGGACAATCCAAGGGCACGGCTAAGCCAGCACCCGCCAAGGCCAAGAAGAACTACGACCGTCCGAAGATCTTCGAAAGCTGGGATAAGAATAAAGACGGCTTCCTCGCGAAGGACGAATTCATCCCGCACATGGGCGACCAGGCCGACGCCCCGGCCCGCTTCATCCGCTTCGACCAAGACAAGGACGGACGCCTCTCGAAGGATGAGTTCGTCCGCGCCGGCAACTGAGCCCCTCACCATGCGATTCCTCACCCTCCTCACCCTCCTCGCGGGCGCCGTGCTCGGCGCCCAAGAAGCCCCCAAGGCGAAGGCCCCGGCCAAGAAGGCCAAGGCCGTAGCGCCCAAGGCCGACGCCTATTCGGCCTCACTTCCCAAGCCTACTGCGGCGAACGTCCGCTATGGTGACCACGAACGCCAAGTGCTCGACTTCTGGAAAGCGGAGTCCGCGACGCCGACGCCCCTCGTCTTCATCATCCACGGCGGCGGCTGGGTCGGCGGCAGCAAGGAGCGGGCCGAGAAGTTCGCTGACGTCGACGCACTGCTCAAGGCTGGCATCTCCGTCGTCTCCATCAACTATCGCCTCATCAAGCGCGACTCCGCGGTCGACACCTCGCCCGCCGTGAAGGCGCCCCTGCACGACGCCGCCCGCGCCCTGCAGTTCGTGCGCAGTAAGGCCGCCGAGTGGAACCTCGACAAGACCCGCGTCGGCGCCGCTGGCGGTTCGGCCGGAGCCTGCTCGAGCCTCTGGCTGGCCTTCCATGACGACCTCGCCGACCCGAAGTCGGCCGACCCCATCGCCCGCGAATCCACCCGCCTGACCTGCGCCGCCGTGACCGGACCGCAGACGACCCTCGATCCGGCGCAGATGAAGGAGTGGACGCCCAACAGCAACTACGGTGGTCACGCCTTCGGCTTCAAGACGTTCGCGGAGTTCCTCGCCGGAAGGGAAACCATCCTGCCGCTTATCGCGGAGTATTCGCCTTATGCGCTGGTGTCGTCCGACGACCCTGCGGTGTACATGACCTTCGGCGGCCCGCCGGCCATCGGCCAGAACGAGAAAGACCCGACGCATACCGCGAACTTCGGCGCCAAGCTCGCCGAACACTGCGCGGCCAAGGGCGTCTCCGCCGAATTGCATTATCGGGGGCTCGCCAACCCGAAGCACGCCACGCCGACGGACTTCCTGCTCGCGAAGCTTAAGTCCGCCAAATGAAGACCGCGGCGTTCCTTTCCGCCCTGCTCATCGTCGGCTGCGCCACGCCGGACACCTTCACGGTCCGCGAAGACTTCGGGCCGGGCTTCGACGCGAAGAAGTTCCTGACGCCCATCCCCAACAAGAATACGTCCATCCGCGAAGGCGTGATGTGGACGCATGGTTCCAGCGGTGGCAAGTATCCACCGATGGTCTACCTAGCTCTGGCCGGCAAGGACCTCACGATGTCGTTCCGCTACCGTCACCTCGAGAAAGGCGGCATGCTCTGGCTCTTCGTTGATGGCGACGACGGCTACGGCTCGGTCGACCACATGCTCCGCGTCCGTCTCAACCGCGACTCGGTCGTACTCGAAGTCGACGCGCATACCCTCGACCCGCGCCACCCGCTCCGCCAGAACACCCGGGAGCCCGATCCGGTCAGTAAGGCCTTCCGTACTAACGAGCACCTTCCCGCCGAGAAGGTCGACCTATCCGCCAACGAATGGCGTACCGTTAAGCTCATCTTCAAAGGCGATACGGTGGACATGTCCGTCGACGGCAAGTGGACTCGCACGCTCAATCGCCCGAACTTCGACGCCACCAAGCGCAAGCTCCTCTGGATGCAGAACGGCGGCGGCGCCGGCATCGAGATCGACGACGTCGTCGTCACCCCAACCCCCTGAGCGAATTTCGCATGCGCTTGATCATCAGCGGAGTCTTTTATCTTCTGGCGGCATGCCTGACCCAGGCCCAGTCCGCTGACCCAAAACCTCTCGTCGAAAAAGCCGTCGTGGCGGTCGGCGGGAAAGATAAGCTGCTGAAAATCTATCGCCTCAAGGAGGTCTTTCATTTCGGAGAGACCCCTGAACCTGCGGCCGGCAAGAAACGGAGCGTCCGTGACTCGATCCTCTCCCAACCGGACCACTGGTGGATCAACAAGAAGGAGCGCGGACCGGACCCGGCGAAAGACGACGCCCGGGCCTGGTCGCTGGACCTACTGGTCGACGAGAAATCACGTTTTGAACTCATCCCCGAGATCGTCGACGAGGGACGGACCTGCTTAGGACTGCGCGTCACCGGCTCCGTCACGCCGGCGATGAGCTTCTATTTCGACAAAGAAACGCTGCTGCTCCGGCGACTGGACTGGCGCAGCGACTTCTATCGCTTCAGCGAATGGAAAGACTACGACGGTCTGCGTTACGCCAGCCGCACGGTCATCTTTAAGACCAAGTCGGGGAAAGCCTGGTTCTTCCATGACATCACCGAACTCGAAAGACTCGCCCAACTACCGACGGGACTAGACCAACCGAAGGCGGCTAAATAAACCCTGCTCTTACCTCTCCCCAGCCTCACCCCAGCCCTCTTGATTCCCATGCGCCTCCTCCTGTCCATTTTCTGCCTCCTCTGCGCCTCCCTCCACGGCGCCGAGCAGCCCAATATCATCTTCGTCATGGCTGACGACATGGGCTGGGGTCAGACCGGCTACCGCAACCATCCCGTACTCAAGACGCCGAACCTCGACGCGATGGCGGCGAACGGATTGCGATTCGAGCGCTTCTACGCCGGCGGTCCGGTCTGTTCACCGACTCGCGCCTCAGTGCTGACCGGTCGTTCGCATGATCGCGCCGGGGTGCTTACGCACGGGTATGCGCTGCGCACCCAAGAAAAGACCATCGCCCAGGCCCTTCGGGGCGCGGGGTACGTCACCGGCCATTTCGGCAAGTGGCATCTCAACGGCCACAAGGGTCCCGGCGTCCCCATCTTTGCCGATGATCCCTACGCACCGAGTCGTTTCGGATTCGATGAATGGGTGTCCGTCTCGAACTTCTACGACCTCGACCCGCTGATGAGCCGCGCAGGTAAGTTCGAGCAGATGAAAGGCGACTCGTCGGAAGTCGCCGTGGCCGAGGCGGTGAGCTTCCTGGAGAAACACAAGGCGGGCGGGAAGCCGATGTTCGCCGTGGTCTGGTATGGCTCGCCGCACAGTCCTTCCAAAGGCCTGGCCGCGGACAAGGCGGCCTTCGGCAAGCTCAACGACACATCGGCGAACCACTACGGTGAACTGGTAGCGATGGACCGGAGCATCGGTACCCTGCGCGCCAAGCTCCGCGAGCTCGGCCTCGCCCAAAACACCCTGCTCGTTTTCTGCAGCGACAACGGTGGCCTGCCCAACATCGCGCCGGACACCGTGGGCGGACTCCGCGGCTTCAAAGGAAGCGTGTTCGAAGGGGGTATCCGCGTGCCAGGCATCATCGAATGGCCAGCGGCCATCAAGCCGCGTATCACCCACTACCCAGCCTGCGTGATGGATCTGTTTCCCACCGTCGTCGACCTCCTCGGACTGCCTGCGAACGTGCTGTTAAAGCCCGTGGACGGCCTCAGTCTCAAGCCGCTGTTCACGCAAGAGTTGGCCACCCGCGGTCAGCCTATCGGTTTCCGTTTCGCCACTAAGAGAGCGCTAGTGGACGACCGTTACAAACTGCTCACCGATAATCTCACTGCTGGCAGCTTCCAACTCTACGACCTGCAGGCTGACCCGAACGAGCGGCATGATCTGAGCACCGAGCAACCCGAGATCGCCGCGGGCATGCGGAAACAATTGCTGGAATGGAACATGAGCATGGACGCGAGCTTCGCGGGCCGCGACTACCCTGAAGGCAAGGTCTCGCCGCCCGATCCGGCTTCGGTAAGTTGGTTCGAGACCCCGCAGTATGCGCCCTTCCTTGCGGAATGGAAACTGCGCTGGGAATACCAAGGCTACCTGGGACGCCCAGCGAAGGGTGAAACGAAGAGCGAGCCGAAGAAGAAAAAGAAATAAGCCCATCTTCGGATGATGCTCTCGCCTTCCTCCATCCCCTTCGCCTTTTTAGCCCCATGCGCCTCCTCGCCCTACTGCTCGCTCCGCTTGCGGCCTTTGCCGCCGATAAGCCGAACATCATCCTGATCTATTCGGATGACCACGGCTGGGCGGACCTCGGCGTCCAAGGCACGGACAAGGACATCCGGACACCGAACCTTGACGCGATGGCGCGAGACGGCGTGCGCTTCACGCGTGGTTACGTCTCCGCCCCGCAGTGCGTGCCGTCCCGCGCAGGCGTCCTCACCGGCCGCTACCAGCAACGGTTCGGCGTCGAGGATAATAACAAGGGCCCGCTCCCGCTCGAACAGCTGACCATCGCCGAACGCCTGAAGACCGCCGGTTACGTCACAGGACAAGTCGGTAAGTGGCACCTCGACTTGGTCGGCGGAAAGAAAGGCGAAAAAGGCCTCCGCTCCACCAAGGAGTTCATGCCGCACGCGCAGGGCTTCGACGAATACTTCCGGGGCGAAATGCGGCAATACCTTGCCTCGCACGACCTGCAGGGGAAACCCTTCGCGGACGCTCCGCATGTCGTCGCCGACAATCGCTTCCGCGTGGTCGTCCAGACCGAAGCTGCCCTCTCCTTCCTCGATCGCCGTACCGCCAAGCCCGAGCAGCCGTTCTTCCTCTACCTCGCCTATTACGCCCCGCACGTCCCGCTGGAGTCCCCGGAACCTTGGTTCTCGAAGACGCCCGCTCATCTGCCCAAGGAACGTCGCCAGGCTTTGGCGATGATGGCGGCCATGGACGAAGGCATCGGCCAGTTGCGCGCGAAGCTCAAGGCGACCGGCCAGGATCAGAACACGCTCGTCGTCTTCATCGGCGACAACGGCGCACCCCTCGGCAAATCCTGGGATGGCTCGCTCAACACGCCGCTTATCGGCCAGAAAGGCATGCTCGCCGAAGGCGGCATCCGCACGCCGTTCGTGGCCACGTGGCCCGCTCGCCTCCCCGCCGGCAAAGTCTACGATCAGCCTGTCATCAGCCTCGACGTCGCCGCCACGGCCGTGGCCGCCGCGGGCCTGCCGAAAGCCCCAGAACTCGACGGCACGGATCTCGCGCCCTTCGCCGCCGGACAGAACCCCGGTGCGCCGCATGAGCGTCTCTTCTGGCGCTGGGGCTCGCAGGCCGCGGTGCTGGAGCAACCCTGGAAACTTGTCCGGCTCGGCGAACGCGAAGAAATGCTGTTCGACGTGACGCTGCCCGAGGGGGAGAACCTCGCCAAGAATCAGGCCAAGGCCCACCCGGAGATCGTGGCCCGCCTGCGCACGGCGCTCAAAGCCTGGAGCGATACGCTCATGCCCCCCGGCCTCCCCACGAGCCTGGACCCGCATCATGAAGGCATGTTCGCGGAACACGGCGTCATCGCCGCGTCCGCCTCCGCCGCGCCGCGTAAGAACGAGCCCGCTGGCGCGATCCAAGGCTGGCTCTGCCGTAACGGAACCATCGCGACCCAGGAAGGTGCCTTGCTCGTCACCCCCGACCCCAAGGCCGCCAAGAACGCCAGGCCTTTCCTCGCCAAGACCGGCCTCACGCTGAACGGGCCCGTCACGGCCGTTATCAAAGCGGACGCCAAGGTCGCGACCAACGCCTCGCTCAGCTGGCGCACCAAGGAGCAGACCGACTTCCTGCCCGCGAATCTCGTCCGCTTCACCCTGCCCGTCGGCGCCTCTGAACAGAGCATCACTCTGCCTGTCGCCGGCCAGGTCATTCATGTTCGCTTCAATCTCGGCGACCAGACGGACGGACTGCGCATCGGTTCGATCGAACTCCGCCCCGCCAAGGGGACGGCAGACCTCGCAGACTTCAGCCGCTGATTCAAATGCGGTCATATAAATAATCTGTTAAGTCGGAGGGCGGGGAGTAGGGTTCACTCATCCCTATGAACGTGCGCGTCCTCCTCGCCTTCCTCCTTGCTCCGCTCACGGTCCTCGCCGCCGACAAGCCGAACATCATCCTGATCCTGGCCGATGACCTCGGCGGCCGCGACCTCGCCTGCTTCGGCAGCAAGTATCATGAGACGCCCAACCTTGACCGCCTAGCCGCCCGCGGCGTCCGCCTGACGCAGGCGTATTCCGCGAGCCCGCTCTGCTCGCCGACACGCTCGAGCATCCTGACCGGCCAATACCCGGCGCGCACCGGCATCACCGCGCCCGTCTGCCATCTGCCGACGGTGCAGCTCGAGAAAAGCGTCACCAAGAACGAGAACGGCAAAGTCCGCCTCCTCGACGCCAGCAGCCTGACTCGCCTGAAGCCGGAATATTTCACGCTGGCCGAGGCCCTGAAGGCTTCCGGCTATGCGACGGCGCACTTCGGCAAGTGGCACCTCGGACACAACATGAAGACGGGAGACACTTACGAACCGCGCGACCAAGGCTTCGACCTGGACTGGCCGCACACGCCCAAGGCCCCCGGCCCCGGCGGCGGCTACCTCGCGCCTTGGCAGTTCATCGCCGACCCCGCGATCAAGGATGAGGCCGGCCGGCACGTCGACGAGCGCATGGCCGACGAGGCGGGTAAGTTCATCCGCGCCAGCAAGGGCCGGCCGTTCTTCGTGAATTTCTGGCTCTTCTCCGTGCACTCGCCGTGGAACGCCCGCAAGGACTACATCGAATACTTCAAGCAGAAGACCGACCCTGCGAACCCGCAGAAGAACCCGCTCTACGCCGCGATGGTGAAGAGCCTCGACGACTCGGTGGGCCGGTTGCTGAAGCACCTCGATGATTCCGGCGAAGCCGACAACACGCTCATCGTCTTCTGGTCCGACAACGGCGGTTACGCCTACCCGCCCAAGAAGACCGATCCCGACGGTTTCGCCGAGATTCCCGCGACCAGCAACCTGCCCTACCGCAGCGGCAAGGCCTCGCTCTACGAAGGCGGCACCCGTGAGCCCGGTATCGTCGTCTGGCCCGGCAAGGTCAAGGCCGGCGCGACCGCCGACTTCCTCATGCAGTCGGTCGACCTCTACCCCACGCTCCTGCGCGCAGGAGGCGCCGCAAACAAGCCCGACCAGAAGATCGACGGCCTCGATCAGACGGACGCCCTCCTCGGCGGCGCGTCGTCACGCGACCGGGTCTTCTGTCACTTCCCGCACGGCAACGCCACGCGCGACTCCGTCATGGACGGTTTCTACGCCGGCACCTACGTGCGCAAGGGCGACTGGAAGCTCCTCCGCTTCTATGCCCGTAATGATGACGGCTCCGATGACCTCGAACTCTACGACCTGAAGAACGACCTCGGCGAACGCCGTAACCTCGCCAAGGAGAAGCCCGAGCTCGTGCAGGAACTCAACGGACTGATCACCGACTTCCTCAAGGACACCGAAGCGGTGATCCCGAAGCTAAATCCGAATTTCGGCAAGGCCGCGCCCAAGGCGCCGGCCAAGAAGAAAACCCTGGCGCCCGACGATCTCCCCGGCAACTGGAAGAATCGCGCCGGCAAGGCATCGGTCATCGACGGCGCGCTGCATATCGAGTCCAAAGGGGCTGACTCCTTCATCGGCGTTGGCGCTGGCCTGACCGGCGGCAAGGCCAAGCTCACCTTCAAGCTCAGAGCCCCACAGGCCGGCGAAGGACGTATCGCTCTCTTGGGCGCAGCGGGCGGTACCGAGATACTCTCCGCACCCTACCGAGCCTCCGGTGAAGCCGTCTGGCAGACGATCACCGTGGACCTTGAGCCCAAGCAGGCCGCAGGCATCCTCCGTCTCTACCTGCCCGCAGGCTCCGCCGCGGTGGATCTCGACGACATCGTCCTGACCCCCCACGTCGGACCGGCCCGTCGCTGGGAGTTTTAAGTTGTCGACAAAGACCATTTCTTCGCAGGATTTCAAGGATGTCCCGCGTCTCCCTCCTGTGCCTGGCATTGTCCGGACTTGCCGCTGCTGAATCTCCCGTCGGATTCCAATCGATCTTCAACGGCAAAGACCTCTCAAACTGGAGTGGTGAACCGGGAAGATGGTCAGTGGAGGACGGCGCAGTCACCGGTACGGTGACCCCGGAGCTTCCGCTCAAGACGAACTCCTTCCTCGTCTGGCAAGGCGGACAGCCGGCCAACTTCGAACTACGGATGAAAGTCCGCTGGCCGAAATGGGAAGCGAGCAAGGGATTCCGTAACTCCGGCATCCAAGTCCGTAGCGTGGTGCTGCCTGCTATTAACCCATGGAGCGTCGGAGGCTACCAGTATGACCTGAGTCCGGGAGGCGAACTGGATGGCTTGTTCTATGAAGAACGCAGCCGACGCGCACTGGGCGTCAATAAGGGCGACCAAGTCGTCATCCAGCCGGACGGCGAACGCTGGCGCACCGCCACCCTCCTCGGGAAGACCGAGCTCGACGGCCTACGCAAGCCTGAGACCGAATGGAGCGAGTGCGGCATCATCGCCGACGGCGACCGGCTGACCTTCAGCCTGAACGGACGCAAGGTGATGGAAATGACGGACCGGGACGAACGGCATCGTCGCCTGAAGGGCGTGATCGCCCTCCAGATCCACGTCGGCGGTGCGATGAAGGTGCAGTTCAAGGACCTGTGGCTTAAGGAGCTGCCCGTGAACGGGCAGCCTGCCCCTGCGCCGGTAGTGCCGGCCGACGCCGTGAACGCGGGCGCCGAATCCTTACGCAGCCACGTCGCCAACCTTCTGAAGTCCCACGATGCGACGAAACTCGGCTGGCTGCTCCAGCATAAGCCAGGCCAGAGCCGGGTCTGGCCGACGGCCGCTGAGATGCAACGGTTCGCGCAAGCTGAGGCGAAAAGCGTGGAAATTCGGCGTATCACGGACGCCGACCTGAGCGCCTGGAAGCAACACGCTGCGGCCAGCAAAGCCGACTGGCTCACGCAGCCGAGCATGACATTGTCAGCCAAGCTCCCGACCGGAGAGG
>JBIKIO010000058.1:0-8225 GCA_044361555.1 Opitutales bacterium
CGGACATCGTGGTGCCCTTGCGGCCGGCGGCGGCGGCGGCGACCCAGCGCAGCGCGATGCTGTTCTGGCGCTCAGGAGAGACTTCGACCGGGACCTGGTAGGTGGCGCCACCGACGCGGCGGCTCTTTACTTCGAGCTTCGGGCGGCAGTTTTCGAGGGCGCCGAGCATCAGCTCGACGGGGTTGCCCTTCATCAGCTTCTCGCTGACCTTCTCGATCGCGCCGTAAACGATGCCTTGGGCGATGGACTTCTTGCCGGACTTCATCACGACGTTGATGAGCTGGCTGATGAGGGGGGAGCCGTAACGGGCGTCCGGGAGATGGGCGCGCTTGGCTGCTTTGCGACGACGAGACATGAGCTGAGAGGTGTTAGGGTCGGAAAAGGATTAGGCCTTCTTTTCCTTCGGGCGCTTGACGCCGTACTTGGAACGGGAGCGACGACGCTTCTCGACGCCGGAGCAGTCGAGCGGGCCGCGGACGATGTGGTAGCGCACGCCGGGGAGATCCTTCACGCGGCCGCCGCGGACGAGGACGACGGAGTGCTCCTGGAGCTTATGGCCTTCGTCAGGGATGTAGGAGATGACTTCCTGGCCGTTGGTCAGGCGCACCTTGGCGACCTTACGCTGGGCCGAGTTCGGCTTCTTCGGCGTGCGGATCATGACCTGCACGCAGACGCCGCGGCGGAAGGGCGAGTTGTTCAAGGCAGGCGATTTCGACTTGGCCTTGGGTTGGACACGCGGTTTACGGACGAGCTGGTTGATGGTAGGCATGGACCTCGGTAAATAGGGAAAAGAGGGTTTGGGCATAGGGGTCGAGGCCCCTCATGCAAGAGGAAAGTGCGGGGATTTTAAGGTTTCTTTACTCCCCTCTCGGCGGCACCCCCCTCCGGATTTTTTTGGCGGGACAATTTCGAGCCCCCTGCCATTACTCAAACCCCGCCCATGCCCCCCGACCGCCTGACCGCCTCCCTGCTCCTTGGAGCCTTCTGCCTCACCGGTCTGGCCCAGACAGCCGCCCCACCCTCCCCCCCTCCCCTTGGCGCCGCTAGCAAGGAAGAGGCCGAGGATGCCGAGATCATCGTCCTCGCAGGGCTCCCCCACCTCAAGGAGAAGGAAGCCATCCTCAGTTACGCCCGCCAGACCTACGTCAAATCCGACCTGATCAAGGACAAGGTGCTCCTGCAGATCATTCGCCTCTCTTTGTCTAAACTTGAGGATCAGCCCGATAAAGCGGCCCAAATCCTCCAAGAACACCGGAACCAGCTGTCCGAATACTTCACGAAGGAAGGGATGGCCGCCCAAGCCGCCGGCAAGATGGACGACGCCCTCCGCCTGGCGCAGGTCGCCGTGCGCTGTAATCCGGGGAGCGCTAAATCTAAGTTGTTCTTCGCCAACTTCTTACACTCAGTAGCCGGTCGGACCGATGACGCAATCCAGACCCTCAGTCACGGACTGCATTTCCTTCCGGTCGAAGACCCGCTGACCAAGGACTACCTCGAGCGCTATTTTCAGCTGCTCCAGGCCCGGGAGCGCGACCAGGAGGTGATCGAAGACAGCCTGAAACTGCTCAATAATACCAAGAATATCTCCAGTAGCATGCGGGAGGTCCTTTCCCTTTCCGCCGCCACGTCGCTTTATTGGACTGGCAATTACCCGGACGCGGTCAACCTCATCAATTCCAGCGGCTTAGATAAGCAACCCAACGGCCTTTTGCTCAAGGCGCGGTCGCTTTTCGAGGGGGGCAAGACCCGCGAAGCCATCAGCCTCCTGGAATCCAAATCATCCAGCTTCACGGGGGCGGCGCGCGAAGCGGTGCTCTCGCAGCTCACTCGCTATCACATCCTCCTCGGCCAGAGCCGCATCGCCTTGGCCGTCAACCAGGAGCGAATCGAAGCCGACGAAGCCGCCTTCTTCCCGCAGATCCAGAAACTCCACCTGCTCGACCGCATCGGCCTCAAGGAGGATTTCGACAAGCAGTTGAAACTAATTTTCACGCGCTATGCCACGAACTCCGCCGCGATGCTCGCGCTCGCCAACTTTGCCGCGGAGAAAGGTTACTCCGAACTCACCGGCGCGATCGCCATCGCCGCCGGCCAGCAGGGCTTCGAACGAGTGACGTTCGCCGTGCTCCACCTGGAAGCCTTGGTCAGAGGTCCCGACCCGAGCCAGGCGATCACGCAATACCAGCAGATCGTCGCCGCCGATCGCACCTACTTCAAATCGAAGGAACCGCTCGTGATGGCCTTGCTCGGCATCGCGCACCACGCGCGCCAGAAGAATGACCCCAAGTCCGGCAAGATCGACCGCGACACCGGCAACCGTTACCTCGAAGAATTCCTCAAGGCCAAGGATCTCGGCCCGGAGGCTTATCGTTCCGTCGGTCGCCACCTGCGCGCGATCCGCGCCGGTGAACCCGCGGTCCGCATCCTCGAAGCGGGCTCCGCCCGGCATCCTCGCCATTCGCAGCTGCACGCGGATTACATCTCCGCCCGCATCCTCGCCGGCCAGACCGAAGCCTATGGCACGCGCCGCGCCGTCGCGGACGAACTGGAACTGCTGCTCACGCTCCGCCGTCCCTCTCCGCTCATCTGGCAGGAAGCGGTCTCCTGGCTCCGCACCGAATCGAAGCTGCCGCCGGAACGCCTGCGCAAACTCGAGGCCGCCTGCGTCTCCCTCATGCGCAGCAACCTCGACCCCGAAGCCCTCGCCGGCTCCTGATCCGCGAATGGACCTCGCCCGCCGCCGCAACGAGCTCATCGCCGAGCTCGAGCCTTTCTCCGACCACCACGAGCGTTTCCAATACGTGATCGACCGGGCGAAATCCGCGCCGGCGCTCCCGGCCGAACTGAAGCTCGAAGCGTTCCTCATCGAAGGCTGCACGTCCAACCTGTGGCTGATCCCCTCGCTCGAAGACGGCGTCTGCCATTTCCGTTGCGACGCCGACTCGCTCATCACCAAGGGCGTCGCGAGCCTGGTCTGCGAATTCTATGACGGCGCCTCGCCCGCGGAAGTCGCGGCGACGGACGCCGATTTCCTTTCGGCCGTCGGCATCACCCAGCACCTCTCCCCGAACCGCCGCAACGGCCTGACGAACCTGGTCGGCAAGATCCGCGCCTTCGGTCGGCTCACCGCTGGTTCCTGATAAGCCCCATCGGCGGGGCTTAAGAACGGGGATATGCGTGCTTGGGATTTGCGCCGGGGGCGATGTCCCTTGAGATGAGACCATGAACCAGCCGGAAACCGCCGCACCCGACCGACGTCTGTTCGGGCTGTGCCTGTTCACGCTGGGTTGGTCGGTGCTGGTGCTCCAGGCGGGCGGCTTCACCACGAGCATCCGGGCGGGGATGGCCTTCCTCGACTGGCCGCTCTCCAACGGCTCAATCAACCCTCCGGGCTGGCTCACCGAGATCGACAAGTTCGCCGAACACTCGCATCGCCTCGCCGCCACGGGTCTGGGCCTACTCTGCATCGCGATCGCCCTCGCCCATGGCTTCCGGGAGACCCGCCGGAACATCCGACTGGCGGCCTACGCCCTCGTCAGCCTGGTCGTCCTGCAAGGCCTGCTCGGCGGCCTGCGCGTGCTCCTCGACCAGCTTAACATCGGAGGAGATGGCAACTTCAAGGCGGCAGCCTTCGCCGTCGGCCATGCGGTCAACGCCCAACTCACGCTCGCCCTCCTCGCCTTCATCGCCCTCGCCCATACCGTCGCCTGGCATCAGGCCCGCCGCGACATCCCGCGCACCCTCTACCGGGCCGGCATCCTCGCCGCCGGGCTGACGCTCTCGGTCATCGTCGTCGGCGCGGTGATGCGCCAAGGCCATCTCACCCTATGGGTCTCCGCACCGTCGGACGGACTGTTCCTTCCCTCGATCGGCACGGGCGTCGCCTGGTGGGTCAATCTGCTCCACCGCGGAGGGGCCCTCGCCGCCGGCGCGTCGGTGCTCTTCTTCGCCGTCCAGATGGCCCGCCACGGCTTCCCGCTCCTGCGCTGGGCGACCTTGGTCGCGCTGGTCTTCCTCCAGGTGCTGCTCGGCATCCTGAGCATCCAACTCCCGCTCAATCCGCACGTCCGCACGGTGCACCTCGTCGTCGGCGCCGCCCTTTTCTCCTCCCTCTGCGCGGCGGTGATGCTCGCCCGACGTTCCTCGGAGGAGCCCGCCGCCTGAGCCGGGGCGACGGATTTGCCTTTAACCTTCAGCGTAAACCCGCCACGACAAGTCCGATGAGCGAACGCGCCGCCTCCGTGCCTGCCGCCTACTGGGAGCTGACCAAGCCCCGGCTGTCGTTCCTCTCCGTCCTGACCTCCGTCGCCGGCTACTTCTGCAGCGCGCCCGCGCAGGCGACCGACGCCAAGGTGCTCGTCTCCCTCGCCCTCGGCACGGCCCTCGCCGCCGGCGGCTGCGGCGCCGTCAATATGTGGTGGGAAAGCGAGGCCGACGCGAAGATGGAACGCACGCGCAACCGTCCGATTCCCGCCGGCCTCATCCGCCCCGGCGCCGCCCTGCTCTTCGGCCTGCTCTTACTCAGCCTGGGCGTCACGCTCGTCTGGGTCGGCGCGAACTCCCTCGCCGGCGGCCTCACCGCCGCGACGGCCTTTTCCTACCTGTTCCTCTACACGCCCCTGAAGACGCATACGTCGTGGTGTACGCTCGTCGGCTCGCTACCCGGCGCGATCCCGCCGATCATCGGCACGGCGGCCAAGCTGGGCCACATCGACACCATGGGCTGGCTGCTCTTCGCGCTGCTGTTCTTCTGGCAGGTCCCCCACTTCATGGCCCTCGCAGTGATGTGCCGCGAAGATTACGCCCGGGGCGGCTTCAAGGTGGCCACCGTCGACGATCCTTCCGGCCGCTCGGCCGCCCGCTGGGCGCTTTTATTCATCATCCCGATGCTTTTCGTGGCCGGGGCGATCGCCACGAACTTCTTCCCGGATTGGACCAGCCCGTTCGTATGGGTCTCATTCGTGGCGGGTGCTTGGTTCTTCAAACTGACGCTAGATTTCGCGGTACCCGACCGGCGCGCCGAGGTCGCCAAGCCGCTGTTCCTCGCCTCGATCCTCTACCTGCCGGTCGTCCTGTTGACTCTGACGCTCAACCGGGTTTTCTGAACGTATGGACGCCCGCGCCGCCAAGGAGACATTGCGCGCGGAACTCAAGGCCCGCCGGACGGCGCTCACTGCCCGCGAACTGCAGGTCGCGGGCGACGTCGCCGCCCGCCTGGTGACGCAACTCCCGGAATGGAAACAGGCGAAGACGGTCTGCCTCTACGCGTCCTTCGGCGGAGAGCTGCCGACCGACGGCCTGCTCGCGCTGGCCCTGCTCGAAGGTAAGCGGCTCCTGCTGCCGCGGGTGACGAATAAAACTACGCTCACGCTCCATGAAGTCACGGACCTCGGTTCGCTGCAGCCCTCGCGCCTCGGCATCCGCGAACCTAAGCCCTCCGCGCCGGCCGCCACGCTGGCCGACGCCGGCCTGATCCTCGTGCCGGGCCTGGGCTTCGACGGCGCCGGCCGACGGCTCGGCTTCGGCGGAGGCTTCTACGACCGGCTCCTGGCCAAGCCGCCCCGCAAGACCTTCCTGCTCGGCCACGCCCACGCCTTCCAGCTCGTCCCGCGGCTGCCGGACGAGCCTCATGATATTAAAGTTAAGGCCATCGTCACCCCGCAGGGCGTGATTCGCTGCCGAGTTCGCTAGCAGGTTTGCCAAGCGGACCGATTCGTGTCCGATGATGGGTCCGATGTCCGCCCCCCGACCAGACGCCATCCGCCTCCGCGGCGTCCGCCAGAACAACCTGAAGGGCTTCGACGTCGACATCCCGGTCGGCAAGCTGGTCGTGGTCACGGGCCTCAGCGGCGCCGGCAAATCCTCGCTGGTCTTCGACACGTTGCACGCCGAGGGGCAGCGCCGTTACGTCGAGACGTTCAGCCCGTACGTCCGCCAGTTCCTCGAACTCCTCCCCTCGCCGGCCCTCGATTCCGCCGAGAACGTCCGTCCGTCCGTCGCGATCAAGCAAGGCAACGCAGTCCGCACATCCCGCTCCACGGTCGGAACGATGACCGAGCTCTGCGACTGGTTCAAGGTGTGGTTCGCCCACCGCGCCGACCTCGTCGACCCGGCCAGCGGGCAGGTGATCGTCCCGCGCGGACCCGACGCCGCCTGGCAGGATTCGCTGACGCGCTTCCCGGGCCGATCCCTCTCGCTCGCCTTCGCGGTCTCGAAACCGGAGTCGCTCGGCTGGAAGACGATTGCGGAAGAATTCGCCAAGGCGGGCTTCAGTCGCGCCTTCGCCGCTGGCACGCGCATCCGCCTGACCGAGGACGAGATCCCCGCCGCCTCGACGGAACTGCTGGTCATCCAGGATCGGGTCACGGTCGCCGCCGACCAAGCCTCGCGGTTCCATGAGGCGGCCCTCGCGGCCTTCCGCCTCGGCGGCGCCCGCCTGCGCCTGCTCGACGACCAAGGCGTCGAGCTGTCCCGCTACAGCGAAGCCCTCGAGTCACCGGTCGACGGCCGGAAATTCCGCCCGGCCTCGCCCGCGCTTTTCTCCTTCAACTCGCCGGTCGGCGCGTGCCCGGAGTGCCGCGGCTTCGGCCGCGTCATCGGCCTCGACTGGCAGAAGATCATCCCGAATCCGGCGCTGACGCTCGCCGAAGGCGCGATCGCGCCCTTCCAGGGCAACGTCTACGGCGAGTCGCAGAAAGATCTCATCCGGGCCTGCCGCAAGGCCGCCATCCCGCTCGACGTGCCCTGGAAGAAACTTTCCGCCGCGCATCGCAAGTTCATCGAGCACGGCGAGCCGGGGTACGTGCCGGGCGAATACGACTCGATGTGGTATGGCGTCCGCGGCTTCTTCCGCTGGCTGGAAGGGACGACCTACAAGATGCACGTACGCGTCTTCCTGTCCCGCTGGCGCGCCTACGAGTCCTGCCCGAAATGCCAAGGCCGCCGCTTCCGCGAGGAGTCGCTCTTCTGGCGCTGGCAGGGGAAGACTTTACCCGAACTCTATGCTTCGCCGGTCTCGGATCTGCGCGCGTTGCTCGCGCCGCTGGCGCCGAAAGATTCGCGCCATCCCGCCGACCATGCGCTCGAGGCCATCCTCGCGCGCCTCGGCTACCTCGAGGCGGTCGGCCTCGGCTACCTCGCCCTCGACCGGCTTTCACGGACGCTCTCCGGCGGCGAAGTCCAACGCGTCAACCTGACTTCCTGCCTCGGCGCCTGCCTGGCGGACACGGTCTTCGTCCTCGACGAACCGAGCGTGGGCATGCACGCCCGCGACCTTTCACGGATGGTGGGCATCCTCCGCAGCCTCGTCGACCAAGGTAACACGGTGGTGGTCGTCGAACACGACGAATCCGTGATGCGCGCCGCCGACTGGCTCATCGAGATCGGGCCGCGGCCCGGCGCCGAAGGCGGTCACCTGCTCTACCAAGGCGTCCCGAAGGGCATCCTGAAGGTCAAGGATTCCGCCACCGGCAACTGGCTTTCCGGACGGCGCTCGCCCGAAGCGCGCGCCCCGCGCCCGATCGGCGACACGACTCCGCGTCTTCGCGTGAGCGGCGCGACGGTCAATAATCTGCGCGACTTCGCCTGCTCGCTCCCGCTCGGCCGACTGGTCGGCCTCTGCGGCGTCTCGGGCTCGGGTAAGTCCACACTGCTCCACCAAGTCATCGGCCGCCGCGATCCGGAATCAGGCGACGTAGCGGCGGAATTGAAGTGGGTGAAGTTCGACAAGGAGCCGGCCGAGGTCGCGCTCGTCGACCAATCTCCCGCGACGCGCACACCGCGCTCCAATCCGGCGCTCTACGTCGGCGCCTGGGACGCGATCCGCACGCTGCTCGGCAATTCGCCCGAGGCGAAGGCCGCCGGGCTCACGCCCTCGCACTTCTCCTTCAACGCCGGCGAAGGCCGCTGCGAACGCTGCGGCGGCGCGGGTTGGGAGACCGTCGAGATGCAGTTCGTCTCCGACGTCGCCCTGCCCTGCCCGTCCTGCAACGGGAAACGCTTCCGCGACGAGGTGCTCAGCTTCCAATACGACGGGAAGTCCGTCGGCGACCTGCTCGCGATGTCCGTCACTGAGGCGCGCAAGTTCCTCGGCGAACGCACGCCGGCCTCCGCCCAGCTCGCCTGCCTGGAGGAAGTCGGCCTCGGCTACCTCTCGATGGGCCAGCCGCTCACGACGCTCTCCGGCGGCGAAGCCCAGCGCCTCAAGCTGGTCCGCTACCTTTCCA
>JBIKIO010000219.1:0-2744 GCA_044361555.1 Opitutales bacterium
ACGCCGGCCTCCGCCCAGCTCGCCTGCCTGGAGGAAGTCGGCCTCGGCTACCTCTCGATGGGCCAGCCGCTCACGACGCTCTCCGGCGGCGAAGCCCAGCGCCTCAAGCTGGTCCGCTACCTTTCCAAGATCGACGCCCGTAAGAGCGGCGCGCTGCTGCTCCTGGACGAACCGACCACCGGCCTGCACCGCGAGGATGTCTCGCGGCTGATCGGACTACTGCACCGCCTCACCGAAGCCGGCCATTCGCTCATCGTGGTGGAACACCACCTCGATGTACTGAAGTCGTGCGACTGGCTGCTGGAGATGGGCCCTGAAGCCGGCCCCGCCGGCGGCCGCCTCGTCGCGGAAGGCACGCCGGCCGACGTCGCCCGCGCCGGCACGGTCACGGGCCGCTTCCTCGCCCAAGGTGACGAGGCCTTCGCCTCCGCATCGGCCACGGCAAGCAAACCCCGTCCGACCTCGATCTCCCTGCGCGGCGCCCGCGAACATAACCTGAAGGACGTCTCGCTCGAGATCCCGCACGGCTCGCTCACGGTGATGACCGGCGTCTCGGGCTCGGGTAAATCCTCCCTGGCTTTCGACATCCTCTTCGCTGAAGGCCAGCGTCGCTTCCTGGAATGCGTCTCGGCCTATGCGCGCCAGTTCGTCGAACAACTCCCGAAGCCTGACATCGATTCGCTAACAGGTCTGCCGCCCACGGTCGCGATCGAACAACGCGTGACACGCGGCTCGGCGAAATCCACCGTCGCGACGGTCACCGAAGTCGCCCAATACCTGCGCGTGCTCTTCGCCCGGGCCGGCGTGCTGCACAGCCCGACCACCGGCGAACCACTCGAGGAGATGACGGAAGACGCGGTCGTCCGCCTGGTCGCCAAGCAGGCGAAGGCCTTGAAGAAAGGCTCGTTGCTCGTCGCCGCCCCGCTCGTTCGCGCCCGCAAGGGCCACCACCGCCCGCTCGCCGAGTGGGCCGAGTCGAAAGGCCTCCGCCTGCTCCGCTGCGACGGTAAGATGCTCAAGGTCGAGGGCTTCGAAGGCCTCGACCGCTATTCCGAACACGACGTCGACGCGGTCTTCGGCGAACTCCGCGCCGACGGGCTGATCAGCCTGCCCGACGAGACCGAAGAGTCCGGCGAGAAAGCCCTCCGCACGCTCGTCCGCCAAGCCTTGTCGGCCGGCAAGAACGCATGTGTGCTCCTCGCCGCCGACGGCCGGCAGGTCGCTTATCTCTCGACCTCGCGCAGCGACCCCGCCACGGGCGAGTCCTTCCCGGAGGTCGACCCGAAGCACCTTTCTTGGAACTCCCCCCGCGGCTGGTGCCCGGACTGCCGCGGCCACGGCCTCGAGGTCTCGACGTTCTCCTCGGACGAAGAAGAGTCCATCAATGAGAACGCCATCGCGGACCGCGTCGGCGACACCGTCTGCCCGACCTGCCACGGCGAACGCCTCGGGCCCATCGGCCGCTCGGTGAAGCTCGCCGGTCCGAAGGGCCGCTCGCTTTCCCTGCCCGGCCTGCTGCGCCTGCAGCCCGACGAATCCCTCGCCTTCCTTTCCGGACTCAAGCTCGAGGCTCGCGAGAAAGCCATCGTCGGTGCGCTGCTCCCCGAGATCGCCGCCCGCCTCCGCTTCCTCGACTCGGTCGGCCTCGGTTACCTCGCGCTCGACCGCGGCGCCGACACGCTCTCCGGCGGCGAAGCCCAACGCATCCGCCTCGCGGCGCAGCTCGGCTCGACGCTCTCCGGCGCTCTCTACGTGCTCGACGAGCCGAGCATCGGCCTGCACCCGCGCGATAACGACCGCCTCATCGGCTCGCTCAAAGACCTGCGGGATCGCGGCAACACCGTGCTGGTCGTCGAACACGACGAAGACACCATGCGCGCGGCCGACCTGGTCGTCGACATGGGGCCGGGCGCCGGCGTCCACGGCGGCACGATCGTGGCGCAAGGCACGGCGGCCGCGCTGGAGAAACGCACCGACTCCGTGACGGGGCGCTTCCTCAAGGAGGCCATCCCGCATCCGCTCCGCGGTTCGCGCCGACCGGTCGCCGGCAAAGGCGCCCCGGCCGAGTGGGTCCGGCTGAAGAACGCTTCGCTCCGCAACCTCAAGGGCTTCGACGTCCAGATCCCCGTCGGCCGCCTGACCGTCGTGTGCGGCGTGTCCGGCGCCGGTAAGTCCACGCTGGTCACCGACCTGCTCGCGCCCGCGATTCGCGCGGCCATCGCCAAGAAGAAGGACGGCCTCACGGGCAAGGAAGCGCTCGGGGCGGTCTCCCATCTGAGCAAGCCCGCCTTCGCCACGCTCTCCGGCCTCAAAGGCTTCCGCCAGCTGGTGGTCGTCGACCAGGAACCGATCGGCAAGACGCCGCGTTCGACCCCGGCGACGTATATCGGCGCCTGGGACCTCATCCGCGAGCGCCTCTCCTCCCTGCCGGAAGCCGCGATCCGCGGACATGGCGCGGGCTTCTTCTCCTTCAACACTTCCGGGGGACGCTGCGAAGCCTGCTCCGGTGCCGGGCGCATCAAGCTCGAGATGAGCTTCCTGCCCGACACTTACGTGCCGTGCGAGGAATGCGCGGGCACCCGTTACGGTTCCGCTGCCAAGGCCATCCGCTGGAACGGGAAATCCGCCGCGGAACTGCTAGCGATGACCTTCGAGGAGGCCGCGGCGTTCCTCTCGTTCGATGCCAAGCTGGGCGACCTCTGCGGACTGATGGTGAAGACGGGCCTGGGCTACCTCTCGCTCGG
>JBIKIO010000180.1:0-3406 GCA_044361555.1 Opitutales bacterium
GAGCACCGCGAGCTGGTTATCGACGAAGGTGTCCTGCGGCGCGCGGGTGGCGTTGCCGAAGGCTTGGACCGAGAGGGGCGGGCCCATCAGCGTCACGACCGTGTCCACGAGATGGCACGCGAGCTCATACATCCCGCCACCGGGAATCTGAGCGAAGCGCTTGCGTCCGGCTTCGTCGAGCAGCTTGCCCATCGAGGCGTCGATTTCCATGACGTCCCCGAGCCAGCCTTCCTTGACCGCGCGGAACAGCAGCTGGATACCGGGGTTGTAGCGCAGCATGTAGCCCATCTGGACAGTCAGGCCTTTTTCCGCGGCGTAGCGACGGAGCGCCACGAAGTCGGCGTGTTTTTCGGCGCCCGGCTTGTCCAGGTGGATGTGCTTGCCAGCTTTCAGCGCGGCGAAGGCCGCCCGCGCGGAGTCTTCGAGGGTCGTCTCGATGACGACCACGCGGATGGACGGGTCGGCGAGGATTTCCGCTTCCGTCAGGTATTTCAGGCCGGCGAAGGATTTCGCCTTCTGGGCGGCGGCCTGGCGGGAGGCGATGGGCTCGGCGAAGCCGACGACGTCGTAAAGGTCGGGCAAGGAGCGGAGCGCGTCCATCTTGCCCGCGGCGTGGGCGTGCGATGTGCCGATCTGGGCGACGCGGAGGCGTTCCTTGCCTTCGGCGGCGAGCAGGCCGGCGAACGGGGCCAAGGCCAGGCCGGTGAGGAGGGTTCGCCGATGCATCATTTGAGCAACCAGGCGGCGGCGGCAGTCTTGGCGTCGGTGCCGTCGACGTGCGGCGTGGCGGCAGGGAAGAGCGTGGTATCAGGTTCGCCGGCGACCCAGAGCGACTGGGCGGAGGCGAGGCAGAGGAGGCCGGGGACGTCGAGATACTTCGCGCCGCCGGGCAGGAACATCGGGTCGCGGTAATCGAGCAACTGGCCGAAGCGGAAACCCTTGGTCTCGACGGCGGCCTTGGCGATGGCTCCGCCGGTCACGGCGCGGGCGGCGGCGGCGACGGGGCCCATCTGGCCGAAGCCGGCCAGCGAGACCTTCTTTACGGCCGGCTGGGTGGCGTCGCGTTTCGAGAGCAGGTAGCTCGTGATGGTCATCACGTCGTGCACACGCTGGGCGAAGAGCGCGTGGTTGTAGCCGAAGGTATAGGCCGGGACTTCGCGGGGGCCGGCGACGACGCGGGTCTGCTTGAGCTTCTTGTCGTCCTGGAGGAATAGGTCGGCCGTGAGCACGCCGATACCGCGGTCGATGAGTTCCTGCAGTTCGGGACGGATCGTGCCGTCGGGCAGGCGGGCGGATCCCTTGCCGGCGTCGTCGAGCCAGATCACCACCTCGCCGGTGGGATTGATCGGCTGCAGCCAATCGACCGTCACTTCTTCGCCGTAGGTCGAGTTGACCAGATGGCCCTGCGTGCGGAAGTGGGAGTCGCGCCATTGGGCGCTGGCGTCGGAGAAGGAGACGGATCCGGCCTGGGCGTAGGACCGGCCGATGAGGGCTTCGACGGCCGGACGCAGGATCTGCTCACGACCTTCGGTGGTCTTCGCCGCGGCGAGCAGCTGCTGCTGGGCGTCGGTCTTCAGCCA
The DNA here is from genome assembly GCA_044361555.1 of Opitutales bacterium. Classification (GTDB taxonomy): domain Bacteria; phylum Verrucomicrobiota; class Verrucomicrobiia; order Opitutales; family UBA953; genus UBA953. The sequence continues at coordinate 1,581 of JBIKIO010000180.1, forward strand.
CTTGAGCAGGCTGCGTTCGAATTCCGGATCGCCGGCCTTGGGGGCGGGATGGGATTCGTCCCAGACGGTCAGCTTCTCCTTGGGCAGCGGCTGATAGTCGCGCTCGATGATCGGGGCTTCGAAGCCCAGTTTAAAGTGCTTGTTAAGCGCCGCGTAGAAGCCTGAGCGGGTGACCGCGTTGTAATTATGCGGGAAGTGTTCGCCGCGCTGGAGCGTCACGTAGTCCTTCTTGCCGTAGAGCTTGTAGAGCGCCTGCAGGTCGGGGAAGCCCTTCGTCGCCATCTCCTTGGTCCAGTCGTTGGCGGTGTTCATGCCTTGCGGCTTAGGCGCGAAGAGGGCCGCGATCTCGACGTTGCCGGAGTTTACGCGGAGCAGGGTGGCGTTCTCGCAGGTACAGCCCCCTTGCATGGCCGTGCTGACCATCACCACGGGGTAGGACAGGGCGAGGCGAGGGTCGGCCGCCGCCAGGAGCATCGTCTGGGTGCCACCGCCGCTGGAGCCCGTGACGGCAATGCGAGTCGGGTCGACCTCGGGCAGCGTCAGGAGGAAGTCCACGCTGCGGATCGAGTTCAGGGTCTGGAGGCCCATCACGTTCTGGAGGTTGGCCTCGGCCTGCGGGCTGTAGAGTCCCCAACCTTCGGTGCGGTTCATCTCGGGCCGCTGTTTGGCGAACTTATGGATGACCTCCGGCGAGAACTGCTTCGAGTCGGAGTCGCTGAGCGCGTCGATCTGCCAGACCACGCAGCCCATGCGGGCCAGCTGGACGCACATCGACTGGAAGCGCGACTTGCCGCCTTGTTCGAAACGCTCCTGTCCGGTCGCGATCTCCTCGCGGACGTATTTATCGGGTTGGATCAGGAAGCGCGCGTCGGTCCAGTGTCCGTGGGGGAAGATCACCGCCGGCACCTTGCCCGAGATGTTCTTGGGTCGGTAGAGATTACCCGTCACGAAGAAGCCCGGCGCGCTTTCGAAATAGACCTTCTCGATCGTGTATTCGCCTTGGTCGATCTTGCCGTGGATGACCGCGTTGAGCGGCGTCTTGGTCGGCATCGGCCAGAGGCCTTGGGAGATGACCAGCTGGCGTTGGACAAAGTCACGGCGCGGCTCCCATTCCTGAACGGATTTCGGCGCAGGGAAGGGGAAATACCCGTTGAGGTCCTTGAGCGGACCGAGGCGCGCGTCTTCGGCGTGGACTAGGTTCAACAGACCGAAGGTCGCGAGGGCGAGCGTGGGGAGGCGCATGGGGGCAATATGAGCCTCGTGGTCAGTAATGGGAAATAAAAAGGCCGACCTTGTGGTCGGCCTTCGTTACGGATGATTCCGTGCTTATTCGGGCTGCTTGCGGCCGCGCGGGTTCTCACCCTGCGGGCGGCGCGGTTCGCCGGCCTTGCGCATCTTCTCGAAGAGCGGCGCGATCGAAGGGTCGGCCTCGCGGGCGACGTCCTCGGCGATCTCGATCGCCTTGCGCTGGGCCGCGGCAGCGGCTTCGCGGGCTTCGCGCACGGCCGGGTTTTCGTTGGCCTTGGCCATGGCTTCGCGGACGCGTCGCTGTTCGTCAGGAGAGAGTCCGGAGATTACGCCAGGACGGTCGGGACCGGGCTCACGGACGTCGCCGCGAGGGCGGTCTCCGTTCGGCTGATTGGGACCACGGTCGCGGCCGGGCTGGTTGGGCTGGCCTTCGGGACGGCGGGGCTGTTCGCCGCGAGGCTGGACCTGCGGCTGGCGGTCCGGCTGTTCGGGCTGACGGCGTTCCATGGCCTTCTTGATTTTTTCGAGGATGGGGGCGACGGAGGGGTCAGCCTTGCGGGCGGCCTCATCGGTGGCTT
>JBIKIO010000042.1:0-10972 GCA_044361555.1 Opitutales bacterium
TGCCGCGGCGCATGCACTCCATCGCGATGTAGGCGTGCGAATGGTCGGGCGTGGCGATGATGACCGCATCGATGTCCTTCTGCTGGTCGAGCATCTTGCGGAAGTCGGTGAACAGGGCGGCCTTCGGAAACTGCTTGATCGTCCCGGCGCAACGACCGAGGTCCAGGTCGCAGAGCGCGACGATGTTCTCGTCCGCGGAATTCTTCACGTTGCTGCCGCCGACGCCGCCGAAACCGATGGCGGCGATGTTGAGCTTCCGGCTCGGCGTGGGCGTCGAAGTGACGGCCGGAGCCTGACCGGGCGACGAGTTCGCGGCGCAGCCGGTGACGGCGATGGCCGCGGCGGCCATGCCGGTATTGCGAAGGAAAGACCGACGGTCGAGGTGGGGTGTCATGGGGTTGGGGTAAGGATCAAATTATGACCACAGGCGAAAGCCGCAAGTTCCATGCTCCCCGAAAGGTCGGGCTTTAAATGGCGTAAACACCTGCAAAGGCGCCACTCGAGGTTCGCGCGCACTAGCGCCCGGCCCGGTGAACGTCATCGATGTGAATAGGTCAAGTGGTCAGGCCGGCCCGGCCGCCTATCTCGCTGTCTGGATGAATCTTATGACGTCCTAGCCCTGCCCTGGCTGGCCGAAGTTTCGTTTGACTATGCTGTGAATAAACTGTTCATAAGGGAAACCACTACGACCCTGATGTTTAAGCGCTTCCCCGGGCTATTCACCCAAGCCATCGGCATCGACCTTGGCACGGCCAACACGCTTGTCTTCCTGAAGGACCGCGGCGTCGTCCTGCGTGAACCTTCCGTCGTCGCCATCCGCACTAGCACGCGCAAGCCCATCGCCGTCGGCAATGAGGCCCGCATGATGCTCGGCCGCACCCCGGGCGACATCCAGGCCCTGCGTCCGATGAAGGATGGTGTCATCGCCGACTTCGAGATCAGCGAGCACATGCTCCGCTACTTCATCGGCAAGGTCGCCCGCAAATCCTTGTTCACGAATCTGACGGTCGTCGTCGCCGTGCCTTACGGCATCACCGCGGTCGAACGTCGCGCCGTCATGGACTCGGCCTATCGCGCCGGCGCGGATGACGTCATCACCATTCCTGAGCCGGTCGCTTCCGCTATCGGCGTCGGCCTCCCGGTCGAAGAGCCCACCGGCTCGATGATCGTCGACATCGGCGGCGGCACCACGGAGGTTGCCGTGCTTTCCCTTGGGGGGATTGTTCACGCCCGATCCATCCGCGTCGGTGGCGACGAGTTCGATATGTCGATCATCAAGTACATCCGCAACTCGTACAATCTGATCATCGGCGAGCGTACCGCGGAAGAGATCAAAATCAAGATTGGCTCGGCCTACGCACTCGAACAGGAGCTCACCTTTGAAGTCAAGGGACGCGATAATGTCACCGGCCTTCCGCGCCAGCTGCACCTCACCTCTCAGGAGGTCCGTGAGGCGATGGCCGACAATATCAATCTGATCATCGAGGCCATCAAGGGCTCCTTGGAGCGCATCCCTCCAGAACTTTCGGCCGACCTCGTCGACCGTGGTATCGTGCTGGCCGGCGGCGGTTCGCTCATTCGCAAGATCGACCGCGCTATTTCCGAGGCCACTGGCCTCCCGGTTTTCGTTGCCGAAGACCCCCTTTGCGCGGTCGTCAACGGCACCGGCAAGATCCTCGCGAACTCCTCCCGCTGGAGCGGACGAGACTAAGCCCCGTTCGCGGGCCGACCCGCCATGGATCAGAATCGCCAAGGAGCCCGCGCTTCCTACGTCGCCCTCACCGTGTTCATCGCGGCTTGGGTTCTCTTGCCCGCCACCGTGCGTCGCTTCAACCGCGAGGCCTTCGTCGAGTTCCAGGCGCCCGCCCTGCTCCTCCTCGGCAAGTCGCGCGACCTCGCCACTTTCTGGGAAAAGAAGAGCCGCAGCACCGAGGAACTTGTCGCCGCCGGTCGCGATCTCGCCCGCATCAACGCAGCCCTCGAACTGAAGCTGAAGGCGATGGACGATATCCGCCGGGAGAACACGCGCCTCCGCGAGGTCACCCGCTATAACGTACCGGCCGAGTATCTCTCCGTTGTCGCCCGCGTGGCCACGCGCGACAGTTCTTCCTGGTGGCAACGCATCGTGATCCGCAAGGGTCGTAATGACGGCATCCGGCCTGGCGCCCCCGTGGTCTTCGGCGACACGGTCGTCGGCCGCGTCACCGCCGTGCATCTCACGACGAGCGAGGTCGATCTGGTCACGAGCCCCGGCTTCCGCTGCACGGCGTACCTCGAGGGCGATGACCAGAACCGCATCGTCCTCATCAACGGCGTCGCCGCCAATTCCCTGGGCACGGCCAAGGCCCGCGTAAGCGTGATCCCTTACGACTACCTGCTGCCCGCCGGCACGCCCGCCCGCGTGACGACCACGGGCATGGGCGGAGTGTTTCCCAGCGGATTGACGCTGGGCTACCTCGATGGCGGGGCCTACGCGACGCAGGTCGGCAACTTCAAGGAGAGCCTGCTCGTCCCCTCGCGTGACCTTTACAATCTGCAGGAAGTCTCCGTGCTGGTCCCGATCATCCAGACGCCCGGCGAAGCGCTGATCCAGGGCGACCAATTCCAGTGACGATGGGCTGGGCTTGGCTGATCCTCCTGTTGGCGACCTACCCTTGGCTGCTCGCGGCGGACCTCGCCAGTGATCCGCTCGCGTCCTCGTCCTTGGTCGTATTCGTCAGCGGCGCCTGCCTGATAGCTCCCTGCCGCCGGCTCAAGCGCTGGCAGTGCGTCCTGTTCGCGGCCGGACTGGGATTCCTTTTCGAGGCGAGGCGCCCGATTCCTGAAGGCGCCTTGGCGCTGACGCTCGTCGCCGTCGCGATCTACCTTTCCTCGAACCGTCCGCTGCTGCGCAGTACTCCCCGGATGCTGCAGGGAGCCGTCGTCGTGAATGCCTTGGCCTGTCTCGTCTGGTATCTCGCCGCCGCCTTCGCCTCCGACGCGCCTGCCGACGGCGTCGTCGGCCAGCTCTTCAGCCAACTGCTGCTGGCCGGTGTCGTCGGCGCCGTCGGCCTGGTGCCGGTGGCCTTGACGCAGAACGCCGTCATGGATCGAGCAGGCGTACCGCCCGCCCCCGAACACCGATGAGAGAACGCGGTGACACCAAGGTCCTGCCGTCGACGCCGGTCGACCGTCTTCGGCTGTACGCCGTCTTCGGACTCTTCGCCCTAGGCTTCCTCTATGTCGTCGGCGGTCTGGCTTATCGTCAGTTGATCCAATCCAACGACCTCAAGGAACTGTCCGACAACCAGAGCCGGCGTATCGTCCTGCGCCCGCCCGCCCGCGGACGGATTTACGACCGCAACGGCTTCGTCCTCGTCGATAACCGCGCCCGCTGGAGCGTGAAGGCCGACCTCGCCGCCCTGCAGAAGGAGTTCCGTGCCGAATACCTGAGGCTGCTCGCGGCCGAACGCGCCCGTCAGGCCATGCAGGTGGACACCGAACGCGTGATGGAGCTCGCCCGCGTCAACGTCCTGCAAGGCTGGCTCAACAAGGTCTGGTTCGTCATCGATGAGAATCAGCAGAAGACCATCCGGAAGCCCGCGCCCGGCAAGGCCACGCCGCTCGATTCTCCTGGGGAGCGCAAGGTCAACATCGAAGACCTGCGCAAGCACTTGCGTGAAAGACGTGCCTTGCCGTTCACGCTCGTCGCCGACCTCGCTTTCCCCGTCGCGAACGCCCCGGCGGGTTCCGACGAAGGCGGTAAGACCGTCGCGCGCTTCATCGAACAGTTTCCGGTCGAGGGTCCGATCCGTTTGGAATCTGATATCATCCGTACCTATCCTTTCGGCGGCATGGCCGCCCATGTGCTCGGCTACGTGAAGGATTCCGATGAGCTACCTCCGAACGTCGAAGACATCGCCGAAGTCAGGAGCGACTCGATGCAGAAACTGCGGCACACCGGGAAGACCGGCGCCGCCGGCGTGGAGCTCTCTTTCGATTACGCCCTCAAGGGTCTCAGCGGCTGGGAACTCTGGACGAAGACCTCGTCCGGCTACAACCAGACGCGCCTCAAATATAGCGAACCCGTCCAGGGCAGCAACATCCCCCTGTCGCTCGATCTCCGCATCCAGCGCGCGACCGAGGAGGCCCTGGCGGCGATCAAGGACCCTCAAGGCGTCGCTTTGCCGGCCGCGGCCGTGATGCTCGACGTCCAGACCGGCGAGATCCTGGCACTCGCCAGTCAGCCGACCTTCGACCCCAATCGTCTCGCGGGCCGGATCACCACCAGTCATTATGAGGAGGTCGAAAAATCCGGTGCCTGGCTCAATCGCGCCACCCAGGGCCTCTATCCGCCCGGCTCGACGTTCAAAATCGTGACCGCCCTCGCCGGCATGCGCAAGAAGGTCGTCGATTGGGATGACATCCTCGAGTGCGGCGCCTTCTACCGGGTCGGTGACCGCGACTTCCCTGAGCACGAGCCGGTCGGCTATGGCGACGTCGATCTCGATAAGATGCTCGCGATCTCCTGTAACGTCTGGAACTACCAGATCGGTCTGCGCGCCGGACCAGACGCCCTGGCCTCCGAGGCCCGTCGGTTCGGACTGGACACTCCCTTGCTCGAGCCCGCCGCCTCGCCTGATGGCCTCGGCACGGCTTACACCGAACTCCCTTACGCGGCCGGGCGCGGCTTGGTCGTCCCGGATCGGGAATACAAACTACGGATCAAGGCCGGAGCCTGGCACGACGGGGACACCGCTAATTTCTCGATCGGCCAAGGCTACCTGCTCACGAGTCCACTGCACATGGCGGCTTTCGCGGCTTCTCTGGCGCGCGGCGAGACCCGCACCATCCCGACGATCACCCACTCCCCTGTCCGCGATGGTCGTCACCGCGGCTCGACCCCCATCGGACTTAATAAGGCCCAGCTCGACGCCATCCGCGGCGGCATGGTGCGTTGCGTCGAGGAAGGCACCGGCCGCAGCGCACGGATTCAAGGTCTGGCGATCGCCGCCAAGACCGGCACCTCCGAGTATTTTAAGAAAGGCGAAAAGGCGCACCTCGCCTGGATGATCGGGTACGCACCCGCGGATCGACCGGTCGTCGCCTTCTGCGTCCTCGTCGAAGGCCAGCTGGATACGAACACCTGGGGCGGCAAGACCGCCGGCCCAGTGGTGAAGCAGATGCTCGAGACTTGGGCGGGCACCGGCGAGAAGCCCGCCGCCGCCGAACCTCCGCGTTAGTCGCGGATCAGTACGGGCGTGCCTGCGGGAACCCGGTCGTAGAGGCGGATGACATCCTGGTCTGAAAGCAGCACGCAGCCATGGCTGTTCGGCCGCCCGAGCTTGTCCGCCTGATTGGTACCGTGGATATAGACGAAGCGGCGCCGCGTATCGACGACCCTGCCGGCGGCGTCGACGCCTTGGTTCCGTCCAGCTTCGAGGCCCTCCAGCCAGAGGATGCGGGAGGTGATCAGATTATCCTCCGGCGTCGGCCATTCGCCGGCCAGCTTCCCGGTGGGCTGCCGAGCCTTGAAGACCATCCCGGGCGCGGCGCCGTCACCGATTTTCTCGCCGATCCGATGGAGACCGTCGGGAGTCTGCAGGGAATCCTCGACGCACCCACGACCGGCCCGGGCGGTGCTGACCACATAGGTTTCGCAGTCCGAACCTCTGAAATGCCAGAGTTTTTGCTGGTCAATCGACACAACGATGCAATCTTCCGCAGAAGGCAGACCGAGCCCTTGCAGGCGTCCGGTCACCTCCTTCTTCAAACCTAACTCGAACTCAGAACATGGCATATCGCATCGGCATCGTGGGCGTGACAGGCGCGGTCGGTCAAGAACTGCTGGCGCTCATGGCCAAGCGGAACTTCCCCGTCGCCGAACTCCGCCCCTTGGCGTCCGCCCGCTCCGCCGGCTCCAAGGTGACCTACGGCGGCAAGGAATGGACCGTCCAAGAGGCCAAGCCGGAAGCCTTCGAAGGCCTCGATTTCGCTATCTTCAGCGCCGGTGGCTCCATCTCCCTCGCCCTGGCCCCCGAAGCCGTCAAACGCGGTTGCATCGTCATCGATAACAGCTCGGCCTTCCGCATGTTCCCGGACGTCCCCCTGGTCATCCCGGAGATCAACGCCCACCACCTCGCCGACCATAAAGGCATCATCGCCAACCCGAACTGCTCCACCGCCATCGCACTGATGGGGCTCTTCCCGCTGCACCAGGCTTTCGGCCTCAAGAAGTTCTTCGCCTCGACCTACCAGGCCGTCTCCGGCACCGGCGCCGAAGCCATGCGCGAACTCGACGCCCAGGCCCGTGCCTGGGCCAAGGGCGAGACCCTCGCTCCCAAGGTCTATCCTCACACGATCAACTTCAACCTCATCCCGCAGGTCGATTCGTTCCTCGAGGACGGCTACACGAAGGAAGAGATGAAGATGCTCAACGAAGGCCGTAAGATCATGGATCTCCCCGACCTCAAGGTGACCACCACCTGCGTCCGCGTCCCCGTCTTCCGCGCGCACTCGATCGCGATCAGCGCCGAGTTCGAGCGTCCGGTTGATATCGCCGTGGCCCGCCAGGCCATCAGCGCGTTCCCCGGCGCCGAACTCTGCGACGACCCCGCCAACAAGAAGTATCCGATGCCCCTCGACTACGCGGGCAAGGAGAAGTGTGGCGTCGGCCGTCTGCGCAAAGACACTCTCTTCGAAAACGGCATCTCCCTCTGGGTCTCCGGCGACCAGCTTTGGAAAGGCGCCGCGCTGAACGCGATTCAGATCGCCGAAGCGCTGCACGCTCAAGGCCGCCTCGCCCGCAAGTAAGCCGATCATGGCCCGGAGCAACGATCGCGCCCCGCGCCACGCCGACCTTCATCGGCCGGTCCGCGTCTATGACGAGGGGGATATCCCCGCCCTGCTCAAGGACCTCAAGGACCCGCTCATCCTGGTCCTCGATGGTGTCCAGGACCCGCACAACCTCGGCGCCTGCCTTCGTAACGCCGAATGCGCCGGCTGTGCTTTCGTCGTCATCACCCGCAAGAACTCCGCCCCGGTCACCGATACGGTCCGCAAGGTCGCCGTCGGCGCCGCGGAGACCATGCCGATCGTCCAGGCCAACAACCTGCGCAATGCCTTGGTCAAACTGAAGGACGCCGGCGTCTGGCTGGCCGGCACCTCCGACCATAAGGCGAGCCAATCCCTGTTCGCCGCCAAGCTGACCGGCCCCCTGGCAATCGTGCTCGGCGCCGAAGGCGATGGCATCCGCCACCTGACGGCCGAGACCTGCGACTTCCTGCTCCGCATTCCGATGCTCGGACAGGTGCCCTGCCTCAACGTTTCCGTCTCGGCTGGGGTCTGCCTCTTCGAGGCCGTCCGGCAGCGTGGTCATCGCTGAGGTCAATTTTCCTTTACCCGTGCGGTCGGGCGTGTCGTAATCTTCGTGTTCGGCAGGCCAGATAGCTCAATGGTAGAGCAGTTGACTTTTAATCAATTGGTTCCGGGTTCGAGTCCCGGTCTGGCCACTCCGAACGTTCCCTTAGCCTGCTCTCCCTCGGCTCCGCCGATTAATGTGCATTTGCTCTTGAAATCCTGCCCGCGTCTTGCACTCATTCCCATCCCGCTGTCTGGCTGGATAGCTCAATGGTAGAGCAGTTGACTCTTAATCAATTGGTTCGGGGTTCAAGTCCCCGTCCAGCCACCAGCGGGAAACCCTTTCGATCACTTCCGACGCCCGTCCTGCAGGCGCCGGTAGCGTTCGGCCATATAGGCGGCGTGACAGGGCCGGCAGTAGCTGTGGAAGCTCCCCGAAGCGCGCAGCCAGTGGAACATCTGGACGGGCAGGTCCTGCCCACATTGTGCACAGCAACGCGTCTTCTGCGTCCGTTGGTCGGCCCGGCGGGCCGAACGGCGCCGCGCGGCGGTCACCAGACAAGGCCGGCAGAACGGATGGATGGCCGCGGTGCCTTCGAGCCGATGGAACTGACCCATCGGCAAGGTCTTCTGGCAGCAACGACACTTCTTCTTGGAACGTTCATTCATGGGAGCTCGAGCAAGACGCCGCGGTCATGGCGAGCAACGGCAAGGCCCTAGGGTGTATCGCTAGGGCGATATCCTTACTCGACGGTCACGGACTTCGCGAGGTTCCTGGGCTGATCGATCGGGCAGCCGCGCAGGCGGGCCACATGATAGGCGAGCAACTGGAGCGCCACGGCGGCCGGGATCGTGGCGACCAAGGGATCGCAGTCCGGGATGCGGATGACTTCGTCGGCGATCGCCGCCTCGGGCCCGCCCTCGGTCACGATGGCGATGACATGGGCTCCGCGGGCCTTGCACTCTTCGGCGTTACCCAAGGTCTTGTCGAAGACCGGCGAACGGTTGGCGATCACGACGACGGGCATGCCTGGGGTCAGCAAAGCGATGGGCCCGTGCTTGAGTTCGGCGGCATGATAGCCTTCCGCATGGATATAGGAGATCTCCTTGAGCTTGAGGGCGCCTTCCAAGGCCACGGGATGCATGGGGCCGCGGCCGAGGAAGAACGCGTGCTCATGCTGCACCATCGAGGCGGCGACCTGGGCGATGGCGGCATCCTGGCGCAGCACGGCTTCGATGAGTTCCGGCAGGCGGGCGATCTCCGCCGTCAGGGCGAGCCCGCGCTCGCGGGATAGTCGCCGACCGCGGCCGAGCTTGAGCGCCATGAGCAACAGCACGGCGACCTGCCCGGTGAAAGCCTTGGTGGAGGCGACCGAGATCTCGGGGCCGGCATGCAGATACACTCCCCGCCCGGTCTCGCGCGCGATGGTCGATCCGACGACGTTGACGAGGCCCATGATCATGGCGCCCTTGTCCTTGGCTTCGCGCACGGCGGCCAGCGTGTCGGCGGTCTCGCCTGATTGCGAGATGGCGACGACGAGATCGCGGCCGTCGACCAACGGATTGCGGTAACGGAACTCGGCGGCGGGCTGGACTTCCGCCTGGAGGGCGGCGAGGTCCTCGAAGGCGAAATCCCCGACCATACCGGCATGCAGGGAGGTGCCGCAACCGACCATGACGATCCGTTGGAGGTCGAGGAGTTCACGGGCGGTAGCGCCCATGCCGGAGAGCACGGCGGTGCCGTTCAAGAGGTCCAGGCGGCCGCGGAGCGCGTTGCGGACTGACTCCGGCTGCTCATGGATCTCCTTGAGCATGAAATGCGCGTAGCCGCCTTTCTCTACGGCACCTAACTCGAACTCGAGCTCGGCGACGTCGCGGTCTTTCGGAGCGTGGTCAAGGTCCGTGATGTCGACGGAATCCGCCGTCACTAAAGCGACGTCGCCGTCGTCGAGGTAGATGACCCGGCGGGTATGCGAGATGATGGCCGAGGGGTCGGAGGCGATCAGGCACTCGCCTTCGCCGACGCCGATGACCAACGGGCTGCCTTTACGCGCGACGACGATCCGGCCGGGCTCATCGGCTGAGATGACGGCGATACCGTAAGCGCCTTCGACCTGACGCAAGGCCGCGATGACGGCCTTCCGGAGGTCGCCCTTGTAGTATTCCCCGACCAGACGAGCGACGGCTTCGGTGTCGGTCTCGGAAGCGAAGACATGCCCCTTGGCCTCCAGCTTGGCGCGGAGTTCACGGTAATTCTCGATGATGCCGTTATGGACCAGCCGGATCCGCCCGGAGGCGTCGGCGTGCGGATGCGCGTTCGCTTCCGTCGGCGCACCGTGCGTCGCCCAACGCGTGTGCGCGATGCCGACCGCGCACCTGGCTTGGGTTTCCTCGGCCCACTCGGCGCGGACTTTGTCCGCAAGACGGGAGACCTTGCCGACGGCCCGCAGCGTCAGGAGCCCAGCCCCGTCCTGGACAGAGAGTCCCGCGGAGTCGTAGCCGCGATACTCGAGGCGACGCAGGCCGCTCAGGAGGACCGGGGTGGCCGCATTACGACCGACATAGCCGACGATGCCGCACATGATCAGGAAAGGATGTCCTGGTCGACGATCGCGCCCGGGAGGGTCGAGGTCTTCGGCCAGAGCTTACGGCCCGGATAAAGCGAGGTATGGATGCCGGTATGGACGCCGTCACCGACGATGGCGCCAAGCTTCCGACGTCCGGTATCGACCATGCGGCCTTCGACCGGGCTACGATGCGTACCGCCATCGTGTCGCAGGTTGGAGGTGATGGTGCCGGCGCCGAAGTTGACCTTCTCGCCGAGGATCGAGTCCCCGAGATAGGAAAGGTGACCGACGTTCGTTCCCGGCAGGAGGATGGAGTTCTTGATCTCGACGGCCTGGCCGACGTGGCACTTATCCCCGATGGCGGTCGAGCCTCGGATATAGCAGTTGGGGCCGACCTTGCAGTGATCGCCGATGATGACATCGCCTTCGATGACCACGCCGGGCAGGATCTTGGTGCCTTTGCCGACCTGCAAACGTCCGTCGACATAGAGCGAGGCGTGCGCCCCGGATTCCTGAACGTAGTTCTTACGCAATGTCATGGCCTCTACGTTGGCCCGCAGGAGGTCCCAGGCGTAGACAATGGCGAAAGACTGCGTCGCCCGGAGTTCACGACTGCCGCCCTTCCGGGTCAGCAGCACGATGCCATCAGCGACCGAAAGGGTCCCGTAGCTGGCATCGGCGACGAAGGTCGCCAGTTCCGCCGGTGCGAACCAGGCGGCGGGATGAACCGTCAGGTCAGCGTCTGCCCCCGTGGCCTCGGTCAGGCCTGCCGCCACCAGCGCGGCCAGCTGATGTCGGCGCAAGGTGACATTAGCCAAAGGAAAATCACCGAGAGTCCGCGTCAGGGTGAGCGGATGGCAACCGGACGTTTCGCCGGCTTCAGGTAGGAGAAAGGAAGCCATCTCAGAGGTTCTCGAAGTCCGTCTCGACGGCGGCTTTGAAGGCAAAGGACCATCGGTCCACTTCGGCCTGATCTTGGTGTTCGACGAGGATGCGCAGCTTGTTCTCCGTGCCGGAATAGCGGATGAGGTGACGACCGGCTTGGCCGAAGGCGGCGTCGGCCTTCC
>JBIKIO010000181.1:0-3381 GCA_044361555.1 Opitutales bacterium
AGGGAGCATAACGAGTTGATTGGTTGAACAGTTGGCCGGTTGGCCAGAGGGGCTGCCATTAGTTGGCTCGTTGACAAGTTGACACGTTGGCAAGGGCTGCTGGCGAGGGATTGAGAGAGGGCTGGGGTTGATACAGATGGAGGATCGATGATGAATGATGGATGATTGATTAGTAGGGGGAGGGTAGGGGTGACTAGGCCTGGATGTGGGGGATTGGCGTTGCGGAGGGCAGGGATGGGCTGAAAATAGGAATATGGATAAATCCAAGGCTCGTCTCGTCCTTCGCTTCCTGCTCGTCACCCTATTCGGCTTGATCGTCCTTTCCATCGGCCTCGCGTTCGTCGCGGACAAGCTATTGCCGGAGGCCTTGGCGGATTGGATCCATCAGGAGAATGCCGGAGATTTCTCGTTCGGCGACATCCTCGGGCTGCTCTTCTGGGCGGCCGGTCTATTCCTTTTCCTCGTCAGTATGGTCGGCTTATTCTGCTACCAGCGCTGGGCGGCCTGGCTGATGGCCGTCGTCGTCGCGGTCTTTTCGCTCCAACTGCTGACCAGTCCGACCGTCGAGCCCGGCATCCTTTCCTTGCTTGGCAGCCTCAGTGATGTCGTCACGGGGCTTGTCCTCGGCGCCGCCTTCTTTACGTCCGCCTTGGAGTCGGGGGAATAAGCCTTGGGCTTAGATATCCGTCCAGTCGCCCGGCTTGGGGATGGGCGGGGGCAGGGGTTGTCGAGGCAGGTCCGCCTTGGTCTGGATCGTCGCGCGTTGGCGGCCACGCAAGGTCTGGGCTGCCTCCAATACGGAAGCATTGATGTTGGACTGCAGGGAGCTCAGGTAGACCCAGTGGGTGGCACGGGTGACCGCCACGAAGAGCATGCGACGCACGGACGAATGCCGGGCGCGGATGGCGGACTTCGTAAGTCCGGGCATCAGCACCGAATCAAACGTGAGCCCTTTGGCGCTGTGGTAGGTCAGCACCGCGGGCCGGCCGGAAGTGAAGTCGAGGACCGGCCGCCGCCCTTGGGTGTCGGTCTGGGTCTGTCGGTCGGCCATGATGCCTTGGGCGCGGAGGAAGTCCGCGAATAGGCCCACCTGCGGGAAGGTCGGGAAAAGAATGGCCACGCGTTCATTGCGGAGCAGCCGTTCACGGAGCACCTCCACCAGCCGTCGACGTTCATCGTCCTCGTCGGCGGCGAGGTAGAGCAGGGGCGTCTGGCGTTCGGTCTGGAGCGTCGCCACGTTGAGCCGGAAGGCCGAACGTTCGTCCTCGTCGGCGATAAACTCGCAGGCCAGGTCGACGACGTAGGGGCAGGCCCGGTAGGTGGCGCGGAGGTCTTCTTCGCGTCGACCGGGGCCGAGCGCGCGCAGCAGTTCGCGGGCCTCCGGTTCATGGTAGAGGGACTGCTTGAGATCATAGGCGACCGTCACATGACGGGCGGAATGGCGGAGGATCGCAAAGCAGTCTTCGTCGAGATCCTGCCCCTCGTCGACCAGCGCCGCGTCAAGTGAGGGCGGCAGGGAGCGGGAGCGCAGATGTTCGAGGAGCTGTTGTCGGATCCGTTGGAAGTCCGGATGTCCTTGGGCGCCCAGCGGAGGCGGGCCGATTAGTTCGACGTGCCGGAGGCGGCACCAGTGGTCGAAGGTCAGCACCTGTTCGGCGGGCAGCTTAAGTTCGTCCGTCGCCGAGCGGATGAAGTCGCGGAGCACGTTCGTGTAGACCAAAGTCGCGACACGTTCAGGGCGACCTGTCGCCAGGCCTAAGCGCCGAGCTCGATGCAGCAACACCACCGTCTTGCCCGAGCCGGGGCCTCCGCGCAGCACGAGTGGCTTGTCGGTGGGGGCTTCAACGCAAGCGGTTTGGGCCGGAGTCAGCCGATCGGGCGGAGGCAGCCAGGTCATCGCGGGTCGGACTCCAGACGCGGCAGGTGGCCGTCGTCTTCATCGGGTCGCAGCGGGCCGGCTTTACGACGGGCTTCCTCTTCGGCGGCCAGGCGGCGGTGGACCGGGTCGGTCGACATCGTCGCGGCGGCCTGATACCAGGAGAAGGTCGTCTCGTCGAAAGAAGGCAGGTCGGAACCGAAACGATTGAAGGCGTCGAAGAGCGCCTCAGTGGCCTCATCGTTGCGGCCTTGGGCGCGGAGGCAGCGGGCGAGCAGCACCATGCCGATCGCGCTGGGCTCCTCGGCCTCGAAGCGTCGGCACATCTCCTCGGCTTCTTCCCATCGGCCCTTGCGCGAGTAAAGATTGGCCAGGTTGAGCAGGGCCATCGCGCTGCCGGCCAGCACCGCGTCGAGGAAACACTTCTCTTGCCGGTGAGCGTCGCCTTTGCGGCCGTAGACGTTGGCGAGGTGCACCAAAGCGCTCTGGCGGTACTCTGGCTGCTGGCGGATCAGGCGCTTGAGCAGAGCCGCCGCCTTATCGTGCATGCCCACTTTGCTGTGCAGCAGGGCAAGTTCCAGCATGCGAGCAGGAATCGTCTCCGGCGGGTAATCGCCGGAACGCACCGCGCGTTCGATGCGCAGGATCATCTCCCGATCCTTGCCTGGGTTGACCACGTTGTGGAGCGGTGACTCGATCTTGCCGGCGAACGTCTCGCCGCCCTCGGCGGGCGTCACCCCGAAGGTAAAGTGCTGGTTGGCGTCGAGGTCGAACGACAACGTAAGCGGCATCCCGGCGGCGATGGGTTGGGTTACGCCCGTGAAGACCGGACGCGCCTCGACGCCGGCGCCGGCCCAGAAGGTGATGCGGATCGGGCCGCCCGGGGCGACGATTCGATGGGTTCCGGAGGGACGGAAGTCGCCGGCCGCGGGAAGCGCCTGACCGCGCGGGATGATCTCATGGAGGCCACGGTCGGTCTGCAGGCTAAGAGAATCGCTGGAGACGGGGGTCAGGAAACTCCGTCCGTAGAGGTGAAGCAGGAGGGCGTGGTAGGCGGCGCCTCGGGCGACCGCGACCTGCATGTCGAGGGCCGAGTCGAAGCGATGGACCAAGAATTCCCCGAACGATTCCTTCAGGGCCTGAATGACCAGCGGATTGAGCGAGCTACCGCCGACCGCCAGCAGGAAACCTATCTGGGATGGGCGCAACTTCGCGCGTTCGAGCGCGTCGGTGATGGGCGCGAAGACCGAGCAGCTCAGCGTGTACTCGTCTTCGTCGGCCTGCAGGCTTTCGGCGTCCAGGAAGGGGGTCATCAGTTCCGCGAAGCGGAGGCCATCGAGCGCGGGCGAGGACAGCTTTAGTTGCGAACCATCGGCGAGGCGCAGGGTCTGCACGCCCGGGTAGGTCTTGACCGCATCGGCGAGGACCTCGGTCAGATCGGCCCCGTGGGCCTGACGATGGACCAGCAGTTCGCAGAGGCCGATCTTCAGCTGTTCGGCCGTCGC
>JBIKIO010000182.1:0-3375 GCA_044361555.1 Opitutales bacterium
GGCGGACTGGTCGACTACTACAGCAGCTCCGGCATCCTCGTCGGACCAGCGCTGCGCTTCGACAATGCGCAGACGCCCGGCGCCGTCACCCGCTGGAAAGGCAACCTGCAGAGCGGCTGGATCGACGATCAGTCGACGCCGGTCGCGGACCTCTTCGGTCGCCTGCCGGACCCTCAGCGCGCCTTCCTCACGGGCGATATCAACGGACGCACGCCGGACGGCGTCGAAATCGCCGGCAACGTCTTCGCCCAGACGGATCCCGACGTCCTGCGCGACTTCCGCCCCTTCCTGATTGGTCAGAGCGGCAACCCTCAGTTCAACCTCGAAGTCGTCAAACCCTACGAAGGCGGCTATCTCTCCGCCGCGCTCACCGCGAAGACCGACAACTATCAGGACGTCGTCCAGAAACTCCCGGAGTTCCGTTATGACCTGCCGACGACCATCGCCGGCGCCG
Source organism: Opitutales bacterium (assembly GCA_044361555.1). Taxonomy (GTDB): domain Bacteria; phylum Verrucomicrobiota; class Verrucomicrobiia; order Opitutales; family UBA953; genus UBA953. The sequence goes on from JBIKIO010000182.1 coordinate 455, forward strand.
ACGGCTGGTCGCGACGCGCCTTCCTCAGCGTCGGTTATTTCTCCGAACGCCCTTCGGCGGAGCTGCCCCTGGCCAACTTCCAGGCCGCGACGCTGTCCGCCGACGCCTGGTCGACCGCGCGTATCGACGGCTATTATGGTTTCAGCCGGACGATGGTCGCCGGAGACTGGCTGACCTTCCGGCCCGTCGCCGGCGTGCGCACGACCGGCTGGTCCGATGGCCTGAACGGTCAAGGCGCCGCCACCAAGGTGATCGGGCAGGCGGGCTTCGATGTCGAAGGACTCTTCACCGGCTCCTGGGCGGCCGACGCTCCCAACTGGGGCATCAACGGGCTGCGCCACAGCGCGCGACCGCTCTTCCAATATCGCGTCATGCCGGGCGCCGACCGCGAAGTCGGGGTCGTCCCGATGACCCAGCGGGCAGTCTCGGTCTCCGTACTGGAAGAACTCGACCTCGCGGACCGACTCGACGCCGCTTCGACCACCGACCTTCAGGTGATGCGCTTCGGCATCCGTAACACCATCGAGACCCGCGACGCCGTGCTCGGCTCACGTGAGCTGCTGCGGGCCGACCTCTTCACCGACTGGCGGCAGGGGCCGACCGACGCCGAGACCGGCCGCACTGACCTGCTAGGCTCACTCAGCGTCAGCCCCGCCTCCTGGATCACGCTCACCTCCTCCGCCCGCATGCCCAACGGCGGTGGCGCCGCCCGCGAATCCCTGCAGACGATCGCCCTCAATTCCGGGGACTTCTGGCGGACCTCCTTCAGCTGGGTCGAACTCAATCAGGCCACGCAGGCCCGGCAGCTGCTCTGGGACGGTCGGGTACGGCTCAACTCGGTCTATAGCCTGGTCTCCGGGTTGAACTACGACGCCCGGCTGGATCAGGCCACCCTGATCTGGGCCGGCCTGATCCAACGCGTCGGCAACTCCTGGGAGCTCGAATACGGCGTCAACAAGCGCATGGATCCGCTCAACCGGGGCATCAGCTCATTGGGCTTCCACCTGCGGGTGAGATTGTTCAAGTTCTGAGCCGTGACGGACACCCCTTCAGACTCTCCTTCGGTCCCCGCGGACGGCATCCTCCCGTCGCCGGACCTACCCATCCGCCTCGACGTCTTCGAAGGCCCACTGGACCTGCTGCTCTTCCTGATCCGCAAGAACGAGATCGATATCTACGACATCCCGATCGAGAAGGTCACCCAGCAGTATCTCGAGATCCTGCGCACGCAGGAGAAGGACAACCTCGAACTCGCCGGCGACTTCTTCGTGATGGCCGCGACCTTGATGTACATCAAGAGCCGCATGCTCCTCCCGGTCGAAAGCCGACCCGAGGAAGAAGTCGCGGCGGTCGACGAAGGCCAGGATCCGCGCTGGGCGCTCGTCCAGCAGCTCATCCAGTACAAGCGCGTCAAAGAGACCGCCGCGATCATCCGCGGGTTGGTCGACGAGCGTCAGGGCCTCCTGGGCCGCTACGTGATCCAGCCTCAAGGCGACGACGCCGTGATCCGGCCGGTCGCGCCGGCCGACCGCATCGAGCTCTGGAACACTTTCAATCTCGTCCTCCGCCGGCTCGCCGAGCGCATCCAGCCCGGCAATATCACCACCGAGACGGTCACGGTCTCGGACCGGATGGAGACCATCTTGGCGCGCCTCGCGACCGAACCCGTCTTCACCTTCACGAGCCTCCTGCCGGAGCGACCGACCGTGGGCTTCCTCGTGGCGACCTTCCTGGCCTGCCTCGAACTCGCCCGCCTCGGTAAGCTTAAATTGGAGCAGGACGCCTCCTTCGCCGAAATCAACTGCGCGAAGGCGGAGCCGAGCGCCGCGCCCAACGCCGGCGAAGCCTTGGAAGGCGGTTCGGAGTTCGACCAGCCCGCCGAGGGCGCGGAGTAAGGCGTCGGGCTTGAATTCATCCTCGAACCGGTCAGATTAAAGCCATGGCCAGCGCGAAGCGCCCCTCTAACCGTCTGCTCGGACTAGGCTTAGACGCCGTTGACCAGCACAAGCGCATCACGCGCGGCGAGGGCTTCTCCTTGGTCGGTGGCTCCGAGGAGACCCATGAACGGATGACCGAGACCGTCATCAAGACCTCGGAAGATCTCAACCGGAAGGGGCGAACCATCGCCGACGCCCGCCCGGAAGAACTGGCAGAGCTCCTGCGTAAGCACGATCGCGGGGCTTGAAGTCAAAAAGGAGCCACAGACGGATTGACTCACCTCTTTCGTAGGATTTGACTGCCTCTCCCCAATGAGCAACGAGCTGCCTCCTCCTCCTCCGCCGCCTCCGCCCCCTCCCCCTCCGCCCGCGCCGGAAGGAGACAACTCCGCGGCGAACCTGGCTCCGAAGCTCAAGCTCAACAAGCCGATTGCGCCGGTCGCTTCCGAGGGTGTGCCCGTGCCGCCGCCGCCCGCCCCGACGGCAGGCGCGCCGATTCCGCCCCCTCCCGCTCCGACGGCCACTGCGCCCATCCCGGCCCCGATCCCGACTCCGTCCGCCGCGCCGCGTCCGGCCACGTCCCCCGCCAATCGTTCGGTGGGTAAGTTCGCCGCCACGGTTGACCTTCTCGCTCTCGCTGGTTCTCTCGCGGCCGCGGTCTTCCTCGCGCTCGAACTCTTCAGCAAATCCAAAGGTTGATCGAATTTTCCATGGCCTCCGACCTCATCACTCATCTCGATAACAACAACTTCGAAGCCACCATCAAGGATTCGACCGTCCCCGTGCTGGTGGACTTCTGGGCCACTTGGTGCGGCCCATGCAAGCAGATCGGCCCGGTACTGGACCAGCTCGCCGCTGAGATGGCCGGCACCGTCAAGATCGCCAAGGTCGACGTCGACACCAATCAGGCCCTCGCCCAGCAGCTCGGCGTGAACTCCATCCCCGCCCTCTTCCTGTTCAAGAACGGCGTCGTGGTGGACAAGA
>JBIKIO010000043.1:0-10919 GCA_044361555.1 Opitutales bacterium
AGGCAGAGCAGCGCGGCGTAGGTCGCGAAGGCCAGCACCAGACCGGCGAGGAAGCACCAGAAGAGCAGGCGCTTGTCGTAGATCAGGTGCATGAACCACAGGATGACCGCGAAGAACTTGCCGGCGGACATCAAGGTCAGGACGGTGAAGATGACGGCGGTCGGCAACGGCAGGTAGATCAGGACGATCTCGGCGCCGGTGACGACGGCCAGCCAGAGGGCCAGCACGATGAAGTGGTGGTAGCGGCGGACTTCCTCGGCGAGGAAGGCCTTGCTCGGAGCGGCTTCGTGGGAAGAGGACATGGGCGGGAAGGCGGGTTATTTGACGACGGCGGGCAGGCCCGAACCCCAGATGCCGTAGGGCCCGAGGTATTCGACCAGGTAGACGGCCGTGAAGATGATGATCCACACGATGTCGACGAAGTGCCAGTAGAGGCCCGCGACTTCGACGTCGAGGGCGCCCATGTGGCCGCCGAGCTTGCCGGTGAAGCTGTAGAAGTAGAGCAGGATGAGCCAGAGGACGCCGATGGCGACGTGCGTGCCGTGCGTGCCGGTGAGCACGTAGAACGTCGAGCCGAGGACGCTGTTCTGGATGGTCAGGCCCTTGTGGTAGAAGTGCGTGAACTCGAAGACCTGGCAGCCCAGGAAGATCAGGCCGAAGATGATCACGCCGAGGACGTTGCGACGGAAGGACTTCAGCTGGCCCTTGTGCATCGCGGAGACGGCGAGCGCCATCAGGAACGAGGACATCAGGAGGATGAACGTCGAGAACGACGTCAGCTCGATGGAGAACAGGTCCTGGATGAAGCGCTGGTGGCCTTCCGCGTCGGTGAAGCCGGCGGGGAAGAGCTTGCGGTACAGCAGGTGGGTCGAGATCAGCGTGCCGAAGAACATGCAGTCCGAAGCCAGGAAGAGCCACATGATGAGCTTCTTGTGGTCGATCCCGGTGGAGGTGGGCGCTTCGTGCGCGGCGGCGTGGTCAGACATGGAGGTCAGAGTTTAAGGTGAGGAAGGAAGGGCGGCTCAGTGGGCGACGGTCTCGGCCGGAGCCGGGGCGCCGGAGGGGGCCGGAGTCTTGAGCATATAACCGCCCGGACCTTCGAGGGCCCAGAGCCAGATGCCGAGGAAGAGGACGCCGAGTCCGGAGATGACGAGCCAGCCGGCGTGCGGGATGCCCATGGCCATCATCGGCATGCCGAAGCCGATGAAGAGGAAGCCCGCGGAGGCGAGCATCGGCATCCAAGACTGACTGGGCATGTGGACGCCGGCTTCGCCGCCGTCGTTCTCGAAACCGATGCGCTTGCCGCCATGCTTGTGCTCGAAGAAGGCGTCGCGCGTGGCGACCACCGGAGCCTGGGCGAAGTTATACTCCGGCACCGGGGAGGGCAGCGACCACTCGAGGGTGCGGCCGTCCCACGGATCGTTACCGCACTTCTTGCCGCGGAAGGCGGTCCAGACGAGGTTGCCGAAGACGAGCACGACGCCGATGCCGAGGACGTAGGCGCCGATGGTGGCGACGTAGTTCCAGGTCTCCCAGCCGTTGCCGGCGTGGTAGGTGTGCGTGCGGCGCGGCTGGCCGGCGAGGCCGAGGTAGTGCATCGGGCCGAAGGCGAGGTTGAAGCCGAGGATGACGAGCGCGGAGCCGAGGTAGGCGACCGGCGCGTTGGGCATGCGGCCGAAGATCTTCGGGAACCAGAAATACAGGCCGGACATCAGCCCGAGGAGCACGCCGCCGAGGAGCACGTAGTGGAAGTGCGCGATGACGAAGTAGCTGTCCTGCTGCTGGGAGTCGGCGGGGGCCGAGGAGTGCATGACGCCGGAGAAGCCGCCGCACATGAACATCCAGATGAAGCCGAGGGCGAGGACCATGGGCGGGGTGAAGCGGATGCGTCCGCCCCAGAGCGTGCCGAGCCAGTTGAAGATCTTCACGCCCGTCGGGACGGCGATGGCCATCGTGAGGAGCGAGAACGCGGCGGTCGGCACCGGGCCGAGGCCGGTGGTGAACATGTGGTGACTCCAGACGGCGAAGCCGAGGAAGCCGATGACGGCGCCGGAGAACACGATGATCGGGTAGCCGAAGAGCGACTTGCCGGAGAAGGTCGGGAGGACTTCCGAGACGATGCCCATCGCCGGGAGGACAAGGATGTACACCTCGGGGTGACCGAAGATCCAGAAGAGGTGCTGCCAGAGGACAGGCTGGCCGCCGGCCGACGGGTTGAAGAAGTTGGCGCCGAAGGCGCGGTCGAACATCAGCTCGATGAGCGCGACGGTGATGGCCGGGAAGGCCAGGATGATCAGCACGGAGGTCACGAGGGTCATCCAGGTGAAGAGCGGCAGACGCATCATGGTCATGCCCTTGGCGCGCATGTTGATGATCGTGCAGATGAAGTTGAAGGAGGCCGCGAGCGAGGCGATGCCGAGGATCTGGATGCCGATGATCCAGAAGTCGGTGCCGACGCCGGTGAAGCGCAGGGCCTGGCCGTTGGCGCCGAAGGTGCCGGAGAGCGGCGCGTAGCTGAACCAACCGTTGGCCGGGGCGAAGTCGGTGTAGACGAGCGCCTTGTGCCAGGCGAAGGAGTCGAACCAACCGGCGAGGTGGCCGAACTCGAAGAGCCAGGAGGCGTTGAGCACGAACGCGCCGAAGACGAACGTCCAGAGCGAGAACGCGTTGAGGCGCGGGAAGGCGACGTCGCGGGCGCCGACCTGCAGCGGCACGAGGAAGTTGAAGAACGCGGCGGACAGCGGCATGACCCCGAGGAAGATCATCGTGGTGCCGTGCATGGTGAACAGCTGGTTGTACATGCGCGCCGTGACGAAGTCGTTGTCCGGGCGGGCCAGCTGCGTGCGGATGGCCAGGGCCTCGACGCCGCCGATGAGGAAGTACAGCATCGCGAAGGCGCCGTACATGATGCCGATCTTCTTGTGATCGACGGTGGTCAGCCAGTCGATCCAGCCGCTGGATCGGTCAGGCCGGAAGAGGCCGAGGTCGCTGCGCTCCGGGGCCAGCTGGGTCTTGCTGGCGACGGGAGCGTGATGGGAATCGTGGGACATGGTCGGAAAGTTTTAAGGTCAGGCCTTACTTGAGGGTGAGGAGATATTCGGCGAGGGCGTCGAGCTCCTCGGCGGTGAAGGACTGGTTCGTCTCGCGGAGGCCCGCGACGTTGAACATCTTGTAGAAGTGCATGCGGTTGCCGGGCTTCACGTCCTTGGTCGGCTTGCCGTCCGCGCCATGCGCGACGCCGGAGGAGCCGATCCACTTGATGAGGTTGGCCTTGAGGGTGGCCGGGTCGACTTCGACCGAGGACTCGGTGTTGCTGTCCTTGACTTCGAGCGCGCGCTGCTTGGCCGGATCGCGGTTGTCGAGCCAGGCGCCGGCGAGCGACTTACGCGAAGCGAGGTGGGTGAGGTCCGGGCCGAAAGCGCCGGCGCCGAAGTGGCCGCCGACGTTGTGGCACATCACGCAGCTCTTGGCGGCGAAGAGGGCCTTGCCCTTCTCGGCCTTGGAACCGGCGACGACCGGGGCGGCCGGGGCCTTCTGCTTCTCGACCCACTTGGCGAAATCAGCGGGCTCGAGGACTTCGACGCGGAAGAGCATGTAGGCGTGCGAGTCGCCGCAGAACTCGGCGCACTGGCCGTAATAATGGCCGGTCTGGTCCGCCTGGATCCACATGTGGTTCTTGCGGCCGGGCATGAGGTCGACCTTGCCGGCGATCTTGGGCACCCAGAAGGAGTGGATGACATCCTCGGAGCGGAGATTGATGCGGACGGCCTTGCCCTTCGGGATCACGAGCTCGTTCGGGACGGAGTGCTTGGCGTCGTTGGTGAGGCCGAGCTGCGGGTATTCGAAACGGAACCACCACTGCTTGCCGATGACGTCGACTTCAAGCACCTGCTCCTCGACGGTCTTGGCGTAGTTCTCGCGGCCGCCTTCGACGCGCGGATACCAGACGGAAAGCTTGGAGGTCGGGATGGACTCGACCGGGACGTCGTCGGTGTACCAGATAGCGCTCAACGTCGGGATCGCGATGATGACGAGCGCGCCGATGGACGCGGTGATGAGGCCGATCTCGATGAGGGGATTGCCGTGGCCATCTTCGATGATGGCCGGCTTGTCCTCGTCGCCCGGACGGGAGCGGAACTTGATGACCGCGTAGACCATCAGGCCGCCGACCAAGGCGAAGAGCACCACGACCAGCCAGACGGTGTCCATGAAGACATCGAACTGCACCTGCGCGACCGGACCCTTGGGGTCCATGGTCGACTGACGGACGGTCAGGTCGGCCTTCGAACAACCGGCCATGATGAGGGCCAGGAAGGGGGCGGCGAGCAGACCGACCCGACTGAAGATACGTGAAAACATAAAGGAGGTGTTTCGGACGCGGAAAAGTCCGCAAAAAGGACTTAATTTGCAAGCCCCAGCAGGCTAAATCGGTCATAAATAGCCTGAGTTAAGACTGATACTAGCGTAATAATATATAAGTCATTGTTGGATAGCAGTTTAAGAACAATTATCCCTCATCATTCCCGCTAATAGATGAAAAGCCGCCCCCTCGCAGACCCCTATTCCCCTCTAGGATTGCGCCCGCGGAAGCCGCCCCCTAACCCCCTCGTGATGTCCTGGTCTAGCCCTCATGGCACCCCCCTGCCCGACTGGCGTCGGCGCACGCTGATCATGGGAATCATGAACCTGACCCCCGACTCTTTTTCCGATGGGGGTGCGCTGCCGGGCGTCGATGCGGCGCTCCGCCGAGCGGACGCCCTATTATCCGAAGGCGCCGATGTGCTCGATCTCGGAGCTGAATCCACCCGACCAGGCGCCGCACCCATCGCGGCCGACGATGAACTCGCGCGACTACTCCCCGTCGTCCAAGCCTTGCGCCAGCGCTTCCCTCGGGCCGTGCTGTCGGTCGACACTTATAAACCCACCGTCGCCGCGGCGGCCATCGCCGCCGGCGCCGACCTCGTCAACGACGTCGAAGGTGGCCGCTACCAAGCCCAGGGAGACGACTCCCCGATGGGCGCGGCCTGCGCGGCGTTACGCTGTCCGCTGATCCTGATGCACCGCCGCCGCGAGGCGGATTACCAAGACTTCTGGCCCGAAATCCTTGGCGACCTCCGCGGCTCGTTACGTGCGGCCATCGCCGCCGGCATGCGGCCCGAGCAACTCTGGACCGATCCCGGCTTCGGCTTCGGCAAGACTCCGGCCCAGAACCTAATGCTCGTCCGCGACCTAGCCAAAGTCGCCGCCCTGGGCCACCCGGTCCTGCTCGGCACGAGCCGGAAATCGACGCTCGGCCTCGTACTTGACGAACCTGACCCTTTAAGGCGCGGACCGGGCAATGACGTGACCGCCGCCTGGGGCATCAGCCAAGGTTGTTCGATGCTGCGCGTCCATGACGTGGCCGCAATCGGCCCGGTCGTCCGCATGGCCGACGCCCTCCGGCAGGCCGGCCGGACGGCTTGAAAAGCCGCTGATAGGCCCATTTTTGTGGGCAAATCAACTGGGAATGGAGCCAGCAGTCGGACTTGAACCGACGACCTGCCGCTTACAAGGCGGCTGCTCTACCAACTGAGCTATGCTGGCCATCTCCCTTGCTCACAGGGTTGTTCACAGTGCCTCGGTGTCAATCCTGCCCTCCGCCAAGGCGATTAGGGGTTGAAACCAACTTCGTTTTGCACGCAATTCACTGACCCCAAGCCCCGTCATATGCGTATCCACGTTTCCCTCCTCGCCTTTTGCGTCGCCCTCGCCGGCTGCAAGTCCTCGGTCGACTCGGCCAACCTCGACACGATCGTGGTCACCTCTAATCCGTCCGCCGCGGCGGTCCGCCTCAACGGCGAAGCCGTCGGCCGCACGCCGACCTCCATCAAGCTCGACCGCACCAAGAATTACGAACTGCAGATTGGCAAGGGCGGCTACCTGACCGAGACCTCCGACCTCAAGCCGCGCCTCATCACGACCAGCGAAGGCATCGAGTTCGGCTTCCCCGCCGCCGTGAAGGTCAACCTCACCAAGGTGCCCGCCGCCGGTGAAGCCGGCGTACCCGCCGCCGACAATCCGGAGTTTAAGAAGCTTTCCAAGAAGGCGCTCGGCGAAGAAGCCGCGGCCAAGGAAGAACTCCAGTCGGACATCGCCGCGACCAAGGAAGCCGCCGCGAAGATCCAGGCCGCCCTCGCCGCCCGCGAAGCCGCCGCACAGGCCCGCCTCGCCGAGATCTCCAAGAGCATCGCCGAAGCCAAGGCCGCCAAGGGCAAGGATGACACCGCCAAGGCCAAGCTCGCCGAAGCCGAACTCGCCCTCGCCCAGGCCACCTCCGAAGCCGAAGCCGCCCGCGAAGCCGCCGCGAAGAATCTGAAGACCGTCGAAGCCCGCCGCGCTGCGCTCGTTGGTTCCGAGACCAAGGTCGCTCAGGCCAAGGCCGTCGTGACCCAAGCCAAGGCCTCCGCCAAGTCCGGCGAAGATCGCCTCGGCAAGCTCGAGCAGACCTACGCCGCCGAGATGAAGTCGCTCAAGGACTCTCAGGCCAACGCTTCCATCGCCATCAAGGCCCTCGCCGCCCGCGCCGACGAACTCGGCCGACGCTCGACGACCAGCGTCAAGGAAGTCCGCGATGATTCCGCCAAGGCCCTTTCCAAGGCCCAACAGGACCTCGCCGCCCAGAAGGCCGCCGCCGCCAAGGCCCAGCTGGATGCCGACGCGAAGCTCGCCGCCGCCAACAAGGCCGCCGAGAAGGCCGTCGCCGACACCCGTCTCGACGCCGAAGCGAAGCTCGCCGAAGCCAACAAGGCCGCCGCCGCCGCCCGCGCCCAGGCCGAAGCCCTCAAGTACTCCGAGTTCAGCTCCCGCTACGCCCTCCTCGAGAGCAAGCGCCGCTCCAAGGCCATCTCGGAAGAAGACTTCAAGGCCGCCCTCTCGGGCCTCCGCAAGGAACTCGGTCTCTGAGCCGGACTTTGCTCCGCTTCGAAAAGCCCGGCCGCTCGGCCGGGCTTTTTTGTTGGAAGACGAGCCCAGGGCCGCACCTTAGCCTGACCATGTCGGAATCGCTCTCCCGCACGCCTCTCTTCGCCCTGCACGTCGAACTCGGCGGTCGTATCGTCCCCTTCGCCGGCTGGGAGATGCCGGTACAATACACAGGCATCATCGAAGAGCATATGGCGGTCCGCCAAGCGGCCGGGCTCTTCGATGTCTCGCACATGGGCGAAGCCCGCGTGCGCGGCCGCGATGCCGCGAAGTTCCTCGACGGGATCATGACCAACGAGATGGCCACGATCAAAGTGGGGATGGCCCGCTACACGGTGATGTGCCAGCCCGACGGCGGCTGCGTCGACGACCTGATCGTCTATCGTCTCGCGGAAGATGAATTCCTGATCTGCCTCAACGCCTCCAACGCGCCGAAGGACATCGCCTGGATGCGCGCCCACGTCGGCTCCCATCAGGTCGAAGTGCTCGACGAGTGCGCCGTCTGGGCCCAGCTCGCGCTCCAAGGCCCGCGCGCCGAGCAGATCCTCGCGTTGCTGACCGCGACCCCGCTCGCCTCGATCAAGCGCTTCGGTTTCGCGTTCGGCGAAGTGGCCGGCGTCGCGGGCTGCCTCATCTCCCGCACGGGTTACACGGGCTCGCCGGGCTTCGAAATCTACCTGCCCGCGGCCTCCGCCGAGAAAGTCGCCCGCGCGCTCCTCGCCGCCGGCAAGCCCCACGGCCTCGTCCCCGCCGGCCTCGGCGCCCGTGACTCGCTGCGACTCGAGGCGAACTACCCGCTCTACGGACACGAGATCTCCGAACGCATCTCGCCCATCCAGGCCGGCCTCGGCTGGACGGTGAAGTTCGCGAAGCCCGACTTCATCGGCCGCGAAGCACTGCACCGCCAGGCCCAAGGCGGTCCGATCTCCTCGGTGGTGCTCTTCTCCCTCGATGACCGCCGCATCGCCCGCCAAGGCGCGGTGGTCTACTCCGGCGAGACGCCGGTCGGCGCAGTGCTCTCGGGCACGCAATCGCCGATCCTCGGCAAGCCGATCGGCACGGCCCTCGTCGCCGCCGGCCACGCCGCCTCCGCTTCGCTGACGGTCGACATCCGCGGCAACCGTATCCCGCTCCGCCTCGCCACCGAGCCTTTCGTGAAGTGAAGGGTTGAAATAATCTCCGCCACCTTTACCCAGAAGCCATGAGCAACGTCCCGGCCGACCTCCATTACACCAAGGACCACGAGTGGATCAAGGTCGCCGCCGACGGCACCGCCGTCATCGGCATCACCGACCACGCTCAGGCCGCCCTCGGCGACGTGACGTTCGTCGACCTCCCGAAGGTCGGCGCGTCCTTCAATCATGGCGACGTCTTCGGCACGGTCGAATCCGTCAAGGCCGCCTCCGACCTCTACAGCCCGGTGGCCTGCGAGATCCTCGAGGCCAACGCCGACCTGAACAATTCCCCCGACCTGGTGAACCGCGAACCGTACGGCGGCGCCTGGATGATCAAGGTGAAGGTGAAGAATCCGGCCGAGCTCGCCGCCCTCCTCGACGCCGCCGGCTACGCCGCGACGCTCTGAGCGCGCGCCCACCCTTGCCCTGCGCGATTTTTGGCCCACAGTGACGGGCCTGATGTCGTTCGCCGAAGTCCATGCCGCCCATCCTTGGGACGAGGTCCTGGGATCCGTCGCGGCTAAGACCGAGGCTGACGTGCTCCGCGCCCTCGCGCGCGCTGAGGCCGACTCGGCCGACCTCGAAGACTTCAAGGCGCTGATCTCCCCGGCCGCCGCGCCGCATCTGGAACGGATGGCCCGCCTGAGCCACGAGCGCACGCTCCGCCGCTACGGCCGCACGATGCAGCTCTTCGCGCCGGCGTACCTTTCCAACGAGTGTCAGAACGTCTGCACCTACTGCGGTTTCTCGGCCGGCAACAAGGTCCCCCGCCGCACGCTCAATCCGGGCGAGATCCTCCGCGAAGCAGGCGCACTCAAGAAGCTCGGCTTCGACCACCTGCTCATCCTGACGGGCGAATCCAACAAGGTGGAGGTTCCGTATTTCGTCCAAGCTCTCGACCTCCTCCGCCCTCACTTCTCGTCGCTGTCGATGGAAGTCCAGCCGATGGAGACCGCGGAATACGCCGAGCTCCGCCGCCACGGGCTGAACGCAGTGCTGGTCTATCAGGAGACGTATCACCGCGAGACGTATAACGTCCATCACCCGAAGGGACGGAAGTCCGACTTCGCCTACCGCCTCGACGCCCCTGACCGCGTCGGCGCCGCGGGCGTCCATAAGATCGGCCTCGGCGCGCTCTTCGGTCTCGAGGACTGGCGCGCGGAATGTTTCTTCACGGCCCTCCACCTCCGCTGGCTCGAACGCAAGCATTGGCAGAGCCGCTATAGCGTCTCCTTCCCGCGGATCCGTCCGCACGAAGGCGAGCTGCAGCCGAAGGTCGAGATGACCGACCGCGACCTGGTCCAGGCGATCTGCGCCTTCCGTCTGCTGAGCTCCGAAGTCGAACTGACGCTGAGCACCCGCGAGAGTCGGAAGTTCCGCGACCACGCCTGCCGCGTGGGCGTGACGGCGATGAGCGCGGGCTCGCACACGAATCCGGGCGGCTACGCCGAAGGCCGCGAGGCCTCGCTCGAGCAGTTCGCGATCGAGGACGACCGCTCGCCCGACGAGGTCGCCGCGATGCTCCGCGCCCACGGCTACGAACCGGTCTGGAAAGACTGGGATCCTTCTTACGACCGTCCGGTCGCCCTCGCCTGATGAGCCCCCTCCGCGTCTGGATTGATCACGAGCAGGCCCCGGCCTGCAAGCCCGGCGCGCACGTGAAGCTTTCGGCCGATGAATCGGCGCATGTCGTCCGCAGCCTCCGCGCCCGCCGCGGCGATGCGGTCGTGCTCCTCGACGGCGAAGGCCTGGTGGTCGAAGGCAAGCTGGCTTCCGCTGACGGCGATGGCGCGATGGTCGAAGTCATCCGCGCCCGCGTGGCCGACCCGCTTTCGCCGGCGATTTACGTCGCCCAAGGGATGCCGAAGGGCGGCACGATGGACGACTTGGTCCGCTCGTGCTGCGAAGCCGGCGCCGCCGGTGTCATCCCCCTTGAGACAGCGCGTTGCGAAGTGAAACTCGACGCCGACCGCGCCCGCGCCCGCCGCGAACGCTGGCAGCAGCAAGCCGTCGAAGCGTGCAAGCAGTCCGGCCACCCCTGGCGTGCCGAGATAGCCGCCCCCGTCCGTTTCCGCGAATGGATCGAACGTCTGCCCGCCTTGGTCGAAGGCGAACTGCGCCTCACGGGCTCGCTGGAGTTCGACGCCGAAGCGGTCGCGCATCTGGATTTCACGAAGGCCTCCAAGGTGACCTGGCTCATCGGCCCCGAGGGCGACCTGACCTCCGAAGAATATGCCGCCGCCCGCGCCGCGGGCTTCCGTGCGGTGGTGCTGGGCCCGACGGTCCTCCGCGCCGAGAACGCCGCGCTCGCCTGCGTGGCGATCACGCAGGCCCTCGCGAAGCGCTGAGTCAGGCCCGCTTCCGGCGCCCGGCCTTCTTGGGCTCCGGCAAGACGTCGTCGATCACCCAATCCGGCCAGGTCTCGCGGGTATAGCGCTGGAATTCACCGATGGCGTCGCGCACCAGCGGCGTCAGCTCGCACGTCCAGCGCAGGCCGATGTCCATGGGAGCGAAGCCTTCGAGCGGGAGCGCCCGCACTTCCGGGTGCTCAATCGCTTCAGGGATGGCGAGGTTGATGCCGTAGCCTTCGCCGTTGGCGACGTAACTGGTGACCATCTCCATCGAACTGACCTCGACGGTCTGATTCCAGACGACGCCCTTCGCGCGGAGGTCGCGTAAGAAGCTGCGCGTGACGCTGGAAGCGGGCGGCAAGGCGACCAAGGGCTCACGGATCTTCTTCTGCTTCCAAAGGTCGGCGACGCTCCGGTGCGGCGACGACTTGGG
>JBIKIO010000183.1:0-3326 GCA_044361555.1 Opitutales bacterium
GCCGCAAGGCGTTCCTTTTCTTTGCCGTCACCGATGAAGGCGAGCTTCACGCGGGTGTCGCCGCGACGCTTGAGCTCTTCGGCGACTACTAGTAGCGCATCAAGTCCGTTGGCGACGCCATGGGCACCGGTGAAACCGGCGACGAAGTCATCGGGCCCGATGCCGGGCAAGGTAAGGCGGGCGCGCTTGGCCGGGTGGAAGAGCTCGAGGTCGCAGCCATTAGGGATCATGGCGACGGGCAGACGTTCATCGGCCCGGGCGCGGATCCCGTCGACGATCCCAGGCGAGAGACCAATACAGGCGTCGGCGGAACGGTAACCAAGGAACTCGAGAAGCGACATGCCGCCGAGGACGAAGGGATTACGCAGCCCAAGGGCGCGAGGGAGTTCGGGCCAGAGGTCGCGGACTTCGAAGACGAAGGGCTTACCCCGGAACCATTTGGCGGCGAGGCCAGGGATGACGGCCGTGATCGGCGTCGAGGTCGCGAAGGCGAGGTCGTAGTCGAGCTGCAGGGCGAGGCCGACCGAACGCAGCGCGAAACGGAGAAACGTCCAGCCGCGGCGAAGGTGTGAGTCCCGGTTGGCATACGTCAGCGGTAGCGAGATGACGTCGATACCGTCGACGTCGCCGCGATGCCAGCCGCGGTCGGCATCGTAAGGAAGCTCCAGCCCGCTGTGCGCATGCGCGCCGCAGACGACCGTCACCTGATGTCCGCGCGCGATCAACACCCGCGCGAACTCATAGGAGCGCGTGCCGCTCGCTCCCCGAGGGGTCGCGAAATGTTGATGGAAATAGAGGAGGCGCACGAAACGCGAAGCGTTGAGGGCTGAAAGATTCAGTGCAAAGGTGCAAATCGGAGCAGAGCTCCTGTGCAAAAGTGCAAAGGTGAAACCAACTTCGGGTGACGGGCACGGGCGTCGGCGACTCAGGTATCAGCATCTCGGCCATCAGCCGCGGGAGCCTGGAGCCGGCTGCCGAAGGCCGAACGGCTGGCACCCGAAAGGCTGATGCCCTGGTGGCTGTCACCTGTCACCTGCATGAGTCTTGGCTTTTGTTACATTGCCAACCGCCAACCGCTAACCGCCAACACCTTACATTTGCACCTTTGCACAGGCCGGAGGCCGATTTGCACTTTTGCACTTACTCAGCGCTTACAGCGCTTCTTCCATCACCCGCGCAATCTTCCCCGCGGCGGTTCCGTCCCCGTAAGGATTACGGAGCTGCGAGCGGCGGGCGTATTCGGCGGGGTCGGAAAGTAATCGAGTCGCGGCGGTGACGATGCGGGCGGGGTCGGTGCCGACGAGTTCACTGGTGCCAGCGGCGAGTCCTTCCGGCCGTTCGGTATTCTCCCGCATGACGAGCACGGGCTTGCCGAGCGAAGGCGCCTCTTCCTGTACGCCGCCGGAATCGGTAAGGACGAAAGTCGAGCGGTCCATTAACCAGACGAAATCCTCATAGGCGGCCGGAGCGGCGAGGGCGATGCGCGGGTGCCCGCCGAGCAGGCGACGCACGGGCTCCTGGACCTGCGGGTTGAGGTGGACAGGGTAGACGACGCCGAGGTCTGGATGCGCGTCGACGAGCTGGCGGATTCCGCGGCAGAGATTCTCAAAACCAAGGCCAAAAGATTCGCGGCGATGCCCGGTGACAAGGATCCAGCGCGCCTTAGGTGCGGCGAGATGCGAAGCGACGAAGGCCGGGGCGATGCCGAGGCGAGCGCCCACCGCGGCGGCCTCGATGCCGCCAATGCGCGCACGGGTGGCGAGGAGGGCGTCGATGACGGTATTGCCGGTGACGTGACAGCTCGCCGCGGCGATGCCCTCGCGGACGAGATTGGCCTTGGCTCCTTCAGTCGGACAGAAATGCCAGCGCGTGAGCGTGCTGGTGACGCGACGGTTCATCTCCTCGGGGAACGGCGAACGGAGGTCATCGGTACGCAGGCCGGCTTCGACATGGCCGACCGGGATGCCCGCGTAAAAGGAAGCCATCGCAGCACCGAGCACGGTGGTGGTGTCACCCTGGACGAGCACTGCGTTCGGCTTCGCTTCGGCGAGCCAAGCGGAGACACCGGTGAGCACGCGGGTCGACAGCTCGGGCAGCGACTGGCCGGGGGTCATCAGGCCGAGATCGACGTCGGGCTTCAGGCCGAAAGAACCCAACGCCTGATCAAGGAGCTCACGATGCTGTCCCGTCGAGACGAGCAATGGACGCACCTTGCCCGCACGACGGAGCTCGGCGAACACCGGCGCGAGCTTGATGCACTCGGGGCGCGTACCGACGATGAGGGCGAGGGAGGGCATTTTTAGATTAGGGGGCACGCTGGCACGTGGGCACGGGGGCAAGGGGCGGATTAGAGGCTGAGTTGACCAGAGGCTCGGAGGCTCAGAGGGATGCTAAGTTGATCAGTTGAATGGTTGGCCAGTTGGCCAGAGAGACACCGGACTGGCTCAAAGGGAAACCGGAGACCGGATAATTGGCTGGGGTTATAAAGAATGCCCGAAGCAAACTTTCCGGTTTCCGGTCTCCCTTTGAGTGAAAGTTATCCTGCCACCTGGGACCCGGGGCCGCCACCTGCCACCCGAAAATTTGTGAGGCTAGATGCAGCTATGTCGTGACGCAGTGCTGACCCTACCTGTTACATCCCTTGTCAACGGGCCAACAAGTCAACCTGTCAACTAACGTGTATCTCTCTGGCCAACGGGCCAACTGATCAACAGGTCAACTCACGCTCGAATCTCTACTCGAGCGCATACTCTTCCCCATCGGCGAAAAAGCTTTTGGCTTCGAGACGAAGCGAGCAACCGAGCGCGGTGACAAAGGTGACGTCGGAACCGGTAGCGGTGATACGTCGGCACCAAGAAGGTTCTTTGGATCCGTAATGCGTCGAGTGCCACCCTTCCCCGCCGTCCGGAAGCGCGGTGACATAGTCTTCCGTCGAAGGCGCGGAGCAGGCGACGGTGAGTTGCTCGAGGCCGGCGCGGCGGCGACCGTGCCAACGAAGAGTGTAAGTGCCGTCCTGCTTCACGAGGCCGGTCATCCGATCGATGATCACGAAACCGTTGGCGACCTTCAGGACCCGACGCTGGGATTTGAAGCCCGGGAAGCCTAGGTGCGAGGCCTGCATGCTCTTGAAGTAATTGCGCACCTCGCAACCTACCCACGGTAGCCAGAGGAATCGTCCGACGCGGCGCATGGCATCGAAGTCGCCGACGGTGACGACATTATGGAAGCGCGAGCCGGCGAAGCCTCCCCAGCCACCTGCGGCGTTATAGGAGTACGTACCTGGGTCTTCGGTGATCCACTCGCCGTCCCAGCGTAGCGAGACGTGC
>JBIKIO010000184.1:0-3302 GCA_044361555.1 Opitutales bacterium
GAAGGCGAAGAGACCGCCCGCAAGGTCGCCGCCGCCGTCGCCGCCGTGTTCTCGTCGGTGCCGATCAAGGCCACGCCTTACGTCTCGCGCATCAATCCCAAGGGTGTCCATGTCCTCTCCGAGTCCTAAGTTGGAATTCGTCTCCACCGCCGACGCCACTTGTCGCGGTTCCCTGCGTGACGTGCTGCTTTCGGCCATGCCTGGTAAGGGCGGCCTCTGGGTGCCGACGCACATCCCGCAGATCGCGCCCGACTTCGTGGAGCGCTATCGCGACGCGTCTTACGCCGACCTCGCCGAGGCGGTCGTAGCGCCCTATTTCGCCGAAGTCCTTGGCCCGGCGGTTCTCCGTCAGCTCTGCCAAGAGGCCTTCAACTTCCCCGTGCCGCTCGTACACCCCGAGGGATTCAAGGGCACGCCGGCTGAACGCATCGCTGTCCTCGAACTCTTCCAAGGACCGTCCGCGGCCTTCAAGGACTTCGCCGTGCGCACGCTCGTGCGCGTCACCGCTCGCGTCCTGGGCGACGAGTTCCCGCAGCTGACGGTCCTGGCCGCGACCTCTGGTGACACCGGCGCTGCCGTGACCGAAGCCTGTTCCGGCGTTCCTGGCGTCCGCGCCGTGGTGCTCTACCCTCGTATCGGTGTCAGCGGCGTGCAGGAATCGCAGATCGCCCGCACCCGACCCGGCGTGGTCGCGCTCTCCGTCGACGGCACGTTCGACGATTGCCAGGCCATGGTGAAGCGTGCGCTCGCCGATGAGTCGCTGCGTCGTCACCGCCCGTTGCTCACTGCCAACTCCATTAATCCCGTTCGCCTGATCGCGCAGGTTCCGTTCGCCTTCCACGCCAAGCGTCTGCTGGCTCCGGGTCGTCGCATGGGCATCGTGGTGCCTTCCGGCAACCTCGGCAATGTCGGCGCCGTACAGCTCGCCCGCCGCATGGGGCTGGACGTCGCCGCGCTCGTCGCCGCGACCAACACCAACTCTCCTTTGCCCGATCTCTTCGCCACCGGCGAGTACCGTCCGCGTCGCGCCACGCCCACGGCCTCTAACGCCATGGACATCGGGGATCCGAATAACCTCAGCCGTCTGCTCGCTTGGCGTGAGGGTGGCCCGGCCGTCAGCGCCGTCACCATCGATGACAAGGCCACGCTCGATGCCATGCGGCGCGTTCGCGATGCCAGCGGCTACGTCCTCTGCCCGCACTCCGCCGTCGGCTGGAAGGCCGCCGAGGATTTGTTGGCTCGCGATGGCGATAAGCTCGACGATGTCGTCGTCTTCGGCACCGCGCACCCCGCCAAGTTCCCGGACGTCCTGCAGGACGCCTTCGGCGACGCCAACGCCTCCCGTTTCCCGGGCGACCTGCCGGCGCCGGCTCCGCTCAAGATCGGCAACGACTTCGAAGCGGTCCGTAAGGTGCTCGAGTCCGAAGCCGGCTTCGGCGGCTGAGCCGGGCACGAAAAAGCCGCCTGACGGCGGCTGGCTTCGTCGGCTGACCGGAGGCTTATTCCGTGTCGGACACCGCGAACGTCACGTTCGTGATGTTCGCCTTGGCCAGGATATCGAGGACGTTGATCACGCGCTCGTAGCGGGCGTTCTCTTCAGCCTGGACGGTGATGAGTAGCTTGGTCTTGGACTGCTGGGCGGCATCGCCCATCAGCTTCATCTGGTTGTACAGGCTCTCGAGGAGCTTGTCGCCAGGAGTCCCGACCGGGTCTTCGTTGAGGGTGATCTCGCCGGTCTCGCTGACGCCGATCGTGACTTCGTCGGGGAGTTCGGTCTCCTTGGCGGTCTCCGCGTTGCCGGGGAGCGTGGTCTTGAGTTCGTGCTCCACCTTGACGGCGCCGGCCATGACCATGAAGAAGAGCATGATCACGAAGACCACGTCGATCATCGGGGCGATCTGGAAGCCCGGGGCGGCGTCGGGGGATTCTTTCCGTTGTTTCATGGCTTATTCCTCGTGGTTGAGGCCGGAGAAGGCGATGTTATCGATGCCCGCCTCGGCGCCCCACTCGAGCGCCTTGGAGACATACTTGGCGTGGCATTCCTTGTCGGCACGGACCAGCAGGCGATACTTCTCGTTACTCCCCTTGCGATCGGCGAGTTCCTTGGCGATGCCTTCCTTGTCGTTCGGGTCGAGTTCGCGGTCGTCGAGCTTGTACTTGGCTTGGCCCGTGGTCTTGTCCCAGGAGATGTTGATGAGACCGGCCGCGGCCTTGTCGTCGCGCTTCACGCCGTGGGAGGCGACCGGGAGCGAGATGTTCTTGTCCACCTTGAGCACCTGCGAGGAGGTGATGGACATGAAGAAGATGAGCAGCACCAGGAGCACGTCGATCATCGGCGCGACCTGGAACTCCGGTTCGCCTTCTCCGCCTCCGCCTCCGCCTGCCATGGTTGTGGTGCTGGTTTAGGGGTGGAAGGGCTTAGCCCTGGACGTTCGAAGAAGCGCTCCAGTCCGGCTTGGCGGCGTAGATCTCTTCGTCGCCGACCTTGCGGCCTTCGACTTCGGCGTAGGGGAACGCGCGGAACAGGCCGGTCACGATCTCAGTGATGTCGTGGATGCCCTTGTTGATGCGGTTGGCCAGGAGGTAGTAGGCGATGAACGCCGGGATCGCGATGAAGAGGCCGGAGGCGGTCGCCACGAGCACTTCACCGATCGCGCCGGAGAGCTTGGAAGGGTCACCCACGCCGGAGGTGCCGAGGGTTTCGAACGCGCTCATCATGCCCGTCACCGTGCCGGTGAGGCCGATCATCGGGGTGCAGACGCCGATCACGGAGAGGTAGGAGGAGCGGCCCTTGAGTTCGCCCTGGATGCGGACGATTTCGGAGAGGATGGCCTCTTCGGTCATGGTCTTGCCATCCGGGGTGAAGGCGACGCCCGCGCGCACGACGTCGGCCACGGGGGAGCCGGCGGCCTTGGCGAAGTTATAGGCGCCGACGTAGTCGCCCTTCTTGAAGAGCTCGCGGAGCTGGGTCACGTGTTCGACGGGATACATCTTGCTGGCGCCGGTCTTGATGAAGCCGTCGACCATGAACCACATCATCGCGACGGAGCAGAGGGTGATCGGGTACATGACCCAGCCGCCCTCGATGAAGAGGTCGGCCAGGGTCTTGTGGTGCGCACCGGCGGCGGCGGCTTCCTGGGCCGAGGCGGTGACGGTCAGCAGGCCGAGGAAGGCGGTGCTGAGGAGGGCGGAACGTAGGTTCATCTTCATGATGATGGGGTGTAGGTTGGTTTCTAGGTTAGGTTTTGGAAAGGGGCAAGGACTCACTTGTTGCCTTCGACCTTCTCTTCGGCGGCGAGCTT
>JBIKIO010000146.1:0-4048 GCA_044361555.1 Opitutales bacterium
ACCGGCACGATGGGCGCGCCGCCGCGGCGGGCGATCAGCTCGAAGCCTTTGCGCAGCTGCATGAGGCCGCCGTTACGCGTGAGGCTGCCCTCGGGGAAGATGCAGACCACTTCGCCGCGCGCGAGCGCCTCTCCTGACTTGATGATGGCCTCCTTGGCCTTCGTCTCCGAGACCGGGATCGTCCCCATCAGGCGACACATGAAGCCGAGGAACTTATGTCGCTCGAATCCTTCCCAGGAAAGGAACCGCACCGGGCGGCGCGACATCACGCCCATCACCAGCACGTCGGCATAGGCGACATGGTTCGCGATAAGGAGCACGCCGCCTTCCGCCGGGATGTTCTCTAATCCGCGGACGCGGATGGTATACCCGCACTTCAGGAGCAGCCAGCAAAGGGTGTGCATGGCGCAATACCCCAAAGACATCGACTGATGCCGGCGAGGAGCCCGCCAAGCGAAGGCCAGGAGGAAAATCGTGAGCAGAAGCAACCCGAACGCGACGAACGCCAGGGCGATCATCAGCAGGAACCAGCCGAGGGAGTAAAGCAGGGGCACCCCGAGAAAGTGGGGTGTCCGCCCTCAGGTGCAAGCCGAGTCCTTTCGGGGTTGACCCCTCCCCGCCCCTGAATGCCCTATAGAGACCCGCGATGCGCGACTACGTCCTCAGACGGTTGCTGCTAGTCCCACTGACCTTCGTGGGCATCACTTTCGTCGCGTTCTGCTTCACCCGCTTCGTCCCGGGCGGACCCATCGAACAAGCCCTCGCCGAGCGCCAGCAGGCCGATCGTAAGCAAAGCACGGCGGCCCGCCCAAGCGGACCGGCTTCGCCCGAAGAGCTCGACAACCTCAAGCGCCGCTATGGTTTCGACCGCTCTCTCCTAGAGGCCTATGCCATCTGGCTCGGCGCCCTTCCCGGCCCAGCGGACTGGATCACGGTGCGTCTGGATAAGGACGGCAAGGCCGAGGCGGAGGTTACGGACGACCTCAACCCGGGCAAATCCCTTAAACTGAACGTCGGCCAGACCGGAAGCTCCCTCAAGGTGACCACGGCGGACGGCAAGCCTCGGGCCCACTGGTTCGCTTCACTGGCACCCCTGCCTGACGACCCCGAGCCAGCGCCGCGCGTGCTCGTCTATCGTCAGGCCTTCGCCGGACTACTCCAAGCGGAGCTCGGCGATTCCACCACCAGCGACAAACCCGTCTGGGATGAGATCAAGGCGCGTCTGCCCATCTCGGCTTGGTTCGGCGGATGGTCCTTGCTGCTCGCCTACGCGATCTCGATTCCCCTCGGCGTCGCCAAGGCCCTGCAACGCGACGGCTGGTTCGACCGCGGCTCCTCGCAGCTCCTTTTCATCCTCTATTCCGTCCCCGGCTTCATCCTCGCCGTCGCGATGCTGCACTTGCTCTGCTTCCAGCTCGGATGGTTCCCGACCAAAGGATTCGATTGGGCGAACCTCAGCTGGGCCGGCCGCGTCCACCACACCATCGTCCCGCTCGCCTGCGAGATGGTCGGCGCCTTCACCGCGCTCACGCTCTTCACCCGTAACGGGCTGCTCGACAACCTCGCCGCCGACTACGTCCGCACCGCGAAGGCCAAGGGCCTGAGCCACGGACGTATCGTCTTTGTCCACGCCCTTCGCAATTCACTCATCCCCTTGGCCGCGACCTTCGGGGGTAATCTCGGCTTCTTCCTCACCGGCTCGTTCCTCATCGAGGTGACGTTCAACATCCCCGGTCTCGGCCTGCTGGGCTACGACTCGCTCGTCCACCGCAACTACCCCATCTTCCTCGGCCTTCTCACGCTCTCGAGCCTGGCGATGCTCATCGGTAACATCGTCTCCGACCTCTGCGTCGCCGCCGTCGACCCGCGCATCCGGTTCGACAAATCCGCATGAGCTTCTTCGACCCCATCACGCGGCAGCGCTTCGAACGGTTCCGCCGCAACCGCATGGGCTGGTGGTCGCTGCTCACGCTGGTGACGATCTCGGCGCTCGCCTTGCTGGGACCGTTGCTCGTAGGCAATCGCCCGCTCATGCTCAAGGTCGATGGGGTCACCCGCTTCCCCGTCTTCGCGGGCTTCATCTCGGGGCGTGCGCTCGGTCTGAAGATCGAAGGCGAACCCAACTATCGCCTGCTGGCCGAAGAACTTAAGCTGAACGGGCGCGGCTGGCTCATCATGCCGCCCGTACCTTTCGCCCCGGGAGAAGTCTGCGAGGTGATGCCGGAGGCTTCCCGCGACGCCGAGGGACGGTGGCACGATCCGCGCGGCATCATTTCCGAAGGTCGCATCTTCACGCTCAATACGGACGGCACCCGCCGTCAGGCCTGGACGATCATCAACGGGCGGCCCGAAGGCGACGCCCGCCTGTTCGCCGAGGGCATCGGCATCGCCCGCGCGAAATTCGCTAACGGCAAAGTCGCCCAGCGCGTACCCACCGCGGACCGCACCGACTGGGAGCCGCAAGGCTCGCTCCGCACGCAGGTGCCCTCGCCCTGCCCGCCCGGACTAGACGGACATTGGCTCGGCACCGACGAATCCGGCCACGATATCGTGGCGCGGCTTTTCGGCGGCTTCCGCATCCTCTTGCTCTCCGCCCTGATTTTCCTCCCTTGCGTCTATGGCGTCGGCCTGCTCCTGGGGGCGGCGATGGGCTACTTCGGCGGCTGGTTCGACATGGTCTGCCAGCGCCTGATGGAAATCTGGTCCAATATCCCTTTCCTCTACGCCATCATCTTCCTCGCCAGCCTCCTCGAGCCCTCGTTGGCGATCCTCATCTTCATCCTCGTCGCGTTCTCCTGGATCGGACTCGCGCAGCAGCTGCGCGCCGCCGCCTATCAGGTCTCCGCTCGCGACTACGTCACCGCCTCCCGCGCGCTGGGAGCCGGCCACGCTCGGATCATCTGGCGACATATCCTGCCCAACTGCGCGACGATCATTCTGACGACGCTCCCCTTCAGCCTGCACGGCCTGGTCTTCTCGCTTTCCGCGCTCGACTACCTCGGCTTCGGCCTGCCGCCCACCGAACCCTCCTGGGGAAATCTCCTCCAACAAGCCAAGGAGAACTGGGACGCCTGGTGGATCCTCGGCCCCACGCTCTTCTGCCTCGTCGGCACCATGGTCATGATCAACTCCATCGGCGAAGCACTCCAGGATGCCTTCGACCTCCGTCGCGCCCAAAAATGAGGACCTTGCTCGCCTTCCTCTTCGTCCTGACGAACGCCTCGGCTCAGACCTACGAGGACCCGAAAGCCGCAGCCTACTACGCGGAGCACAAGGAGTTCTTCCGCTTCGCCAAGCCGGCCGACCTCCCGAAGGACCTCGTCTGGCACGATGGTTCGGCGCAGAAGGAATTCGCCGACCCTCGAGCGGTCCGCGGCGGCACACTGCGCCAGTTCACCGGCTCCACTCCGCCCACCCTCCGCCGCGTAGGACCCAACGCCAACAACGGCTTCCGCGGCGAGCTCTACGACAACAACGACTTCGGCCTGATCTCCTCGCATCCGAACACCGAGGAGACCATCCCCGCCCTGGCGACGAGCTGGGCGATGTCGCCGGACGGCATGACGGCCTATTTCCGTCTCGATCCGAAAGCCAAGTTCACGGACGGCCAGCCGATCACCGCCGACGACTACTTCTACACTTTCTACTTCAATCGTTCGCCATGGGCGAAGGCCGACTGGTATGCCGACTTCTACACCCGCGAGTGGGGCGGCATCACGAAGTACGACGCGCACACGATCGCCATCAAGGCCCCACGCAAGCGCCCCTACCAGCTGGAACGGCTCGGTCAGCTGATTCCGCTGCCGCGCAATTTCTTCAAAGACTTCGGCCCGAATTACGAGAAACTGTATAACGACCGCTTCCAGCCGACGACGGGCGCTTACTTCGTCGGCCCGACCGGCTTACAACGCGAAAAGTCCGTCACGCTCACCCGGGTGCAGGACTGGTGGGGCGACCATCGCAAGTTCTATCGCCACCGCTACAATCCGGACGTCATCGAATACGGCGTGATCCGCGAGATGGACAGCGCCTACGCCTCGATGCTCGC
>JBIKIO010000073.1:0-6601 GCA_044361555.1 Opitutales bacterium
ACGATGTACCGTAAGGTCATGGAAAAGAACCATGACATCGTCTTCTGGGCGTGGTCCGTCTCCAGCCGCCTCCCTGCCCTCTGGGAATCCCACCACACCGACAACGCCGTCGAGAAACTCGCGGACGGGCGCAAGGTACCGAAGCGCCAGACGAACAACATCACCGGCGTCGACGATCCGGAGCTTTCCCAGCTCATCGACCGTTTCCGCGACGCCACCGAAGAAGAGGAGATGATCAGGCTTTCGCACGCCATGGAACGTCGCATCCATGACTTGGCCGACTTCATCCCTGGCTTCAAGGTCCCTGGCTACCGCATCGCGCATTGGGATTGGGTCAAGTTCCCGGCAGGCTTCGACGTGCGGGCGGCCGAAGATCCGGGTCAGTACGGCCTCTTCTGGCTCGACCCCAAGCAACGCGAGGTCGACCTCAAGGATTTCCGCGACGGCAAGGTGCGCGGCGCGCCGAAGACTGTCATCGAGGACCGCTGGCGGACCGAATGACCGCCGTTCTTCCTTCCCCTCCCTCCGCCCCCGACCTAACCTCCGACCCATGTCCGCCGAGCCTCTCCTGAAAGTCCAGGACCTCAGCGTCACCTTCCGCACGGGTGACCGCGAGACCGTCGCCGCCCAAGGCGTCAGCTACGAACTCGCCGCAGGCGAAGTCCTCGCTGTCGTCGGCGAATCCGGCTCCGGCAAATCGGTCTCGGCCCTCGCCCTCACCCGCCTGCTGCCACCCGAGCCGTCCTGCTCTCTCTCGGGCTCCGTCAGACTGGCCGGCGTCGAGTTGCTGGGACTTCCGGAGGACAAGCTCGCCAAGGTTCGCGGCGGCTCGATCGCCTATATCTTCCAGGAACCCGGCACGTCCCTCAATCCCGTCTACACCATCGGCTTCCAGATCGGCGAAGCCGTCGCGTTACACCGCCCAGAAGTCAAAGACGTCAAGGCTGAGGTCATCCGCTCCCTCGCGGAGGTGCACATCAACGACCCGGAACGCGTGGCGAACCAATACCCGCACGAACTCTCCGGCGGCATGCAGCAGCGCGCCATGATCGCCATGGCCCTGGCCTGCGACCCGAAGATCCTCGTGGCCGACGAACCGACCACCGCGCTCGACGTGACCATCCAGAAGGAGATCATGGACCTCCTCGCCCGCCTCCGGCGCGAGCGCGGCATGAGCATCGTCCTCATCACCCACAATTTCGGCATCATCGCGAACTTCGCCGACAAGGTGGCGGTGATGTGGAAAGGGCGCATCGTCGAGTCCGGCCCGGTCGAACAGATCATGCGGACACAGTCGCACCCTTACACCAAAGCCCTTATCGCGTGCATCCCGCGCCTCGGTCAGCGCCGCCGCCGACTCACCACCCTCTCCGAGGAACTTAAGGTCTCCCGATGAGCGACAACCTTCTCGAAGTCAGCGACCTCTCCGTCCACTACCCCGGTCGCGCCGCCTGGTTCTTCCAGAAAGCCGCGCCGAAGAAGGCCGTGGACGGCATCTCCTTCGTCGTACCAAAGGGGAAGACCGTCGGTCTGGTCGGCGAGTCCGGCTCCGGCAAGACCACCACCGGCCGCGCGATCGTGAAGCTAGCGCCGCTCACCGCCGGCAGCATCCGCTACCAAGGCCAGGACATCGGCACGCTCTCGAACGCCGCCTTCCTGCCTTGGCGCAAGAAGATCCAGATGATCTTCCAGGACCCGTATAACTCGCTCAACCCGCGCGCTGATATCCTGAGCATCCTCTCCGAGCCGCTCGAGATCCACTTCCCGGCGATGACCCGCGCCGATCGCGAAGCCCGCTGCGCCGAGCTTCTGCGGAGCGTCCAACTCCCGGCCGAACACCTCCGCCGCCACCCTCACGAATTCTCCGGCGGCCAGCGCCAGCGAATCGGCATCGCCCGTGCGCTCGCCGTGCAGCCTGAGCTCATCATCTGCGACGAGCCCGTCTCCGCCCTCGACGTCTCTGTCCAGGCCGAAGTCGTGAACCTCCTCCAGGACCTTCAGGAACAGTTCGGCCTCACCTACCTCTTCATCGCCCACGACCTCGCCGTCGTCGAACACGTCAGCGACCACATCCTCGTGATGTCCAAGGGCAAGATCGTCGAGCAAGGCACGCCCGCGCAGATCCTCGGTGACCCGCAGCAAGCCTACACCAAGACGCTGCTGGCCGCGGTGCCCCGGTTCTGATGTCCGCGGACGCACAGGCCACGCCATCGGGCGTGCTCGACGGGACCACCCGCGGGCTCGGCCTCTTGCTGGTCGGCATGGCCGCTTTCGCGACGTGGGACCAGTGGGCCATCTGGAGCACCAAAGACGACTACGGATTCGGCTACCTCGTACCGGCTTTCTCCGCCTACGTCCTCTGGGACCGCTGGGATGAACTGCGGGCGCTCCTGACCGGGGAACGCTCCCACGTCTCCGCGCCGGCGTCGCGCGCCGGCCTCCTCGGTGCGCAGACGCTCGCCTTCCTCGCCGTCGCCTGCTTCGGACTCGGCGCGGCGGCGCGGGCCGTCTTCGGCACCGGCGTCGGCCCGACTCTTGCGATCGCCTTCGGCCTGACCGGCGCGGCGCTCTCGTTCGGCTATCTCTCCGCGCGTGGTCCGCAGGACACCCCCGCGACCGCCGCCACCCGCTGGCGAGCCGTCGGCCTGCTCGTCTTCCCCGCGGGCGTCTGGCTGATCTCCGGCCCCTTCCTCTACCTCGTCGACAATCAGATCAAAGGCGCGCTCCTCACGAACGTCACCGAGATCGTCTCCGGCCTATTGCGCGCGAGCGGGCACGTCATCCGCGTCAACGGCAACACCATCGTCTTCCCGAACGGCGACGCCGTGGGTGTGGCGGAAGCCTGCTCCGGTATCCGTTCCCTCTCCGCCTGTGTCTTCGCCGGGGCCTTCCTCGGCGCGGTCTTCCTCGAAGGCGGCTTCCCCGGCGCGCTCCTGCGGCGCGTCTCGCTGATCGCGCTCGCCGGCTTCACCGCCATCCTGCTGAACATCGGCCGCAACGCCTTCCTCACCTTCCACGCGCTGGAGCACGGCTCCAAATCCCTCGACCGCGACCTCGCCGGCATCGAACACGGCCAGACCGGCTTCTCGTCCCTCGGCTCGGTGCATGACCTGGCCGGCAACGTCGCCATGATCGCCGCGCTCGTGCTGCTCGTGGCCTTCGTGCCGCTGCTCAACCGGCTCGGCCGCGACCGCCTCCCCTCTTCCGAAGCATGAAAATCCTTTTCGTGACCCCTGAACTCGCGCCTTGGTCCAAGGCCGGCGGCCTCGGCGACGCCACCGTCGCGCTGGGCAAGGCCTTGGCCGCGCTCGGCCATGACGTCCGCGCCGTCACGCCGCTCTACGGTTCGGTGCCGGGACGCGAGCAGATGGGCACGCTCATCGAGTCGCTGAAGGTCGGCGTCGGCGGCGATCCCCGTCGGGCCGCTTGTCGTGTGCGGACGCTCGCGGTGTCGCCGGGCTTCGAAGCCTGGTTCATCGAGCATGAGGATTTCTACGGCGCTCGGGAGATCTACCCCGCCCGCGAAGACGCCGGCGAACGCGCGGTCTTCTTCGGCCGGGCCGGCCTCGACGCCTGCCTCGCCACGAGCTGGATCCCCGACGTCGTGCACTGCCATGACTGGACCGCGGGTCTCGTGCCCGTGCTGCTCAACACCACGCTCAAGCCCACCGTCCTCGGCGGCGCGCGCACGGTGATCTCGATCCACAACCTGCAGCACCAAGGCCTGCACCCCCGCCGCATCATGGCTTACCTCGGCCTGCCGGAGTTTCTCTGGAGTCCGCAGGAACTCGAGTGCCTCGGTGGCGTCAATTTCCTGAAAGGTGGCATCCTGCACGCCGGCAAAGTCATCACCGTCAGCCCGACCTACGCGAAGGAGATCCTGACGCCCGCCTTCGGCTACGGCCTGGAAGAAGTCGTGCGTCGGCGCGCGGACTCCCTGCGCGGCATCCTCAACGGCGTGGACCGCGATGAGTGGGACCCGGCGACGGACAAGCACCTCGCGAAAGCCTTCTCGGCGGCCAAGCCTGCCGGCAAGGCCGAGTGCAAGTCCGCGTTGCTGCGCGAACTTGGCCTGCCCGACGACGATCTGCCGCTGGTGGGCGTGATCTCGCGCCTGTGGGATCAGAAAGGACTCGATCTCGCGGTCGGCGTGCTCCCGCGCTTCCTGCGCGAACAGAAGCTGCGCTTCGTGCTGCTCGGCAGCGGCGACGCCGCGCTCGAGAACGAGTATCGCCGCCTCGCCACGGATTTCCCGCGCCTGTGCGCCGTACGTATCGGTTACGACAACGGCCTCTCGCATCGCATCGAAGCCGGCAGCGACTTCTTCCTCATGCCGAGCCGCTTCGAACCATGCGGCCTTAACCAGATGTATTCGATGGCCTATGGCACGCTGCCGATCGTCCGCGCGACCGGCGGCCTCGCGGACACCGTCAGCGGCTGGGACGGCAAAGAATCCGGCACCGGCATCGTCTTCGAACATGCTGATCAAGGCGGTATCACGTGGGCCTTGGAACGCGCGCTCGCGCTTTACGCCCAGCCGAAGTCGCTCAAAGCGCTCCGGAAGCAGGCCATGAAACAAGATTTCAGCTGGGCGAAGGCCGCTGAGGAGCACGTCGCCGTCTATCAGTCGGCCTGAGCCTAGTTTCCGACAGCATTCTAAGCGTAAAAAAAGACAGACTTCCTTCGTTTTGCCGAAAAACTACCTTTTCAGGTCAATTTCCTGTGCCAATGGCACGGTTAAAGGCTTTGGCACGGGGTAAGCATAAGGGGTGATGCCATGAAGCACATCACCGCCCTCACCCTCACCACCCTCCTCGCCGCGACCGGTCTTGCCCAGACCGCCGCCGCAGCCGCCCCCGCTCCGGTCGCCTACGACCTGACGGCCGGCTACGACAGCGAGTACTACTACCGCGGCCTCTGGTTCTCCAACCAGAACGCCTGGTATAACCTCGGCGCTTCCAAGAAGCTGTCCGATACGACCACGCTCAACGCGCTGGCTTACTACACGTCGAGCAACGATGTCCGCTCCTCTTACCAGGAACTCGACCTCGGCGCCTCGCTCGCCTACGACGCCGGCTTCGCCACGCTGACCGCCGGTTACACGTACTTCTTCTTCTTCGACGGTTACGCCGGCAACGGTCTCGGCCAGTCCTTCGCCTCGGAGTTCTTCGTGAGCGCCGCCAAGACCGTCGGACCGGTCAACGTGACCGCCACCTACGCCTACGATCTCTACATCGACGCCGGCTACGCTGAGCTCGCCGTGGACAAGACCTTCGCCCTCAGCGACTCGACCTCCCTCGTCCTCAAGGCCGTGGCCGGTTACAGCCTCGGCGGCTACTACACCGCGTTCAACGGTGCGGGCTTCAACACCGGCACGGAAAGCACCTGGACCCACGTGGGCCTGAACGCTTCCCTGCCGATCGCCCTCTCCAAGACCGCGACCCTCACGCCCTACATCGCCTACAACATCTCGGGTGCCGGCCGTGAAGAGTCCAACACCAGCGTCATCAGCGCCGGCGGCGACACCGATCAGCTGTTCTTCGGCGCCGCGATCAAGGCCGTCTTCTAAGGACCTGAGCCGGGTGGTCTTCGGACCGCCCGGCCTGCCTTGGTCTGAACCATTCCCCGGCCTGGAACAGTTTCAGAACCGGGAGATTGCAGCATAGCAAAAGGGGTGCTTTCCGGGAGGAAAGCACCCCTTCTTCTTTGTTAGGTTGAAAAACTTCGGAAGAAGGCAATGTTCCCAACTCCATGCTCGAGTCCGCCCGCAAACCCGACTGGCTCCGCGCCAAGCTTCCCAGCGGCCCCGACTTCCTGGAGACCAAGAAGAACGTCGACGAGCACAAGCTCCACACGGTCTGCCAGTCCGCGCAGTGCCCCAACATGGGCGAATGCTGGTCCCGCGGCAGCGCGACGGTGATGATCCTCGGCAACGTCTGCACCCGCTCCTGCACTTTCTGCGCCGTCCTGTCCGGACGCCCCAGCGAGCTCGACCTCGGTGAACCGGCCCGCGTGGCCGAATCCATCGCCCTGATGAACCTCAAGCACGTGGTCATCACCTCCGTGGCGCGCGATGACCTCAAGGACGGCGGCGCTTCCGTCTGGGCCGCGACCATCCGCGCCACCCGCCACCGCTGCCCCAATACGACCATCGAGGTCCTGCCGGCCGACTTCCGCGGCGAACAGGAGCATCTCGACACCCTGCTCGACGCCCGCCCGGACATCCTGAACCACAATCTTGAGACCGTCGAACGCCTGCAGCGTCCCGTCCGCAAGACGGCCCGCTACGAACGTTCCTTCTGGGTGCTCAAGCACGCCAAGTCCCGCGACTTCATCACCAAGACCGGCATCATGCTCGGCATCGGCGAACGTAAGGAAGAAGTCGCCCAGCTGATCCGCGACATCGCGGCCGCCGACGTCGACATCCTGACGATCGGCCAGTATCTCTCCCCGAGCAAGGAGCACGCTCCGATTGACCGCTGGGTCACGCCCGAAGAATTCGCCGAGTGGAAGACCTTCGCCCTCGAGGTCGGCGTGAAGCACGTCGAATCCGGCCCCTTGGTCCGCTCTTCCTACCGCGCCGACGAACAAGTCGTGAAGT
>JBIKIO010000185.1:0-3272 GCA_044361555.1 Opitutales bacterium
AAAAGTGGTGCTCCCGTTGGGAGTCGAACCCAAATCGCCGGCTTCGGAGGCTAGCATTCTATCCATTGAAATACAGGAGCGTGAGGTTTTAAAATCACCCTAATCGAGGGTTAGTCAACCCTTCCCGAAAACGCCCGCAGGCTCGACCTACTTGGCCGGCATCACGCGGTCCGCGAAATCAGCGTAGTTCTTCCAGTCCTCGAGCAGGATATCATGCGGACCAGGCCGGATATGGTAGCCGACCGTCTTGCCGATGGACTTGCTGACGGGCGGATACTCCTTGGTGCCGAGCCCGGGCTGACCCAGCACACGGTAGACCGGATCCGCATGCACGGCGCCGAGGAATTCGCCGAGCGGATCGGCCCAGCTGTCTTCGGACGCGCTGGCGACGTAGAGCGGACGCGGCGCGGCGAGCGCGAGTAGGTAGTGCGCATCGAGCGGCAGCTGGTCTTCCTTCTCAGAGAAGGTCTCGAAGCGCGCGGTGAACCAATGCGGGAACCCGCGGCCTTTGTAATGTCCCGAGATGACGCCGACGGTTTCGCCGAAGATCCGCTTGTTAAGCGCGGCGCCGCCGCAGCCGGAGTTGTTCGAGATCACGAAAGCGAAACGCTGATCTTGCGCGCCGGCCCAGAGCGAAGCCTTGCCGAGACGCGAATGGCCGTGCACCGCGGCGCGCTTGGTGTCGACAGACGGGACCTTCTCGAGGACATCGAGCATGCGCGACAGGCCCCAGGCCCAGCAGCCGATGGCACCCCACTCGCCGTCCTTCCACTGCGTATTCACGCCGTCCGGCGAGATCGCCCCGCGGAAGCCGGCCTTCCAACCGTCCGGATGGTCAGGCTCGAAATCACCATAATAGACGGTGGCCGAAGCGTAACCGCGGTCGATGAGGGCCTCAAATTCCCAGCGACGTGCCTGGCCGCCACGCAAGGCCGGATCGGCCTGGGTCGTGCCCTTCACGGCCCACTGCTTGGAGACCCAGGTCGAGGCGGGGAAGACCGCGGTGTCTTCGGTCGTGGTGTGGTTGCTGCCGAAATTGAGGCCGACAAAGACCGGCGCCGGACGCTTGGCCGCGTTAGGCACGTAGAGCAGCATATCGAACGAGGGCCCTTTCTTACCGATCGGCCAGACCTTGAACTGCGTGCGAGTGGCCTTGCCACCAAAGGCGTTCTTAGATTCCTCGCGGACCTCGACCACGGCATCGGCCTGCAACTTCGACGTATCCGGCGTGCGGCCGAACATGTTCTCCTCGACGAGCCGGAAGACCTCCGGACGACGAACCTCGTTCCAGGTCTTCGCGTCGGTCACCTTACGTCCGTCGGCGCACACGAGCGGATCGGGCAATGTATACGGCGGGACCTTCGCCTCGTCGGAAATCGTCGCCGGCATCGCAGCCAGCAGGAGCAGGGGTAGCAGCATGCCGCGACTATGGGGGATTTGGCGTCACTGAGGAGCCAAATCCCCCATAGTCGCGAGGGGACACGGGTTTCGCTGGCACGGGGACAAGGTAGGGTCGGGATAAGTAGCGGACGCGACGCCGTCGCGCCCCTACCCAGAGACATAGCTCAAAGGGAAACCGGAGACCGGATAGTTAGCTGGGGAAAATGTCCGCAGCATACATTCCGGTTTCCGGTCTCCCCTTGAGTTAGCCCCCTCGCCCACGTGCCCCCTCGTTTGAAGTTTGGGCGCTTATCGCTCCCAAACTTCAAACGCATACCCCAACCCCTGATACTCCCCCTTCTTCGAGGACACGAGTTGGGTGAAATAGCGCGGCCAATCGGCGGGGAAGAAACGGTCGCCCTCGAAATCGCGGTCGATGCGCGTGATCAGCAGCCGATCGCAGAGCGGCATCCCCTCGGCGTAGATCCGTTCGCCGCCGGTGATCCAGACCGGGCCCGGCCATTCGGACATCCGGTCCGCGATGACGATGGCCTCGGCCAGGGAAGCGGCGCGTTCGGCGTCCGGGAATGACTTGGCGGGGTCGCGGGAGACCACCACGGTACCCCGGCCCGGAAGGGCCTTGCCCAGCTCGGCGTAGCAGGCCGGCCCCTCGATCATCACGCCGCCAGCGGTCTGGT
The DNA here is from genome assembly GCA_044361555.1 of Opitutales bacterium. GTDB lineage: Bacteria > Verrucomicrobiota > Verrucomicrobiia > Opitutales > UBA953 > UBA953. The sequence goes on from JBIKIO010000185.1 coordinate 2,079, forward strand.
CCATGAACCAAGCGAGGTCCTCTGGGATATGCCAAGGAAGCTTGCCCTCACGTCCGATGACCCCGTTCCGGGCTACGGCGACGATGCATTGGAGGGGCTTAGCCACGGCCCAAGGATTGTGAACAACCCTGCCGAAAGCAAGTGCCCGGGCGGACTTGGACGGGTTGACACCCGCCGAAAGGCTCGGGTAAGTTGCCCGAATGATTACTTGGCTCCAGAACGCCACCGGCAAGCACCACCGTCTGATCTTCGGCTTCCTGCTGGTGGTCATCGTGGTCTCCTTCGTCTTCTACGGGTTCGCCGGACGCGGCGCCCTGACCGGCGGCCCCGCCTACATGTATCAGGGCGTCAATCTCAACGACCCCGCCGTCCGTAAGCGCTTCAACGACGCCGTCTTCTTCGGCCAGATGACCGGCCAGCGCATGGACAGCAACGGCCTCGTCCAGCGTGTCGCCGAACTCGCCCTCGCCGACGCCCTCGGCATCCCCGCCCCTTCCGCCATCGATATCCGTCGCATCGCCCGCGAAAAGACGGCCGCGGCCGACAGCAAGAGCAACGACGGCCTGAACAAGTTCCTGGAGTTCGCGGGCAAGCAGCTCGACACCTCCGACCTCGACGTCCGCGCCCGCTTCGAGACCTACATCAATGATGCCTGGCGTATCGAAAAAGCCCGGGCGGCCGTCGGCGGCGCCGGTCACGTGACCGCCAGCCAGATCAAGCGGATCCTGGACCGTCAGCGCACCAAATGGACGGTCGACGTCGCCACGCTCTCCGCCGCCGGCTTCAAGCCCGACGTCAAGGTCGACGAAGCCAAGGTGAAGGAAGCCTTCAACACCAACATCGAAGACTACCGCCTGCCGGCCCGCGTGGCTGTGACCGCCGTGACCATCGCTTCGACCGTCGCCGACACCGCGCCGGTCAGCGACGACGAGATCATCAACATGGGCTACAACCAGGCTGAGAAGTTCAAGTTCGAGACCGGCAAGGTCAAGGAACAGGCCCTCGCCAAGCGCGCTGAACTCGAGAAGCTCGTCCGCGCCGAACGCGCCATCACCAACCTCGCCGGCCAGGTCTCCGACGAACTCGCCGAGAAATTCCCGATCGATACCGCCAAGGCCGACAGCAAGGAACTCGCCGCCTGGATCAAGGCCAAGGGCGCCAAGGTCACGACCATCCCCGCTTTCGACGTCACCA
>JBIKIO010000186.1:0-3253 GCA_044361555.1 Opitutales bacterium
GCCTTCCAGCAGGCCTACAACGCCTTTGCGGGCACGAACGCGCCCACCCCGGCCGTGACGGTCCTGCCCGCCGAACAGGCCAAGCCGAAGGCGAAAGCTCCGGCCAAGAAGTAAGCCGGCTTAGGCGCCTACGCCCTTACGGACGCGGCCGATGGCCGCGGACTGACGTTCGTGCAGGATGGCCTGAGCCTTGACGACCTTGGCCTTCGCGGCGGCGGGGTCCTTGGCGATGGCGAGCACGGCGGGGACGATGCCGGCGAGCTGCGGCTCGTCGTCGAGATTGAACAGCCATTCGGACAGGCCGATGTCCTTCCACATATTTCCCTTCGAGGTCTGTTCGGCCCAGCGGCAGACGATGGCGGGGACGCCGCTGCCGATGCACATGATGGGCGAGTGCATCTCGTTACCGAAAAGGCCGGCGCTGCGGACGTAGACGCTGAGGGCCTCGTCGGTCAGCCAGTAATCCTGACGCCAGACCACGCGGTCCTTCACGTCATCGGGAAGTTTGTCGTAAAGCATCTCCTTACCCAAGGCCATCTGGGTGCGGTCCTCAGGGCAGATGAGCACCTTGAGGTCGGTCTGCTTGACCACCGCGACGATCGCGGCGCGCAGCTGCGCGTGGTCATGCTCCTTCATCTCGTCGTTGCGCTTCTGCTTCACGGGATCAAAGGCACGCTCCTTGTGAATCGTCCAATAGGGCGTGATGCGGTAGCGCGGGATGCAGCAGAGGAACTTGCCGCGTTCAAGACCCCAGCCGTGCAGGAAGGCCTCGGCCTTCTCCTCGTTACGCAGGTCGGTCGCGAAGGCGCCGTCCGGACCGAACTCCATCACGGGGCATTTCACGCCAGCGGCCTTGGCGGTCGCGAGCGAGACCGAGTCACGGAAATAGACGAACTGCGCGCCGCTAAGGATCTCGACGGTCTCAGGAGTCGGCGCACCCTGGGTGATGCCGAGGACGCCGTAAGGCTTCGAGCCCTGCTTGCGCCACAGCGCGACCTGCTTCTCGCCCACGAGGGAAGGACCGGATCCATGGAGCAGGAAATCGTTCTCGGCGTAGAGCTTGGCCACGTCGGGCTTGGGGCCGACGAACTTCAGCTTCGGGAAGCGGGCCGACAGCATTTCCTTCACGCCGTTATCAACATTGGAGGGCCAGAGGGTAACCTCGGCTTCCGGGAAATACTTCTCCAGCAGGACGAGCATGCCCGGGGTGTGGGCGATGTCCCCGATATTCACCGTCTGCCAAGAGGAACGCAGCACCACGCGCGGGGCGCGCTTGCCTTCGGCGGCGCCGAGCGAAGCGGCGATGGCCGCCACGAAAGCGGATTCCAGGAAACGACGGCGGGAGAGCATTGTTTTAGCGGTAGGGATAGGGGTAGGGGTCGGGACAGGGAGAGTCAAACCACCCTTCCCTGCGGGAAAGAAAACGGCGAGCAAAGGGAGACCGGAAACCGGGAAGGATGCTGCGGCATACATCCTGACATGGTGACAGGTGACGGGCACGGGAATCGGGAGCTCGGGTCACAGCCTTTCGGGAGTCAGCCACGGGAACCTGATGCCGATGGCCGAGGGCCGAGGGCCGAACGGCCGATTCCTGAACCGCTGATGTCCCGATGGCTGTCACCCGACACCTGAAAAGACACCCCAGCCAATCATCCGGTCTCCGGTTTCCCTTTGAGCCATTCATTACCTACCCCAACCCCTACCCCTCACCCTTTCACTCAATTCTTCTTCGCGACTTCGCGCTTGGGCAGCATCGCGAAATACTGTTCCTGCGAAGCCTTCACCTTGGCCTTCATCGGTTCGACCTGCGGGGTGAGTTCGGCGTACGACTTGGCGATCTCCTCGAGGTTCTTGTCGCGCTGCGGGATATCCTTCTGGGCGGCGGCGAGCGCCTTCTCAGCGTTAGCCTTCTCGCTCTTGGTCAGTTCAAGGGTCTTGGCGGCGGCATCCACGAGAAGTCGCTTCGCTTCGACGGGCTTGCCGGCTTCGGCCAGCTGGGCGCGGACGGCGACGAGCGCCTTCTCAAGCAGCGGCAGACCATCCTTGGCCTTCTGCACGGAAGCCTGAAGCGCGGGCAGCTTGGCGACGTAGTCCTTCTCCGCGGCGACACCGGGGGCGGCGAGTTTTTCGCGTTCGGCGAGGTGTTTGGAGCGCTCCTTCGTGACAGCGACGACTTCAGCCTGGGCCGGGACCAAGTCTTTCTCGGCGGCGGCCACCCCGACGGCGGATTTCTCCACGACCTGATTAGCCGCGGCAACGTTCGCCTCGGCGTGGGCGGCGGCGGCGACTTTGGTCGCCTCGGCCTTGCGGACCATGGCCAGGGCGGCGCGGGCTTCGGCCACCGCATGCTCAGTCTGCTTCTTGCGGGAGAAGTAACTGAAGGAGAAGACCGCGGTGAAAGTACGGGCTTCGACGTAGGCCTTTTCGGCGGCGGCGACTTGACCTGCGGAGGCCTTGCTGGCTTCGGCGGATTTCTCGGCCTCGGCGGAAGCGGCACGCAAGGCGGCCTTGGCGGCGACGACGCCATCTTTGGCCTTGGTGTGCAAGAGCTGGGCAAAGGCCAGGGCCTTCTTCAGTTCTTCGACCTTGGCGGTCAGCTCAGTGATGCGGGCGCGGAGGGGCGTCGTATACTTATCACGATAGGCGCCAGCAGCGGCGGTGGCGACGGCCACGATCGCGTCGCGGTCCTGGCCGAGGCGCACGATGGCTTCGCTCTGGGTGTCGATGAGCTTCTGCTGGGCCTCGATCTTGCCCATGGCTTCGGCTTCGCTGACCCGGAGGGGCGACAGCGTCTTGTCGAGCACGGCGAACTCCGCCTTGAGGGCTTCGAGCTCCGCCTGGAGCTTCGGGAGCTGCGCCTCGTTCTGGGCGATGGTCTTCTTCGAAGATTCGATGCGGGCGGCGGCGGAGACCTTGGCTGCTTCGTTCTCCGCCTTTGCGGCGACGAGGTCGGCGATGTCCTGCTCGAGCTTGGCGAGCTTCTCCTGCTCGGTCAGCACCCCGACGTTGAACTGGGCGGCCTTGAGACTGACGAGACGTTCGCGGTGCGCAGCGGCCTCAGCGACGATGTTCCGGACGTTCGACTGGGAGGCAGTCAGGTCGGCTTTGGCCTTGGCGAGTTCGGCTTCGGCGGCGCGATAACCATCCGCGGCGGGCTTCACCTTGGCGATTTCCTTGCCGTAATAAGTCAGGCCGGCGCGATTATCGGCGAGGGCCTTGGTGGCCTTTGCTTTGGCCTCAGCGGTCTTGGCTT
>JBIKIO010000044.1:0-10601 GCA_044361555.1 Opitutales bacterium
ACGAAGGAAGTCACGATCGCCTAAGGCGACCGTCACCTTCCCGACCAAAGCCCCGGCAACCGCCGGGGCTTTTTGTTGGGTGACGAGAAGGGGTAGGGACGTGATTGCCATCACGTCCGTGGGCCGGCGGAGGTCATAGGTTCGAATAACTTTGCCCGGCGCATCACGCATGCCGCCGCGAACGGCGGCCATGGCAATGGCCGCCCTACCCAAGACGTCGATACACGCTCAAAGGGAGACCGGAAACCGGCTGATTGGCTGGGGATCTTATGTCCGCAGCATCCTTCCCGGTTTCCGGTCTCCCCTTGCTTTGCTGCGCTTACTATCCGCTATCCGCCAACCGCTATCCGCTTATACCTACGGCCATGAAAAAGCCCGGGACTATTGCTAGCCCGGGCTGACTCGTGGTCGTCTACTTACTTCGCTGGAACGAGGTCCGCCTCGGTCAGCATGGGCTTGCCGACTTCACCGCGCAGAGCCTTCACCTGGGCTGGCGTGACGGCCGGAGCGGAGTTGCCGAAACTATTACGGACGTACGTCAGGACGGCGGCGATCTGCTCGTCGGTCTGATGCGGCAGCGCCATCATGGGAACGGGCGGCGTATACTTCTTACCAGAGACGGTGATGGGTCCCTGCAGGCCGCGCAACTGGATGCGGATGAGGTTCTCGACCGGTCCGTTCACCCAGTTGGACTTGGCCAGCGGCGGCGCGAGGACGGTGCCTTCGGCGGTCGGACCATGACAGGCCATGCACGTCATGAAGGCCTGCTTGCCCAGTTCCATGACGGCCGGATCGACGTTCGCGACGGCGGCCACGGCGACGGGCTTGATGGTCGAGATGTCCAGCGGCTTGGGTTCGGAGGGCTTGGCCTTCTTGGGCGCCTTCTCGAGCGTCGCGAGCCAGGCGACGATGTCGCGGACTTCGTTCAAGGTGAGGGCATCCATCGCCGGCATGCCGGAGACGGGAGTGGAGATGGACTTGATGTCCTTGCGGGCCACCCGCCAGCGATTACCGGCGACATCGACGTCGACGTTGTCTTTCTCGTCCTTGATCAGGGTGCCGACCAACGCCCCGCCGTTCGCGAGGTCGAGGTTGACGGTGCCGTAACCGGAGACGATGACGGCGCCGGAGTTCACGATGGACTCAAGGAGGTAACGACGGTCACCGCGCTTGGCGATGCCAGTGAGGTTCGGACCCGCTTCGCCACCAGCCGCATGGGCATCATCCGAAGCACGGTGACAACGGAGGCACTGTCCGGCCGGTAACGCGGTGAATAACGCGAAGCCGTTCTTGGCGTCGCCGCCTTCGAGCGCAGGCAACCATTTGGCGAGTTTGTCGTCACCCCCGGCGATGGCCTTCTGCGTGGCGGCCAAGGCTTCCTTGACGGAAGACTCGGTGCGCTGGGCGGCGGCTTCGAGGAGTTCGATGGCCGCAGGCGAGACGCCCTTGGCGCCAGCCAGCGTCTGGAGGTTCGCGACGAAGAGCGCGTCGACGCCCGGAGCGGGCAGCTTCGCGAGGGCCTTCCAAGCGCCCTGACGGCGGGCGGCGGAGCCCTTGCTGGCGGCCGCGGAGAGTTCGATGAGACCCTGGGCCGGATTCAGCTGGGCGAGCGCGCCGATGGCGACCATGGCGACTTCGTCCTGCTTGTCCTTGGCATACTTACCAGCGACGTCAGCCAGATCAGCCGGCTTGCGCTCGAGCCATAGCTCAAGGGCCTTGGCGCGGGCCGAACCGCTGAGCTTGGCGTTACCGACCAGACCGGCTAGGAGGTCGTTGGAGAGCGAGGCGACCTCGAGCTTATACTGTTCGACGAGTTCGAGCGAGGCACGGAGGATGTCGGACTCGCCCTTCAGCAGGGTCGGCAAGGCGGCGCTCAGGCTAGTGCGCAGTTCCTTGGCGTCACGGGCCGGCAGCGGCGCCCAATGGCCGGTCGACTGGTCGACGGGATACGGGTTCGCCCAGAGAGCGAGGAGACGCAGGGCTTCGGCGCGGGCTTCGGCCGGGAGCTTCTCGTTGGCGGCGATGGCCACCACACGGGCGGCGTTCGCTTCGCCGCCGAGGCGGAAGGCGCTGTGCGTCAGGCGACGCAGCATGAAGGTCGTCCATTCGCGGGAACCCAGGTCGTCGATGAGCGCGGCGACGGCGGGACGGCCGGCTTCCAGACCGAGGTCATGGACGGCGCGGATGGCTTCGTCGGCGACGAGCGTCGACTTGTCCTTCACGAAACGGGAAGCGGAGGCGTCGAGACGACGGCGCAGGGTGATGACGGCGGCGAGGCGGACGGAGGCGTGGTCATCCTTGGCGACAGCGTCGAAGGCTTCGGCGGTCTTGCAGAGGTGGTCGATGGCGAAGGAGCCGGCGTGACGGACGACCGGATCGGCGTCGGCGTTCTCCTTGAGCATCGCGAGGACCTCAGGGAGATACTTATCCGCACCGAGGCGGGCGGCGGCGATGGCGGCAAAGGAACGCACGCGGAGCGAAGGGTCGAGGATCAGCTTACCGAGCGGGAGCTCGTTACCCTTGAGCGGAGCTTCTTCGAGCGCCTTGACGGCCTGGGCACGGACTTCAGCGTCGGCATGCGTAAGCAGCGGGACGAGGCGGCGGGCGGCGGCGGTGCGGTCTTCCAGCGAGGCGACCGGGGTCGGGCCCTTCCAGGCGGAGCCAGGGGCGATGGCCGCGCCACGGCGGGCGAGGATACCGAGACCCCAGATGCCATGCAGGCGTTCGAGGGCGTTCGCCGACTGGGTGGCGGCTGAAAAACGATCCGCGGCGTCAGGACGACGGGTGAGCTCGATCTGGGCGCGCAGACGGACGCGCTGGTCGGCGTGCGCGAGGAGCGCGGCGAGTTCGGCAGAAGAGGCCTTGGCGATGCCGCCGTTGATGAGCGCGGCGACGGAGGCCACGGCTTCAGGCTTCATCATCTTGCCGGCCTCGAGGGTCACGAGACGGCCGGCCTCGTGAGACTCCCAGCCCGTGATGAAGTCGGAGACGACGAGGCGTCCCTTCCAGTCATACTCGACGTCGGTGGCGGCGACGCCCCAGAGCAGCTGATGGGAAGAGGTCATCTTCATGCCGGCGCCCGCAGGCTCCATCTTGAAGGACCAGATACCGGACGCGCCGGCGGAGCCGCGGTAGTCGCAGATAAGGAAATGGCCGGCCTCGGATTCAAGGAAACCCGCACCAGGGTGATAGGTCAGACCGGAAGGACCGGAGCTGATGTAGGCGGAGGGCGGGATGATGAAGGCGGGCTGGACGGGATTCTGGAGTTCCCAGACCTTCTCGGTCATCCAGCGCGAGAGCGGACGCTGTTCGAGGCCGATCGAACGGTGGAAGGTATGCATGGCCTGATGCTCCATCTCCCAACCGGAATCGGCGCCTTCGACGACGTAGACCACGCGGGCGGCGTCGCCCTGGTCGGAATTATTGTCGACGGAGAACGCGTTGCCGAAGTCATCGAAGGCGATCTCCTTCGGATTCCGCAGGCCGAAGTGGACGACTTCGAAGTTCGTGCCGTCGGGTTCGAAGCGGAAGACCGCGCCGCGGTTACGGGAGTCATACTTCTTGCCTTCCTTGGTGGTGAGGTTGAAACCGCGGTCGCCGATGGTGCCCCAGACGCGGCCATCCGGACCGATGGCGAAGCCGTTCATGTCGTGACCCGAAAGCGAGATGCGGACGCCGAAGCCGTCTTCGATGACCTTACGGCCCGTCTCGACACCGTCTTTCTTACCGTCCTGCAGCATCCAGAGTTTGGGGATGCAGGCGAAGTAGACCGTATCATCCCAGGCCATGACGCCGGCGCCGGTGCCGTCGAGGACGTCGTTGAAGCCGCCGGCGAAGACCTTGTTCGTGGTGAAGGTGCCGTCGGCCAGCTCGCCGCCGACGTGGCGGATGAGCTCGGACTTGGCGGTCATCCATTCGTGCGAGCGCTTGGCTTCCCACTTCTTGTGCAGGGCGAGGCGATCGGCGGTGGTCGCCGCGGCGAGGTCGTCGTGATACCAGTAGAGGTGGTTGCGGTCGTCTTCGACACCGAAGCGGAAGCGATGGGATTCGGCGACGTAGACGGAGCCGTCGTTACCGAAGCCGATGGCGGTAGGCGAGGTGACGCCGGTGACCTTGCGGTCAGCCGAGACCTTGAAGGTCGCACCCGGCACGAGCGCGGCGCTGCCTTCGCCGGCCACGCGCACGAGGTTGCTGTCGGCCTTCGGCTTGGGCCGTCCGCCCGTCGGGAACTTCGGCTTGGTGTCCGTCGAGAAGACGAAATGGTCGGCGGCGATGAAGCCCCAGGAGCCGACATGCTCGTCGACGATCCGGATGACGCCGGTCTTGCCTTTGAACTCGGCGATATCCCACACGTTCTCGCGCAGAGTCAGACCGTTGGCACCCGTGGCCTCGCGCACGACCTTGCCACCGACGAGCAGCTGGACGGCGGTCTTGCCGGGATGATTGCCGCCGGCGACCAGGAAACCGAGGTAGGCGTGCGTGAGCTTCATCTCCGGCGAGGTCAGGGTGCCGGTGGCGGCGTCGCCACGGTGGCCGGAGCAGACGAGGGCGTTGCCGCCGTAGTTGCGGAACTCTCCGTTGACGCCATCGACCTTGCCGGCGATGGGCGCCAGGCCGAAGCCGGTGCCGGCGGTCTGCCAGCTGTCGAAACCGTCGCCTTCGAAGGCTTCGATGACCTTGGTGTCGGCCGACAGGACGGACGCGCCGAGGCAAAGGGTGAACGTGGCGAAGAGGGAGGACTTCATCGGGAAAAGAGGGGGTCACCCCAGAAAAGGAGATGTTCCCTGCAGGTCGAGCGTCCCTTCCAAAAACTTCCGATTAACCTCGGATACCGTGCAGGACTTGGAACTTAGCCCCGAAATGCGCCGGGTGCGTCAGGGCCCGCAAGCGGCCCGTAGCCTCGGGGTCGCCCGAGGACGCGATCTTCTCCATCTCCGCGGCGGCATATTTCACGAAAAAGGCCTCTTGGCGGTCGAGACGGATATGCCGGAAACCCGCTGAAGTCAGGACCGGCTCGAGCCGGTCCCACAAGACGTGGCACGTGAGGTCCTGCGAACCGAGGTTCTCGAGGATCGCGCCGGACAACTGATGGCTCCGATAGGCGCGGGCCGTGCCGGCCGGCGAGGATTCGAGGCACTGTGCGATGGTCTTGCCGTAATCGAGCAAGATGACCGCGCCAGCCCAAGAGCCGGCGAAAAGCTTCCGGAGAAGATCTTCGGCGGCCAACGGGGCGTCGATGATCCAGCCTTCCTCCGCGACCGGCAGGGTCGCGACGAATTCGGCCGTCGCCGTCGTGGAAAAATCCGCCAGGGCTTCGACGGTCAGCTCGGCCCCATCGACGCGCACGCCGAGCTCGCGCCAGCTCCCGCCTTGGAAGACGAAGCGATGGAAAGGCTGGGCGTCGAGGAGCTCGTTCGCGACGAACACGCTGCGCGCAGGGAAAGCGGGCTCCGTGCCGAAACGAAAAGTGCGCAGTGCGGCGAAGCGCGATGCGATGCCGGCGTAATGCGCCTGCCCAGGCTCGGCGCCGACCTCCACGAGGGCGTGGGCGGACAGATCGCCGACGAGCGACTTCGCCGCGCCGGCGATGAGCTCGCCGAACATGGGCCCAAGCGCCGCCGCGGTGGTGAAGTCCGTGCCGGCGGACTTGCCGACGCGCACGCGGTCGGAGGAGTAATAGCCGAGGCCGGGAGCATAGAGCGCAGCCTCGACCAGGCGGGCGAACGAGACCACGCCGCCGCGGGCCTCGCGACGAAGCAAGGCGACGATGGCGTCATGTCGGACCGCGGGCTCCACGGGAGAAGCGTTATGCGGTCTTTTCGCCTCCGCCAGACGAATCGGGATTGAGCCGACCTCCGAATTGGCCTGACTGCAGGCAGATGATCCTCGCGATCGAAAGTTCCTGCGATGAATCGGCCCTGGCGCTCTTCGACCCGGCCCGTGGACTCGTGCGCGAACTGATCAGCTCGCAGGCGGCGGAACACGTGAAATACGGCGGCGTGGTCCCCGAACTGGCCAGCCGCATGCACCTCTCCGCCCTGCCCCTCTTGCTGGCGGACTTCCGTGCCGAGCTGACGCAGGCCAAGACGATCGCCGTCACGCGTGGCCCGGGCCTGCTGCCCTGCCTCTCGATGGGCGTGACCCTCGCCCGCTCCCTCGCGCTGGCCCGTGGCCTGCCGATCGTCGGCGTCAACCACCTGCGTGCCCACGTGCATTCGTCATTCATCGCCTTGCACGCGCAGAATCCAGCCGGCTTCGCCGCGGCCCGGGCGGCATTGCTCCCGCACCTCGCCATCGTGGTCTCAGGCGGCAACACGCTCCTGGTGAAGCTCGACGCACAGCTGCGTCTCACGGTCGTCGCGCGTACGGTCGATGACGCCGCGGGCGAAGCCTTCGACAAAGGCGCGAAACTCCTCGGCCTGCCCTACCCGGGCGGCGCGCTCATCGAGAAGCAGGCGGCACAAGGCGACCTGAAGAAATATCCTTTCCCGCGCGGCATCCCGGAGAAGGCGGACCTCCGTCTCAGCTTCTCCGGCCTGAAGACCGCCCTGCGTTACCAGCTGGAGAAGATGTCCGACGACCAACTCGCCGCCGAGATGCCTGATCTCTGCGCCGGCTACCAGCATGCGATCATCGAACAACTGGCGGCGAAGACCAGCGCCGCCCTCGACCTTGCCCCTTACAAGTCCGTCGGGCTTTCCGGCGGCGTCGCCAACAACCGCACGCTCCGCGCCCGCCTCGCCCAGGTCGCCCAGCAGCGCAGCCTGCCGTTGATGGTGGCTGCGCCGAAGCACTGCGGCGACAACGCCGGTATGATCGCTTTCGCGGCGTGGGCCGACATCGGCCTGCCCGTCGACTCCGCGGCCGTGCCGGCGGCGAGCCTCACGGTCGATCAGGTCTAAGCGGCCTGCTTGACCAGCTCGGTGAACGCGCGGAACTGCGGGTGCGTCGCATCCCCGAGCAGAGCGTAGAACACCGTCTCGGTCGGCAACACGTGCGCGCCCGCCGCCCGCAAGGCTTCCAGACAGGCCCGCCCATCATCGGATCGGCGACCGGTCACGGCATCGGAGAGAATCGTGACGCCCATGCCCTCGCGGAGCGCGTCCATGGCGGTCTGATAGACGCAGACGGGGATTTCCAAGCCGCAGATGAGCAACTGGCTGACCTCGGTCTTGGCGATGGCCTCGGTCAGACCCGGCGCCCCGAAAGCCGAAAAGGCGGTCTTGCCGAACACGGCCCTTCCTTCGCCGGCGGCGACCAGGAGATCCGGATGCGTCGGGCCGAGTTTGGCGGGTACTTGTTCGGTGAAAAGCACGGGGAGCCCCAGCAGTTTGGCGGCCGCGGCGGCCAGGAGACAGCGACGCAGGCAGGCCTCACCCTCGGGCATGGCCTTAAGGAAGGTCGGCTGGACGTCCACGACGAGCAAGGCGACGCCAGCGGCAGGGGTTTCGGACATGCCCGGCAGACTGCCCCGGAGGGCCAATAAGTCAGCCGCAAACCGCCGTGAATGGGGTTGCCCGCCCCGCCCCGCCCGACTTCTCTTAATGGTCATGGACTGGCAGGTTAAACCTATCGCGCGCGTCTGCGCCGCTTCCGGCAAGGAACTCCACGTCGGCGATCTCGTGACGTGCGTCGTCTACAAGCCCGTCGGCGGTAACATCGAGCGTTGCGACGTGCTCAAGGATCACGCGTCGGCGTTCAAGCCCGAGGGCATCCTCCTCGGCCGCTGGAGCCGCGAGGTCAAGGAACGCGGCGAAGAAGAGCAGGCCCATCGCGCCCAGCTGCTCGCCTCCCGTGAAGAGTTCTTCCTCTCCCTTTACGAAGACGAAGCCGATCCGTCCGGCGACAAGGGCGTGCTCAAGCACATCCTCGCCATGCTCCTCGAGCGCAAGCGCATCATCAAGCAGGTCGGCGTCGCCGACAAAGGCCTGATGACCTACGTGCACGCCGCGAGTAAGCAGACCTACCTCGTCCCGGTGCTGGATCTTCAGCCCGCTCACATCCTGCAGGTCGGAGCCTCGCTCGACCTGCTCGTCGGCTGACCTTTCCATGACCCCCTTCCGCCTCCTCGCCGCCTTGGGCGTACTGTTCCTCGCAGGCTGCAAGAACAACGACATCCCCGAGGAGATCGCCTCCATCTTCGTCGAGGCCTCGCCCTCGCTCAGCAGCACGATGAAACAGGAAGTCCGCCTGCCGGTCAGCCAGCTGACCATCTCCGTGACGACCCGCCCGCTCGTCCCGGCCGAAGAGATCCTCAACACCTACCCGGTCACCAGCGGCGAACCCGACCTGCGCCAAGAGTTCCTGCTCGTCCAGCTCGACCGCAAGTCCGCGATCGACGTGATGAACTACACCAAGGAGTCCGTCGGCCGCCGCTTCGTCCTGGTCATCAATGACGCCGCGGTCGGCATCATGCCGATCGATGGCCAGATCTCGGACGGCAATCTGTTCTTCCACGTCGAGAAGAAGGGGATGTCCAACACCGAGGCGGTCATGGACATCAGCCGACGACTCAACATCTCCGCGCTCAAGCTCCGCAAGATCAAGGAGTCCGAACGTCCGTGAGCCTGCGGTCCCGCCTCGCCTTCCTCACCCTCGGTCTGGCGACGGTCCCGCTGCTCGCCACGGAAATCGTCTGGCCGACGACGCTCGACCTCGCCGCGGTCCGTTCGGCCCAGGACTACCTCCAGCCGACCGTCTCCGGCCGTCTGGAATCCGCCACGTTCGGGATGGTCCGCGAAGAAGGCCAGCGCTTCCATGAAGGGGTCGATATCCGGCCCGGCCGACGCGACGCTGCCGGCGAAGCGCTCGACCTGGTGCGGGCCGCGATGGACGGCCAAGTGGTCTACGCCAATCCGCACGTCAACGGGCCCTACGGACGCTACGTGGTGCTCGTTCATCCGGGCGCGGAGCTGCCGGTCTACTCGCTCTACGCCCATCTGGCTTCGGTCGATCCGTCGGTGAAGCTCGGCGCCTTCATCCGCCGGGGACTGACGCTCGGCCGCATGGGTCGCACCTCCGCCGGCGCGAGCCCGATCACGCCCGACCGGGCCCACCTGCACTTCGAGGTCGGGCTGCTCCTGTCGACGGGTTTCCACCGCTGGTATGCCGCGCAACCGGAGAACCGGAAAAGCCCGAACCTGCACGGGCTCTTCAACGGCCAGAACCTCATCGGAATGGATCCGCTCCCGCTTCTCAGCCAGCGCAGCGTCGACGTGCTCGCGCTCGTGCGTCGCCAGCCGACTGCGCTGACGGTCGTACTGCGGGCCGCCAAGACCCCCGACTTCGTGGAGCGCTACCCTGCGCTCGCGCGCGGCGAACGCGCCAAGGCCGCCGGATGGTATGTGGAATTCTCCTGGCAAGGCATGCCGCTGCGCTGGACGGCGCTCGAGGCCGGCAACCCGCGGCTCCCGGCGCAAGGCTGGCAGATCGCCGAGGTCGACGTCTCTCAGCGGCCCTTACTGATCCGTCGCAAACTGCTCGCGCCCGACGGCCGGAAGCCCGGCGAACTGCTCACGCAGAACGTCGGCATCCTGCTCTCGACGGCCCGTTAATTAAGGCCGGGATCCTCGGGCGAATCCGCCTCGAGCCGCAGATCCGGGCGATGCGCGGCCAACAGGTGCTTCCACAGGACTTCGCCCTCAAGGTCGGCGCAGGCGGCGTCGAACGGACAGACGACCCAAGCGTTCATGCGGAGTTCATTCTCCAACTGGCCGGGCGACCAGCCGGCGTAGCCGACGTAAGCCCGCAAGGCGAAGCGCCCGTCCGCGGCGAGCCGGATGGCCTCCTCCTGATCGAGGCCGAAACGGACTTCTGGCTCGGCGGCGGCGGGGAAATGCCAGCCTCCGAAGGCAAGCCGGTCGTTGGCCACGGGGCCACCCTCGAAGAGCGGCACGCCTTCCAGCGGCGCCAGGTTCACGGCGGCGTCGAGATGTCCCAGCTCGCGGCCCAGGGGGCGATTGATGATCACGCCGAGCGCGCCGTCCTGGGCGTCATGGGAATGCAGCAGGACGACGGTCTCGCGGAAATGATCGTCACGTAGCTGCGGATGCGAGACCAGTAGCCAGCCCGCCAACGTTCGCGGCGCCCTCGCCATCAGCGCTCGAGCCGCGTGACCTTCACGCCGGCCTGGCCGAACATCTCCGCGACGAGCGGATCGTTCTTATAGTCGTGGCGGTAACGCACCTCGGTGATGCCAGCGGCGGCCAGGATCTTGGCGCAGTTCACGCACGGGAAGTGGGTGACATAACAGACCGTACCCTGCAGCGAAACACCCCGCTTGGCGGCGTCGGCCACGGCGTTCTGCTCGGCGTGAACGGTAGCGAGCTCGTGGCCGTCGCGGATATGTGAATCATGCGGCGCGCCGGGCAGGAAGCCGTTGTAGCCAGCCGCGACCAAGCGGTTCGGGTGCTTGCCGGTGGAGACGATGATGCAACCGACGTGCAGACGTTCGCAGCTGGAGCGGGAACTGACGAGCACCGCGGTGGCCATGAAGTATTCGTCCCACGACGGACGAGAGCCGCCGTTGACGAGGGCTTCGAGCTGTTCGGCGAGGGACTGAGGTTGGCTCATCGCATCCACAGGCTGTCAGCCGGCACCCA
>JBIKIO010000187.1:0-3235 GCA_044361555.1 Opitutales bacterium
CGGTTCCGTCGGCTTCGTCTCTCGCGGTCAGGCTTTCGCTTGGGATCCCGGCCGGCCGCAGGAGCTCTATTCCATCCAGCGTAAGACCAAGCAGGTGATTGTTTCCCGGTTATCCGAGTAACCAGTGCAGGCTTGTTTCCTGAGGGGTTCAGCCGGATAGTCGGCATACCCCGTATGATCTTACGACTGTTGTTCGCTTGCCTGACGCTTTCGGCCTTCGCGGCCGAACCTGGTCTGGTCCGCTCCGAATTCATCTTCGAGACGAACCCCGTGCCGAGCTGTCATGCGACCACGATCGTCGAGGCAAAGGACGGTTCATTGGTCGCGGCTTGGTTCGCGGGTGAAGCCGAAGGTAAGCCGGATGTCTCCATCTGGGTGGCTCGGCAGGTCGATGGCAAGTGGTCGGCGCCCGTGAAGGTGGCCGAAGGTGCGCAGCCCGACGGCAAGCGTTTCCCCTGTTGGAATCCCGTCCTGTTCCAGCCCAAGGAAGGTCCGCTGCAGCTTTACTACAAAGTCGGTCCTAATCCGGTCGAATGGTGGGGCTTGCTCCGTCTCAGCGAAGATAACGGGAAGACTTGGGGCGAACCAAGTCGCTTGCCGGATGGCATCCTCGGCCCGATCAAGAATAAGCCCGTGCAGTTGAAGGACGGCACCATTCTTTCAGGGGCCAGCGCCGAGGGATTAAAGGTCGGACCCTCGTGGCAGATCCATTTCGAGCGCAGCCGCGATAACGGCGTCACCTGGGAGAAAATCAAGGTCGACCAAGGGCAGGGCGCTCCGGCGTCCATCCAACCAAGCATCTTGTTCTTGCGCGATGGCGGCCTGATGTCGGTCGGCCGAACCCGTAACGCAAAGATCTTCAGCACCGTCTCCCGTGACCAAGGCTCGACGTGGTCGAAGGTCGAGCTGACGGACCTGCCCAATCCTAATTCCGGGACCGATGCCGTGACCCTGAAGGACGGACGTCATCTCATCATCTATAACCACACCGCCAAGGGTCGCAGCCCTCTGAACCTCGCGGTCAGCAAGGACGGCGTCACTTGGGAGGCCGCGATGGTGCTCGAGGACGAGGCCAAGGCTGAGTTCAGCTACCCGACCATCATCCAGTCGGCGGATGGACTCGTGCACGTGACCTATACGTGGAAGCGTAAGCTGGCGAAGCATGTCGTGGTAGATCCTTCGAAGATCGTGTCTAAGCCCATGGACGGCATGGCCTGGCCGAAGGCCGCCGAAGCGCAAGGCGGGCAAGCCGGCTTGGAACGTCTGAAATATAACAACCCCGGACTCGTCGTAGACCTTGGCGTAGGCCTCTGGGCTTGGCCCTTGCCCATGGACGTCGATGGCGACGGCAAGTTTGAGCTCGTCGTCAACTGCCCTGACAAGCCATCGAATGGCGTTTATGTCTTCCGCGCCGATGCCGACACTGCGAAGCGGCCGCTGCCCGTCTTCAGGCCCGGCGTGCGCATCAGCAAGGGCATGCAGAACGTCGAGCTCAGCTGGGGTGCTGACGGTAAGCCGCGGGTGCTGTCGCCAGCGGTCGAGTATCCTGATTTCGCCCAGTCCGGCCTCGAGTCCGGCAAGAAGCTCCCCCTCCCGACGAACGTCCATCCCAATAAGGTGCGGGCGAACATGTGGAAATACGTCGACCATGATGGCGACGGGAAGACCGACATAATCGTCGGCGTCGGCGATTGGACCGACTACGGCTGGGATAACGGCTACAACGCCAAAGGTGACTGGACCAAGGGCCCCTTGCGCGGCTTCGTCTATTTCATCCGGAACGAAGGCACCAACGATAAGCCCAAATATCAGAAGCCCGCGAAGATCGAAGCTGCCGGTAAGGATCTCGAAGTCTTTGGCTGGCCCTCGCCGAACTTCGCCGACTTTGACGGCGACGGTGATCTCGATCTCATCTGCGGAGAGTTCCTTGATGGTTTTACCTATTTCGAGAACACCGGGTCGCGCACCGAGCCTAAGTATGCGGCCGGACGCCGGTTGACCGTGCCGGCGAGCGTGACCACCGGGGCACGTTCGGCGGCGTGGAAGGCTTCGCTCGAAGCCAAAGCGCTGCCGGGCTCGCCGCGTCCGCTGACCATGGACCTCGAGATGATCACCCCCGTCGCGTTCGATTGGAACAAGGACGGCAAACTCGACCTCGTTGTCGGTGACGAAGACGGCCGGGTCGCCTTCATCGAGAACACCGGCAAGTTCACTGAAGACCATACGCCGCTATTCCTGCCGCCTAAGTATTTCAAGCAGCAGGCGGACGAGATCAAGTTCGGGGCCCTCGCGACGCCGGTCGGCTTCGATTGGGACGGTGACGGGGACATCGATATCATCTCCGGCAATACCGCGGGCTATGTGGCCTTCTTTGAAAACCTGAGTGGGAAGGGTGTGGCTCAGCCCAAGTTCGCCGCCCCGAAGAATCTGCAGGCCGACGGCAAGACCTTGCGCATCATGGCGGGTCGCAATGGTAGCATCCAGGGCCCGGCGGAGGCCAAGTGGGGTTACACCACCCAGACGGTCGCCGACTGGGATGGTGACGGCCTACCGGATCTCCTCGTCAATTCTATCCTCGGCAAAGTCGTCTGGTATCGGAACGTCGGCACCCGCCAGTCGCCGAAGCTCGCCGCGGCGCAGCCGGTCGAGATCGAGTGGGAAGGCGCCCAACCGGAACTCGCCTGGGGTTGGATGAAGCCGCAGGGCAAGGCCTTGCTGACGCAGTGGCGCACCACCCCTGTCGCCGTCGATTGGAATAAGGACGGCCTCATGGATCTCGTCATGCTAGATCAGGAAGGGTATCTCGCGTTCTTTGAGCGCGCTAAGGTCGACGAAAAGCTGGTGCTGCTTTCGCCTCGTCGGGCCTTCTGCGACGAAAACGGCAAACCCCTGCAGTTAACCAAGGGCGTCGCCGGCCGGAGCGGACGTCGCAAACTGTGCGTCACCGACTGGGATGGCGACGGAAAGACAGACTTCCTGCTCAATTCCTCCAGCGCCAATTTCCTCCGACAGGTCGGGACCAAGGACGGCAAGTGGCTGTTCAAGGACGAAGGACCCCTCGTGAAGCAGAATATCGAAGGCCATGACGTCAGCCCGACCACCGTCGATTTCGATGCGGACGGTATCCCGGATTTCCTGGGAGGGGCCGAAGACGGCAAATTCTACTTCCTCAAGAACCCACGGTCTGCCAAATAACATGAATCACCGCGATTTTATCTCCGCCTCCGCTTTGACC
>JBIKIO010000188.1:0-3216 GCA_044361555.1 Opitutales bacterium
TGCTCCCGGCGATGATCCGCAAGATGCACGAGGCGAAGCTCCGCGGCGCCGCGACCCTCAAGCTCTGGGGTACGGGTACGCCGCTCCGCGAATTCTTGCACGCCGACGACCTTGCCGAGGCCTGCCTCCTGCTTCTTGACCGTTACTCTCAGTCCGGGCACATCAACGTCGGTTCGGGTGAGGAGCTTACGATCCGCGAGCTCGCCGGCCTCGTCGCCCAGGCGGTCGGCTTCAACGGTAGCCTCGAATTCGACCCGTCGATGCCCGACGGCACGCCGCGCAAGCTCATGGACGTCTCGCGTATCCGCGCCCTCGGCTGGAAGCATCGCATCCCCATGGCCGACGGCATCCGCGACGCCTATGCATGGTATCTGGCGAACGCCGCCGAAGCGCGGCGTTAGCCGCACCGCTAGTTGACCCGTTGACCAGTTGGCAAGTTGGCAAGGGATGTAATGGGTAGGGATGCGATGACATCGCATCCGTTCGCTCACGCGGAGACCGGAAGCCGGAAATTTAGCTTCGGACTAAATCTATCGGGTGACAGGTGACGGCCACCGGGGCATCGGCCTTTCGGGAATCAGCCATTCGGCCTTCGGCAGCCGACTCCGGGTTCCCGCAGCTGCATCGACTTATCCCCCTTGTCCACATGCCAACTTGTCAACGTGTCAACTAGTGGTGTCTCTCTCCGGCCAACTGGCCAACCGTTCAACTAATCAACTCCGTCTATCCTCCCCTTGCCCACCTGCCCACGTGTCCCCTTGCCCCCTGAACTAAAAATGCCCTCCGTCACCCTCTGCATCCCCGCCCGCATCGCTTCCACGCGTCTGCCGCGTAAAGTCCTGCTCGATCTCGGCGGCAAGCCCGTCGTCCAGCATGTCTGGGAACGCGCGAAGCAGGTGCGTCAGGCCGACCGCGTGGTGCTGCTCACCGATTCGGAGGAAGTCGCCGGCGCCGCGCGTGGTTTCGGTGCCGAGGTGCTGATGACCGATCCGGCCTGTCCCTCCGGCACGGCGCGCATGGCCAGCGTCATCGAACATCTCCCCGGAGATTTCTTCCTCAACGTCCAGGGCGACGAGCCCTTCATCCAGCCTGACCTCCTCGATGGACTGATCACGCGCTGGAAGGAGACCAAGTGCCCGCTGGTCACCGCAGTCTCGAAGATCCATGCGACCGAGCGCCTGCTCGCTACGAGCGTGGTCAAGGTCGTGCGCGCCGAGAACGGCGAGGCGATCTACTTCTCCCGTAGCCCGATCCCGCACCTCCGCGGCGTCGATCCGTCCGAATGGGTGAAGCACCGCGACTACTGGGCGCATATCGGCGTCTATGGTTATGACCGCGCCACGCTCGCCGGCTACGCCCAGCTCAAGCCGACCGAACTCGAAGCCGTCGAATCACTCGAGCAGCTCCGTTTTCTCGCCCACGGCCTCACCTTCCAGACCGTCGTCACCGATTATCATCCCGTCGCCATCGATACCGCTGAAGATCTCGAAGCGGCGCGGCGCCTCTTGGCGTAAAGAAGCGACGTCAGTTGACTCGTTGAACTGTTGGCAAGTTGACATGGGATGCAAAGGGTAGGGATGCGATGACATCGCATCCGTCAGGCGCTAGGGCGGACGCGATAGTGATCACGTCCCTACCCCGAGACACCTGAATGTATTTTCCTACCCCCACCCCTGTCCCTACCCCTGCCCCTAATCTCACTTTTGCACATTTGCACAGGAGCTCCGCTCCGATTTGCACCTTTGCACTGCCTCTAGTCCGCCGGCCTCCCTTGCCCACGTGTCAACTTGTCAACCGGCCAGCTAGTGTTCCCCTCCGACCAACTGGCCAACCGATCAACTGATCAACTTCGTTTCTCCATCCTCCCAACTCTAAACTCCATACTCACCTTCGTCCCACCATGCCCACTCCTCTCCAATCCGCCCGCGATCTTCTCCAGGCCGAAGCCTCCGCGCTCGCCGAGCTCGCCACGCGTCTTGACGGCGCCTTCACGCAGACGGTCGACCTCATCGCCGCGCATTCCGGCAAGGTCGTGCTCTGCGGCGTCGGCAAATCCGGCCTCATCGGCCAGAAGATCGCCGCGACGCTCTGCAGCACGGGCACGCCCGCCATCTTCCTGCACGCGGCCGATGCCGTGCACGGCGACCTCGGCATCCTGCAGGCCGGCGACCCGGTCGTGCTCCTTTCGCGTTCGGGTACGACGGCCGAGCTGGTCCGCCTGATCCCGGTCCTGCGCTCCTTCAAGTCGCCGATCATCGCCATCGTCGGCAACACGCAGTCGCCTCTCGCGACCCAGGCCGACATCGTTCTCGACATCGGCGCCCGCCCCGAAGCCGATCCGCTCGGCCTCGTGCCGACGACGAGCGCGCTCCTGACGCTTGCCCTCGGTGACGCTCTCGCCGCCGCGCTCATGACGAAGCGTGGCTTCGGTCCCTCGGACTTCGCCCGCTTCCATCCCGCCGGTCAGCTCGGTCGTAATCTCACCCTCACCGTCGGCGAAGCCCTCCAGCCGCTCGAACGTTGCGCGGTCGCCAAGCCCGGCGATGCCCTTCGCGATACGGTCATCGCGATGACCCGCCATCCGCACGGCGCCGCCTGCGTCCTCGCGGCCGACGGCTCCCTTGCCGGACTCATCACCGACGGCGACCTCCGTCGTGCGCTCGGCCGTGGCATCGATATCAATACCGCCCGCGCGGCCGACATCATGACCGCGAACCCCATCCGCGCGCACGGCCCGATGTCGCTCGCCGAAGCCGCGCGCATCATGGAAGACCGCCCCTCGCAGATCTCCGTCCTGCCCGTCACCGACGCGGCCACGAACCGCTGCCTCGGCCTGATCCGCATCCATGATATTTATCAGGCAGGGATTGTGTGAATCGAGGGCCGGAGGATGGGAGGACCGGAGGACCAGAAAGATGCAACGTGAGTTGGCCCGTGGACAAGTTGGCAAGTTGACAAGGGATGCCATGGGTAGGGTCAGCACTGCGTGCTGACCTAGCTGTATCGAGGTAGGGATGCGATGACATCGCATCCGTTACGCTCAAGGGGAGACCGGAAACCGGAAAGTATGCTTCGGACATTCTCTTGAGGGTGACGGGTGCCGGCCACCGGGGCATCGGCCTTTCGGGAGTCAGCCATTCGGGCTTCGGCAGCCGGCTCCAGGTCCCCGCGGCTGATGGCCGAGATGCTGATACCTGAGTCGCCGCCGCCCGTGCC
>JBIKIO010000045.1:0-10509 GCA_044361555.1 Opitutales bacterium
CCAAGCTGGACGCCGCGCTCCGACAGGCCGGCTACTGAGCGCTCAGCGCGTCTTCAGGATCGCCTCCGCTAGGACGAAGTCCGCGGGGCGGGTCAGCTTCAGGTTCACCGAAGGGTTCTCGACCAAGGATACGTCCTGGCCGACGAACTCCACGGCGGAACTGTCGTCGGTCACCTTGCGCTGCAACTCGGCGACCTTGCGGTAGGCCTTGAGCACGATGGCTGTGCGGAAGACCTGCGGTGTCTCGGCGGTCCAGACCAGACCGCGATCCGGGGAAGTCTCGACCGAAGTAGAATCCGCCTTGGCGATCTTGACCGTATCAGCGGCCCGGCCGGCCAGGATGGCGGCACCGGTCTCGAAGGCCTTGGCGCGCACCTTACGGATGGCTTCCGCGGAGACCAGCGGGCGGGCGCCGTCGTGGATATGCACCAGGCCGGCGTGGCCTTCGCAGGTATGGAGGGCCGCGAGCACCGAATCCTGGCGCGATTCGCCGCCGGGCACGAACTCGACCGAAGCAGCCGAAGGGAGGTGCGCAGCCAGTAGTGCGCGCAGTTTGGCGAGCTGGGCTTCGTCGCGATAGGTGACGACCACGCGACCGATGTGGCCCGTGCTCAGGAAGGACTGGAGCGAATGGACGAAGACCGGCTTACCGGCGAGGAGGGCGGTGATCTTGTCGTCGACGACGGACTGCATGCGCCGCGCGGAGCCCGCGGCGAGAAGGATGAGGATGTCTTCGCCGGCGCTCATGCGGTCTCGCCGATGTCGCGGCGGATGCGGAGCGTCTCGGCCGCCGGATCCTTGGCCTTGAGGATCGGACGGCCCACCACGATGAAGCTCGCGCCGGCGGCGGCGGCTTGGGCGGGTGTCATCACGCGATTCTGGTCGTCGCCGGCGGCGTCAGGATAACGGATGCCCGGAGTCACCAGCGTGGGGCCGGCGCCGAGGTCGGCACGGAGGACGGGAAGTTCGAGCGGCGAGCAGACGAGACCGCCGATACCGGCGCCGATGGCCATGCGACCGAGGAGGCGGACCTGTTCTTCCGGCGTGCGGGCGACGCCCGTGGCGGAAAGCTGGGCCTGGTCCATGGACGTGAGTACCGTGACGCCGAGCACCGTGCAATCGGGTAGGGCGGACTTGGCGGCTTCGGCCGCGCGGGCGATCATCTCCGGACCGCCGCAGGCGTGGATGGTCAGGAGCGAGCAGGGACGTCCCTTGAGGCTCTTGATGGCGGACGACACCGTGTTGGGGATGTCATGGAACTTCAGGTCAAGGAAGACCTTGAAGCCGAGGGCATGGAATTCGTCGACGATGCCTGGTCCGTGACGCGTGAAGAGCTGGAGGCCGAGCTTCACCCAGGCGAGGTTGCCGGCGAGCGGGCGGGCGAGCGCCAAGGCTTCCTCCTTGGTCTCTACGTCGAGGGCGAGGATGAGTCGGCAAGGCGAAGCCATGCCGTCTTTATGGAAACAGCCGGGCTTTCCTGCCAGCGTAAACCTATCCGCCGGCGGGGCTTACTTCTTGGCCTTCTTGGGCGCCGGCGTGCTGGGCAGGGTGTGCACGTCGAACGTGAAGGGCTCCGCTGGCTTATTACCGAGCAGGTGCAGGGCGAACCACTCGGCCATGCGGACGTTGTCATCGGCCATCTCCACCCAGCCGCCATGGGCGGCCCCGAGGCGGATGAGGACGTCGCTCTGGGCGCCGACCTCCTTGGCGCGGGCGTGGTAGCGGCGGGCCTGGGAGTCGGGCACCAGCGGATCGGCGTCGCCTTGGACGATGAACGTCGGGGGCGTCTTGTCGCTGATCCAGTAAAGAGGCGAGAGCTCGCGGCCGGCGCGTTCGCGGCCTTCGGCGGTAGTCACGATCGGGCCGAAGGCGGGGGCGCGGACGGTCAGGGGGCCGGCGCCTTCCTTACTGTCTCCTTCTTTGGCCCAGCTGAGGAAATCGACCGGCGGGTAATAGCAGGCGACGGCGTTGACGGCCGAGCTCACGTGCTCGACCGGGTCCTTGGATTTCGGGTTGGCCGTCAGCACGCGGGTGCCGAGCATCAGGCTGAGGTGGCCGCCGGCGCTGCCGCCGGTGACGCCGATCTTGTTCGGGTCGATACCGAACTTCGCGGCGTTGGCGCGGATGAAGCGAACGGAGCGTTGGAGGTCGCCGACGATCTCGTCGATGTGGAAGCGGGGCTGGGTGCCGTGGACGACGACGAACGTCGTGAAGCCGTGCTTCGTCCAGCCGCCGTCGTTGATGCCGTTGTGATTGGAGTTCCAGCCGCCGCTGATGATCTTGATGACCGCCGCGCCATTGGGCTTGGCCGGCGTGAAGACGTCCATCGTCAGGGCCACGCCGTCGTGCTTGGCGTAGATGACGTCGGAGACGCGGGTGACGTCCTGGGCGGCGGCGAACGCGCAGGTGAGCGCGAGGGCCAGGAGGGAGAGCAGGGAGTGACGCATGGGGTTGTCCTTAAAGACACCGCCCAGCGGGCGAAGTTGCAAGCCACTCAGACCTTCAGGCGAAACTTGATGACGACCTTGAGGATTTCGGCCGGGGCGACGACTTGCACGCCAGGCTGATGCCCGTCCTGGGGGTGGAAGATGGCGAAGTTGCCGCGGCCAAGGGTCAGGAGCGCGGCCGGCGTCGTAGGCGCGGCGTATTTCTCGACATCCTTCTCGGCGACATACGGCTTGGTGACCACGAGGGTCTGCTGGTCCATGTGGCCGCAATATTCCAGGCCTTGATAGACCACTTGGATGTCGCCGTAGACCTGATGGGCTTCCCAGAGTTTGTCGGCGGAAGGGGCCGTCTGGTAACGCTGGACGATGGCGACGAGGTCCTGACCCTGGAGTTCATATTTTCCGTCTACCGTCTTGGGATCGAAGGCGCGGAGGTAGGCGAACGCCTGGGGGAAGAGCGGATGGAGCGACTCGTAGGCGGCGGAGGCGGAGAGTTGGTCGAGGATCATGCTAAAAAGGGACAGGGACAGGGACAGGGACAGGTTGTTTAGGCTTCGTCGGGGAGGCCTTCGACGTCGTCGAGCGGGAGTTCGACGGGTTGGTCGGAGCCGAGGATGGAGAGCAGCAGTGCGATGCGTTTCTGGGGAGACTCTAGGCGGATGACCTCGCCTTCGGAGCCGGTGAAGATGCCCCGGATCACGCGGGCTTTGGCTCCAACCTTCAGCTCGTCATCGAGCATCGAGAGGATTGCGTCGGGGCCGAGCGCATTCAGTTCGTCGATCACGGCTTGTTCGACGTCGACCGGCCGGCCTTCGCGGCTGACCAAGTGGAGGACGCCACGCGTGCTGCGGATCGTGGACTGGAATTCCATCGGATCGAAGCGGGCAAATATGTAGCCCGGGAACAGCGGTTCGACGACCACCTTGTTCTTGTCGTGGCCACGTCGGGTACGACGCAGACGCGGGAAGACCAGCTCGCCGATGCCGACGGCCCGTAGGTTCTGCACTGCCACGGCCTCTTGGCGAGGTTTGGCCTTGATGCAGAACCAGGTCGGGCCGGCGGCTTCGGTCATGCGGTCTTGAGGGCGCTCTTCGAGCGGTCAGGCAGCCAACCGAGGGCGATCAGCGCGAGCTGCGAAGGGCAGAATACGTAGTAGAGCCAGAACGAGCCCGTTTCCGTGAAGCCGTAGCTGTGCAGGCCGACGCCGAGAAGATTCGTTCCGAACCAGGACCACGCGGTGACGATGTTGCCGAAGACGAGAAGTTGCATCAGGCCTTCGCGGCGGACGAGACCGCCCCAGCGGGCGTGGAGGCAGATCGCGCACCAGATCACGATCAGGATGGCACCGTTCTCCTTGGGGTCCCAGCCCCAGAAACGACCCCAGCTCTGGTCGGCCCAGATGCCGCCGAGCATCGTACCGATGAAGCTCGCGAGGACCGCGAAGGCTAGGATGGCATAGGCCGCGCGGGCCACGCTGTCGCCCCAGTTGTAGTCGGACTTGAAGGCGCGGAGCGCAAGGTGCAGCGCGCCGAGGAGACCCGCCACGAAGGTTGCCGAGTAGCCTAGCGTCACGATGGTCACGTGCGTCGCCAGCCAGAAGTTCGAGTCGAGCACCGCGCGGACGCTCTCAAGGTTGTCATCGCCGGAGAGGCCGAGGTTATGGGCGACGATCAACGAGACGAAGCCCGTGATACCCGTGGCCGCGGCGCCGATGCCATTCTTCCAGACGCGTTCGAGCATGATGCCGAGGGCGACGGCGCCCCAGGCGACGAAGATGCCCGACGAGTAGAGGTTGGTCACCGGCGGCCGGCCGTGGAGCCACATGCGGTAGCCGAGGGCAGCGGTGTGCAGGATGAAGCAGAGCACCAGCAGGCGGTAGGCCCAGGCACGTAGGTTCTCGGAGGAAGTCAGCCACGAGGCGAAGACCATGAGCACCGTGACGGCATAGGCGATGAGTAGCCAGTAGAAGGGCTGCATGCGACCGAAGGCGGCTTCCGATTCGGCCTTGGGCGTCCATGGACCCTTGAGGGAGGCCGTGATGGCGGAGGCGAGGCGGGCGCACTCCTCATCGTTGCCCTCGCGCCAGGCCATGGAGAAGTCGGCGTAGCGGGTGATCAGGCCGTCCTCGGCGAGTCCGGCGCGATGGGTCTTTTGGTTCTGGATGATGCCGAGCAGGGAGCCGCCGAGGTTGTCCCAGCGTTCGACGGATTCGGGATCCTTGGGCGGCATCAGGCCGATGGCGCCTTCGCGTTCGAATTCCTGGTAGCGTTCGACGAACGTGCGGACGGTCTTCTGCAGTTCGGGGTCGAAGGCCTGGCCGGTGCCACCGTTGGCGCGGCTGGCGTTCATTTCCGACAGGGCACGGTTGATGGCGCTGATCCAGGCGCCGTATTCGCGGCGCGGGGTGACTTCGGCCGGCAGGTCGCCGGGGATGAACGTCATGCTGAGGGCGGCATATTGACGGGCCGCGCCTTCGAGATTGAGCAAGGCGCGGTCTTCGGCGTCACGGTCGGCCTGGGGGCGCTTGCGGGCCTTCTCGGCGGCTTGGCTGACTTCGGCGCTGTTCTTCAGGATGCCGTCCCAGCTGACGTAGAGGCTCTTCTCGGGGTCGCCGCCGACGCGCTTGAGTACATTGGGGTGTTCCACTCGGAAGGTCGGCAGGTGGCGGGCGATGGGTGCTCGGAAGGACACTTCGATGAGCCAGTCGATCGCGGAGACCGAACCGCCGATCAGGCGCACCGGGCGTTTCTCGAGCATCGCCTGGAGGGCGGTGTCGAGGGAAGGGATTTCCTTGGCGATGGCGGCGCGCTGCTCGCCGGTCCAGGTCGAGGGACGCTGACCGAAGGCCACGCGTTCCAGTTCCGTGAGCCGGATCGAGGTGCGGGCGCGCATCTGCAAGAGCGAGCCCGTGGCGAGGGTCTCGATCGGGACGATGCGTCCGCCGCTTTGCACGGGGATCTGACCGAACTCCCGGGAGTTCCAGCCGGCCTCAGCGGCCGGCGACGTGGCGGAGAGGAAGCCGAGGGCGAGCACCGCGGCGGACTTGGCGGCGCGTCCGCGGAGGAAGCGGAGGAGCGAGAAACCAAAGTGCCAGACGAGCCCGAGGGACATCACGGCGACCGAGACGTAAGGGATGAGCCAGCCTGGATTACGCACGACCTGCAGGACGCTGATGTCCTTGCCGTCCTTGGTGCTGCCGAAGCTCGACTGGAAGAACGTCAGGCCCGCGTGGCGCAGCGGTTGGTTCATCGAGATGTTATAGGCGAAGGAGCCGGCGCCTTCCTTGATCGTCACGTCGCTGGCGTAGCGGCGCGGGGTGTTCGTTCCGGGGTATTTCTCGTGGGTGAACTTGTCGAGGCGCAGGGTGAAGGGGACGTAGTAACGGACGCGACGTAGCGAGAGCTGGTAGGTCTTCCCGCCGTCCTTGTATTCCTGAGCGTCGAAGTTTTCCGTCAGGTTGAGGTTCACGGCCCAGACTCCGGCCGAATCGGCGCCTTTGAGTAGTTCGACGATCGCCGTCGGCACGTTGGGCTTGTTGTCGTCGTAGCTCTCCGGCTCCGGCTTGTAGGCCAGTTCCGAGCGGGCGCCGATGCCTTGGGTCGCCTTGATCGCGATGCCGTCGGGCATCTGCGACTTCGCGCGCAGCATTGCGTTGGGGTGATAAGCGAGCACCTTCAGCGTGAAAGGCGTGCCCGGCAGGGCGATCGTGTCGGGGGCTTGCTTGGCGGCGATGGCCCGGAACATTGAGTCGGGGACGACGACGACCTGGTCGCCTTTCGCGTCTTTCTCGACGAGCGCGAACTCGAATTCGCGGAAGGCTTCGGAGAAGTCGCGGCTTTCGCCTTCGGGGACGATCATCGCGGACTCTTCCTGATAGACCGCGGTGACGAAGCCGCCACCCAGTAGGAGGAGCAGGCCGGCGTGGATCATGCTGATGCCGACCTTGGCGGAGGTCGCCTTGAAGTGGCGGAAGTGCGCGAAGCCCAGATTGAGCATGAGCAGGGCTCCGATGGTGAAGCCAGCCGGGAGCGGGATGCGCAAGGCCGCCGTCGGGTCCATCGGATAGAAGCAGAGCCAGGAACTGAAGTAGACCTTCTGGACGTGCCAGACGCCCCAGTGGACCTGTTCGAGCGTGCCGAGCAGCACCAGGATCATCGAGAGCACGAGCAGGAAGACCGTCAGCTTCAGCGAAGCCAGCGTGTCGATGAGTTTACGGCCGCTGTCGGCCTTCTTCTGAAATTCTTCGTTGTTCACGGAAGCTGGGATTCGGCGAGGAAGGCGACGAGGGCGGCGCCGTTGGCGGCGACGGCGGCGGCGTCACCGCTCATCTTGAAAAACCAAGTAGCTCCCTTGTGCGGGGTCATGACCGCGTCGAGGCCCTTCTTGCCGTCCGTCGAGGCCATTACGAAGCGTTGGCTGTCGAGGCCGCCGACCTTGGCGGGCTTGGCGGAAGCGGCGATCTCGTCGGGGCCAGCCGGAGGGAGGCCGATCTGGCCGCGCCAGCGGTTCACGTTAGCGGTGAGCCCGCCGACGTTGCCAGGGAAGACCGTGACGGCGATCTCGGCCTTGGAGCCGTCGGGACCGGCGACGATCCAGGTCGCCTTGCGCATGCCGTTCTCAGGGCCGACGGACCAGCCAGCGGGGAGCTTGCCCCACTTAGGGGCGTCGAAGGAGGCCGCTTCGGCTTTCATCGAGGCGGGCGCGACCATCGGCGCGGCGACGGCCGGAGAAGGGGCGGCCTGGGCGGCGACGGGAGTGGCCGGGGTGGCGGCAGGAGCTGGTGCGGCGTCAGACTTCACTTCGTAGCGGGCGACCTGCGGAGCAGGCTTGCAGCCGAAGGCCAGCAAAGAAGCGGAGAGGATGAGGAGGGAGCGCATGAGGAGGGTTGGGTCAGGAGATCATTTATTGGCGGCTTTCTTGCCTTTTTTCTTGGCCGCGATGGCGGCGTCGCCGGCGGTCGAGCCGGTCTTGAGACGTTCTTCGTATTTCTCGTCGCGGGGTTTGATGACGCCGCGCTTCACGAGTTCGTCGGGGTGCAGGTCGGCGAGCGGACCGCAGCGGGCGAGCCAGGCGTCGCACTCGGTACGGAGTTCGGCGAGCTTGGCGGCATTCGCCGGATCGCCGGCGAGGTTGTTCACTTCCCACGGGTCGCTCTGCGTATCGTAGAGCTCTTCCGGGGCGCGGTTCGGATTGAAGTAGAGGGCTTGGACAGGGGTCAGATTGCCATCGGCCTGCACGCGACGGAGCTCGTGCATCGTCTGACCGACTTCTTGGTAGGCGACCTTGCCGGCCTCATCGACGCCGGGGGCCTGGTTGCGGACGTAGCGGAAGCGCGCGTCGCGGACCGAGCGCACCTTGTCGAAGCTCTCATCCATGAAGTCGCGGAAGGAGTAGGCGTATTTCGGCGCGTTGGCCGCGGTCGGCAGGAAGCAATGTCCGTCATATTCGGCCGGGACGGGGACGCCGGCGAGCGTCAGCGCCGTCGGGGCGAAGTCGATCCAGCTGGCGAAGTCCTCGCGGACCGTGCCCGGGGCGATCTGACCGGGCCAGCGGACGATGAGCGGGACGCGGGTGCCCGTGTCCTTCACCGAACGCTTGTAGCGCGGCATGCCGCGGCCGTGGTCGCCGGTCAGGATGACGATGGTGTTCTTTTCGAGGTCGTGGGCCTTCAGCCAGTCGAGGACGCGGCCGAGGGAATAGTCCACCGCCGTGACGAGTTCATGGTAATGCGCGACCTCGCGGCGGACGACCGGGGTGTCGGGATAGAAGGGCGGGAGTTCGACCTTGGCGGGATCGCGGCGGTCGGAAGGCTTAAGGGCGGCGGTATTCTTGGCGTGCTGCTGATCGTCGGCGCGCACCTGGCTCTCGTGGCTGACCGTGTCGTTGAAGTAAGCGAAGAAAGGTTCCTTGGGCTTGGCGGTCAGCGGGCCGGCCGGACGGCTGGACGGGTTGACCCAGTTCTTGCGATCGTTCGCGAGGTTCTTTTCGGGCACGCCTTGGAAGTCGGTCTTACCGGGCCACATCACGTGATAACCGGCGGCCTGAAGTTTCTCGGTGAACGGGTGGGGTGGATTGATGACCACCGAACGCATGTTCTGGGCGCCATACTTGAGCGGATATTGGCCGGTGACCATGCCGCTGCGCGAGGGGGCGCAGACGCCGGTGTGGGTGAAGGCCCGGGTGAAGCGCGCGCCTTCCTTGGCGAGGCGATCCATGTTGGGCGTGATCGCGTCCTTGCAGCCGTAGGCGCCAGTGTCTGGGCCCATGTCTTCACCGATCACCACCACGATGTTGGGGCGAGTCTCGGCGGCGCCGGCGAGGGCGGCGGCAAGGACCAGGACCGGAAGGGCAAGACGACGAAGCATGGGGGTGGGACAACGACCGGCTCCCATGGTTGCGGGCTATCCAGCCAACGCAAAAAGAAAGGACGCATTTAGCGTCCTTTTTGGGGGTATTAGGGGGAGGGCCTCAGTCCGTGAAGCGGAACAGGGCCACGTCGCCGTCCTTGAACAGGTAGGACTTACCTTCGAGACGGTAGCGGCCGGCGTCGCGGGCGGCGGCGACTGAGCCGTTCTTCACGAGGTCCTCGTAGGAAACGATTTCGGCCTTCACGAAGCCCTTTTCGAAATCCGTGTGGATGACTGCGGCGCACTGCGGGGCGGTCATGCCGCTACGGAAGGTCCAGGCGCGGACCTCCTTCTCGCCGGCGGTGAAGTAGGTGGCCAGGCCGAGCAGGTGGTAGGCGCCACGGATGAGCGAGGACACGCCGGAATCGGTCACGCCAAGGGACTGCAGGAACTCGGTGGCTTCGGCCGGCGAGAGGTCGCAGAGCTCGGCTTCGACCTGAGCGCAGATCACGACGTGCTCGCAACCATGGCGTTGGCCGATGAGGGCGGCGACGGCGGCGACGTGCGGGTTCTTCGAGGGATCGGCGAGATCGCCTTCGGCGACGTTGCAAGCAAAGAGCACCTTCTTGGAGGAAAGCAGGTTGTAGGCTTTGAGTCGGTTGCGTTCGTCGTCGCTGACCTCGAGGGCGGAAGCGGGCTGGTTCTCGTTGAGGTGCTTCACCAGGCGGGTGAGCAGTTCGACGTTGGCGATGGCGTCCTTGTCCTGGCTGCGGACCTTCTTCTGGTTGCGGTCAAGCTGCTGCTCGGCGGATTGGATGTCGGCCAGGATGAGTTCGGTCTCGATGACCTCGATGTCGCGGATGGGGTCGACCTTGCCCATGCTGTGCACGATGTCGTCGTTGTCGAAGCAGCGGACCACGTGGATGATCGCGTCACACTCGCGGATATTGGAGAGGAAGTCGTTGCCCTTACCTTCGCCCTTGGAGGCGCCGGCGACGAGGCCCGCGATGTCGACGATGTCGATCGTGGCCGGGATGACGACCTTCGTGCCGGCGATCACCTGCAGTTTCTGCATGCGGTCGTCGGGCACCAGGACCACGCCGACGTTAGGCTCGATCGTGCAGAACGGGTAGTTCGCCGCCTCGGCCTTACGCGAGCGCGTGAGGGCGTTGAAGAGGGTCGACTTGCCCACGTTAGGGAGTCCGACGATGCCTGCCTGGGTCTTTGCCATGGAAGAGGCAACGTGGGCATCCGCCCCGTCAAGGTCAAGAGCCGCCGTCAGGGGGTCAGTGACTGGGCCTGTTCGGCGAGCTCGGGGTCAGGCAAGACCACTTCGTCCTTAGGTTGCGGCTGACCGCGGATGATCCGGGCGACCGCCAGGCGGCCGCGGACGGAGGTGATCTCCAGGATCGCGGAAGGATTGAGCTGGGGGTCGCGCGAGATGACCTGCAGGCCTTCGCGGACGATCGTGCCCGGGATGAGCAGCAAAGGCACCGTGGTACTGCGGAGCGGGTAACCTTGGACGAAGCCCACGCGGGCGTTGCGCGGCGCCCCGGCCGGGAGCGCGAACGGGTTCGGCTCCTCGGCGGGCGGCTTCGGCTTCGACTTGAACACGGCGCAGCCCGTCAGCAGCGCGAGCAGCAGACAGACTGGGCCGAGCCGGTTCACTGGCGGTGCGGGGCGCCCGGACCTTCCGGGGGCTTGCCGATGAAGGC
>JBIKIO010000189.1:0-3203 GCA_044361555.1 Opitutales bacterium
AACTCGATGTCCGACATCACGATAACTGGGAAGCCTTCCTCGCCTCACCCGGCCGCCCCGAACGTCTCTGGCTTTTCACCACCAAGACGACGCGCGGCCTCTGGGATGCGGAGTTCCAGGAAGGCGACGGACTCGTCTTCGGCAACGAAGGTTCCGGCACCCCCGAAGAAATCCACGCGTGGTTTGGTCCGGATCGCGAAGTAAAGATCCCGCACTTCAACGATAAGACTCGTTCGCTCAATCTCTCGACCGCCTGCGGGATCGCCACCTACGAGGCGTTGAGGCAGATTAAGACGAGAGGGCTGAGTTGAGGACTGGATGGAGGGCTGAGTTGAGGACTGAATTGAAAAGTAGATCTTAAGGCGGAGTTTGCTTCAGGTAGGACTGAGGTGATTGGCGGCTGGATAGGGTGGGCGAGAATGCTTCGATATCCGGATGGAGGAAGAGTCTTTGGGGCCAGATTATCGAAGGCTGTCGGCATGGTCGGAGGCCTGTGATCTTGCGGTTGCGGTCTATTTGATGTGCCGCGCCAATGCCGCACGGCTTGATGCCGACATCATCCATCAGTTGAGACGTGCGGCGGTTTCGGTACCGTCGAATATCGCCGAGGGTAACGCCAAGGGGACGAATAAGGATGCCTTGAAGTTTTTGTACATCGCCAGGGGCTCGCTGGCGGAGCTCGAGACGCAGGTACTTATCTGCATTAAGGCGGGCTTCTTGAGGGAATCGGAAGTCCTTTTGGTCGCCGAACACTGCAATCGGGTGGGGCGCCTGATTGGAGGTCTCATCCGGTATCGGAAATCCCGGCCAGACTGACAACCTGACCACTTGATTCATCTATGCAGCCCTCCGTCCAGTCCTCGGTTCAGCCCTCCACCCAGTCCTCTCATTTACTTTAGTCCTCCCTCCCGCTTGCCTTCCTCCCTGCGCCCTTACTCTTTCCCTCATGTCCCGTCTCGACGCCGTCCGCGCCCGCATCGCGCCTTCCCGCCAGCGGCTGCTTGCCCACCCGCTCTATGCGCGCATGGCCTCGCTCGATGACGTGCGCGTGTTCATGCGTTCGCACGTCTTCGCGGTCTGGGATTTCATGTCGCTCCTGAAGCGCCTGCAACGCGACCTCACCTGTGTGACCGTCCCTTGGGTACCGGTCGGCGATGCCGAGGTCCGCTTCCTGATCAACGAGATCGTCTGCGGCGAGGAATCCGACGTCGACCCGAAGGGCACGCGCATCGCGCATTTCGATCTCTACCTGCGCGCGATGCACGAAGCGGGGTCTGATACCGCCGCGGTCGATAAGGCCTTGGCCTCCGTTCGCTCGGGCGGTTCGACCGCGTCCGCGCTGGTCTCGGCCGGCGTCCCGGCCGGCGCCGCCACTTTTTCCGGTGCGACCTTCTCCCTGGCGACGAACGGTAAGTCGCATGAAGTCGCCGCGGCCTTTACGTTCGGACGCGAGGACCTGATTCCGGACATGTTTACCGAACTCGTCACGCGTCTCAGCCGCGAATACCCGGGCAAGCTGGATACCTTCCGTTATTACCTTGAGCGGCACATCGAGGTCGACGGCGGCCATCATGGCGCCATCTCGCTCCGCATGGTCGAGCTACTCTGCGGTGACGATGACCGTAAGTGGTCTGAAGCCGCGGATGCGTCCGTCGCTGCGATCGAGTCACGCATCGCCCTTTGGGATGCGATCCTGGCGGAGTTAGCCTAAGTCAGCTTTACTTCTGCGCGTCCGGCCGGTGGCGCTGCACCATGCCGTGGAAGTCGCCGAGATTGTAAGGGCCGACGAGCGGCTTCGAAAGGTCGGCTTCGGTGACGACGACGCTGCCGCTTTCCTTCGCCTGGGCGACGACCTTGCCGGCCGGGTCGATGATGGCCGAGATCATCCAGTCGTTCTTCGGGTCAGTGAAGGTGCTGCTCACGACGTAGACGCGATTCTCGCAGGCGCGGGCGCGGGCGAGCAGCGGGTCGCAGCCCCAGACCGGCCAGGCGATGACTTCGGCTCCGTTGGCGGTCAACGCGCGGGCGACTTCTGGGTAGAAGCCGTCGTAACAAATCATCAGGCCGACCTTGCCGAACTTCGTATCGAAGACGGGGTAGTCGGTTCCAGGCGCGACGCCTTTCTCGACCTCGCCATGCGGCAGGCAGACCTTGCGGTATTTGCCGAGGAGTTTGCCTTCCGCGCTCAGGAGCACGGCGGTGTTATAAACGAGGTGGCCATCGCGTTCATAGAGACTGACGGCGATGTGGAGGGAGTGCTGCTTGGCGAGGCCGCCGAAATAGTCGGTAGTCGGGCCGGGAATCGGCTCCGCAGATTCGGCCGGCGACAGTTTCGTGCGCACGTAAGGCACGGTCTCGCCGAGGACGATGAGGTCGGCCTTCTGCTTGGCGGCTTCGGCGATCATCGGAGCGTATTCCTCACAATTCTGCCGAGGCGACTTACCGGTCGGGATGTATTGAACGGTCGCAAGGCGGACCTTGCGGGACGCGGGCGCGACGGATTTTTCAAACGTGATATTGCTCCATTCGACGCGTCCCTTGGGGGCGTGCTGGAGATGGAGTTCGATGGTCGCCTGCGTGGCCTTGGGCGGAACTTGGTAAATTCCTTCGATGAGCGAGATACCTTGGGCGTCGATCGGTCCGTCAATGGGATGCTCCGGTTCGGCGGAGGCGCCGGGGGTCGCGGCGGGTACGGCCTTACCGGTGGCGTCGGACCAGACGATGCGCACGAGGCCACTGTGGCGCGGATTCTCCACGCCAGTGGTCTTGCGCGTGGCGCTGAACTTCATGAAGTCCCCGCCCACGACGCCGAACTTCTGCTGATACCAGCCGTCGAGGCCTTCCCGCGCGTCGTGCGTGATGACCAAGGTGTCGCCATTGCGTGAGAACGCTGGGCGGATCTCGTCTCGAGGGCTTTGTTCATTCCAGGCGGCGCGCTCGAGGGCGAGCAGGCCCGGGGTCAAGCCCAGCAAGGATAGCAAGAGAAGGGCGGGGCGGCTCATGGGCCTATGCAAGTCAGCCTCGGCAAGAGGGCAACGGCTTATCCGCGCTCAGGGCTGCCGAACGCGCAAGTTGCGGTATTCGACCTTCATCGGGGGGCCGACGTGTACCTGGACGCCGAGCTTGCCTTCGGGGTGTCGGGCGGCCGCGTCGTCATCGATGACCACGCTCATGACATGTCCGTTGAGGATATGGACCTGCGT
>JBIKIO010000086.1:0-5897 GCA_044361555.1 Opitutales bacterium
ACGTCGCCTTCGTTCTTACCAGGGTACTGGTTAACGATGAGGATGTCGCCCTGAGTGACGGTGAATTGGCGACCGGAGGTGATAAATGTGGCCTTCATGGCTGTCGGAAGGTCGGAGCAAACGGACTCGAGGGGGGTTGGCAAGGGGAATTGTCTGTAGATTCGGGGCAGGGGCAGGGGTAGGGGTGGGGTCGTGAGAAAGGGGCGGGGGTAGGGGTGGGCGTTTTTAGGGTTAAATCGGGCTAAAGAGGGGTGGGTGGGGTGGTTAGGACTTTCCAGTCTGGGGGAGGTGCTTAATTCTCACGGAATGAACCCTTTTTACCAAGGCGGGCAGTTCGAGGAGCCGACGGATGCGGACGAGGCCCTGTCCAAGGAGCTGACCCGGAATCTGTCCAAGGGGCCCAGCGTGCACGCCACGGCCTTCGTCCATTCCAAGGCGGTCGTGATCGGCAACGTGACCCTCGGCCCAAAGGCCAGCGTCTGGCCCTGCGCCGTCCTCCGCGGTGACATCGCCCCGATCGAGATTGGGGAAGGAACCAACATTCAGGACGGGGCGGTCGTGCATGTCGCCGACGGCCTGCCGGCCAAGGTCGGCGCCCGCGTCACGGTCGGCCACCTCGCCATGATCCACGCCTGCGTGATCGGCGACGAATGCCTCATCGGCATGCACGCGACCATCCTCGACGGCGCCGTGGTCGGCGCGCGTTCGATCGTGGGCGCCAATTCCCTGGTCACCAAGGGCACGCGGATCCCGTCCGGCTCGCTCGTCATGGGTTCGCCGGCCCAGGTCGTGCGCACCTTGACCGGCGACGAACAGGCGGCCCTGCCTGGTTGGGCTGAGAAATACATCAAGGTCGCCGCGCATCACCGCCGCTTCGATTGAGCGTCGCCGCCGCCAGTCAGGTCACGCTCGGGGGAGCGGAATGGCGCGCCCGGCGGTCGGCGCATGAAGCCCGCGCGGACCGCCTCGTCGACGCCCGCCGCGAACGCGCGCAGAAGGGCGTGCCCGATCCGGTCGAGGACTTCCTCTTCACCTATTATCCTTTCCGTCTCGCCGCACTGCGTCGTTGGACGCCGGGCGCCG
Source organism: Opitutales bacterium (assembly GCA_044361555.1). GTDB lineage: Bacteria > Verrucomicrobiota > Verrucomicrobiia > Opitutales > UBA953 > UBA953. The sequence continues at coordinate 1,084 of JBIKIO010000086.1, forward strand.
GCGTCGCGCTGGCCGATGCCGATGAGCTCGTCGACGGCCGTCGCTTCCTCCGCGGGACCGACGGCGGCGTGCGCGTCGCCTTGCCCGACGTCGCGCAGGCTGGGCGGTTGGCCTTCAGCCTCAAGCTCTGCCGGGCCGTCGCGGCGCGTCCGGCGTTCCATGGCTGCTTCGGATTGCACGAATGGGCGATGGTCTACGGAGAAGCCGAACAGCGCCGCCACGCCTCATGGCCTCTGCGCCTCGGCGCAGAAGGCACCGACGCCGTCGTGCGCGCTATGCCCGTGCGTTGCACGCATTACGATGCCTTCCGCTTCTTCACGCCGGGCGCCCGGCCGTTGAACAAGCTCGCGCCCACGCTCGAGGCACGCGTCGAGAACGAGCAGCCCGGCTGCGTGCACGTGACCATGGACCTCTTCAAGTGGGCGATGAAGGCGCAGCCGTGGGTCTCGGCCGAGCTCGCCGCCGACGCGTTCGAACTCGCGCACGTCGCGCGCTCGGTCGACATGCGCGCCAGCCCTTACGACTTCTCGGCCATCGGTCTGAAGCCCATCACGATCGAGACCTCCGAAGGCCGCGGGGAATACGAACAGGAACAGCGACGTCTCGCGGGCCTGGCGGAGCCCCTGCGGACGCGGCTCATCACCGAGCTCGAGCGCGCGCTCTCCTGAGGTGCAGGCGCAAAAAAGGCGGACCAAGCGGTCCGCCTTTCGCTTTCATCGTCCGTCCGCTCAGAGGCGTTCGACGACGAGATCCTTGTAGTCGACCTTGCAGCCCGGGTCGTGGGCCTGGATGGCGAACGTGCCCTTGCTGAGCTTGCGGCCGGGCATGCCCTTCGGCGGGGTCCAGCCTTCCGGCTCGGTGAAGTCGACGGTCTGCTTGCCGTTGATCCAGATCTGGATGCGCTTGCCCTCGACGCGGATGCGGTAGTCGAACCACTCGTTATCCGGCGCGGCGGGAGTGTTGAGCACGTCGCGAACGGCGTAGAGGCCGCCGGTGCGCTTGATGTCCTTGTGGCTGCCGTTGACCTGGCACTCGTAGCCCTGGGAGGGCCAGCCCTTGTCTTCATAGGCCGTGTGGAAGTAGAGGCCCGAGTTGGCGCCCGGATAGGTCTTCACCTTCGCCTTGAAGTCGAAGTTCGTGAAGCTGGCCTGGCCGTCGGCGCCGACGAAGAAGAGGTGACCCTGGCCGCCGCGAATCTGGAGGACACCGTCCTCGACCTTGTAGGTGCCTTCGGGGGAGTTCTTGGAAGCCTTCCAGCCGGCGAGGGACTTGCCGTCAAACATCTGGATCGTTTCGCCCGCGAAGGCGGCGTACGAACTCAGGAAGAGCGCGGCCGTGGCCAGCAGCGTGGTGCGGAGGGGAGAGGAGGTGCTCATGGGGTGAGCCTCCAGCCAATGCTTTTCCCGGCGGGTGGCAAAGATTAAGTGAACACCTTGATGCCGGCCTCACGCATCTCGAGCAGGCGCTTCTTCAGCGTCGAACGGTTGATGCCGAGGATCATCGCGGAACGCAGCTGGTTGCCGCGTGTCTCCTCCATCGCCCGCTTGATCATCTCCATCTCGATGGCCGTCAGGATGGACTTCCCGTCACCGGCCCGTCCCTGCTTGTAGATGGAGTCGTAGGCGGAACCAACGCCGAGGGAGGCTTCGACCGGGGCGGCCACGGCGGCGGGACCGGCGACGGCGTTCGCTATCGGGGCGGCGCCGGCCGGTTTGCGCGGATTAAGGACGTCCTGCGGGAGATCTTTCGGGAGGATGGTCTCGCCCTTGGCGAGCACGTTGGCGCGCTGCACCACGTTCTCGAGCTCACGGACGTTGCCCGGCCAGTCGTAGGCGAGTAAGGCGTCGAGGGCTTCGTCGGAGAGCCGCTTCGGCTTGAGCTTCTTGGCGGCGGCCTGGCGCTGCAGCATGTAGTCGACGAGCAGCGGCACGTCGCCCTTGCGGTAGCGCAGGGCGGGCAGGCGGATCCGGAAGACGTTGAGACGGTAATAGAGATCTTCGCGGAACTGGCGCGTGGCGACCATGGCTTCGAGGTCCTTATTGGTCGCGGCGACGAGGCGCACGCTGACCTTGAGGGTCGTCGTGCCGCCGACGCGCTGGATCTCGCCTTCCTGGATGGCGCGCAGGACCTTGGTCTGCGTGGGCAGCGACATGTCTCCGATCTCGTCGAGGAAGATGGTGCCGCCGTCGCAGAGCTCGAACTTGCCGGGCTTCTGGTTGGTCGCGCCGGTGAAGGCGCCCTTCTCGTGACCGAACAGCTCGGACTCGATGAGGTTCTCGGGGATCGCGGCGCAGTTGACCGCGAGGAACGGTCCCTTGGCCCGCAGGGAATGCTGGTGGATGCAGCGGGCGACGAGCTCCTTGCCCGTGCCGCTTTCGCCGGTGATGAGCACGGTGGCATCGCTGGCGGCGACCTGGCCGATGGACTTCAGGACTTCCTGCATCGGTTCGGAACTGCCGACGATGCCTTCCTTGTAGTCGGCCGGGTTCACGAGCATGCGCGTCGAGCGCGTGGCGGACGCGAGGTCGCGGCGCGCGGAGAGGGCTTTGTCGACGAGTGCGATCAGCTTCGCCTGATCGAACGGCTTCATGACGTAATCGTACGCGCCGAACTTCATGGCCTCGATCGCGGTCTGCGTCGTGCCGAACGCGGTCATGAGGATGACCATCGCCTGGGGCTGCGCGCCGCGGAGCATCTGCAAGGTCTCGATGCCGGTCATGCCGCCCATGCGGTTGTCGAGCAGGATGACGTCGGGCTGGTCGCGCTTGGCGGCGACGACGCCGGACTCACCGCTGTCCGCTTCGATCACGGTGTGGCCGAGGCCCGCGAGCGCGCGGCGCAGGGAGTAACGCAGATCCTTGTCATCATCGATGACCAGGACTTTGGCGTTCGCAGTGGCAGCGGTGGCACTCATGATGAGTAAAAGTAGGCAGAATCCGTGCCAGTGGATGACGTATCCTCAAAATGACCTAATACGGACTTTCGGCAACCTATTGATGCTTAAATTTAGGCAAACCTATCTAGATAGCCCCCTTGCTAAGGTAAAATTGGGCGTAATTGTCGGATTCATGTCTCGTTGGCTCAAACGCGGGGTGTGGGCGGTTTTCGCCGTCTCGGCGTTATTTCTCGTCGGGACCAACGCCTGGGTCTGGTCCGCCGGGTGGGGGCGACTCGCGGTGGCACCGGCGGAGATTCCGGCGGGCGCGGTGATGGTCCTGCTCGGGACCGACGAGTTCGTCCATGGGACGGCGGAGCCGTCCGGTACTTTCGGACCCCGCATCGCCGCCGCCGCGGAGCTCGCGCGCTCGGGCCGCGTGAAACTCATCGTGACTTCCGGCACCGACGTCCATGCGCGTGCGATGGCTGTGCGCCTACGCGCGGCGGGCGTGACTTGTCCGATCGTCGAAGATCCTTACGGCTGGCGCACGCTGGATTCCGTCCTGCGCGCGAAGGCCTATTATCCGGACAGCGACCTCGTGTTCGTCTCGCAAGGCTGGCACTGCGTGCGTGCGCTCTGGCTAGCCGACCATGCCGGACTGAAGGCCACCGCCTATCCGGCCGCATTCGGCGACGGCTGGCGTCCGGTGATGGGTTGCCTACGCGATTGTCTCGCGAAACCGAAGGCCGTGCTCGATCGCTGCGCGGGTAATCCGCTCACCGCATCGGTGCCGGCGGATCAGGGCAATATCCCGCACCGCTGAGTCAGGCGCGTTCGTGACGACCGTCGGGCCGGCGCGTCAGCACGCCGCGGATCTCCATCATCGTCAGGCTGACCGCCGCCTCGGCGATGGCGCAGTCCGCGAGCGTGGCCAGGCTCTCGGCGTCGTGCGCGTCGCCGCCCGTAAAGTGCGGGAGCCAGCGCGCGAACTCCGGCGGATCGGCGACGAGGGCCAGGGCCGGTTGGCCGCGGCTTTCACCGAGTTCCGTGAGGATGTCGTCCACCGAGCTGACGAGTGTCGCGCCGTCGCGGATGAGCGCGTGGCAGCCGCGGCTCGACGGGCTATCTGCGCGGCCGGGCACCGCGCAGAGCGTCCGGCCGAGGTCGCCCGCGAAGCGCGCGGTGATCATGCTGCCGCCATCGATGTCGGTCTCGACGACGACCATCACGCGGACCAGACCCGCGACGATGCGATTACGTTGCGGGAAGGTCTGCCGGTCCGCGGGCCGGCCAAGCGGAAACTCGGAGAGCACGCAGCCGTCGGCCTTCATCCGTGCGCGCAGGCGGACCGCTTCCGGCGGGAACGTGAGATCGAGACCGTGACCGACGACCGCGGCGGTCCGGCCGGCGGCGTCCAGCGCGCCTTCGTGCGCCGCCGTGTCGATGCCGCGGGCCAGGCCGCTGACGATCCACCAGCCCTGCTGCGCGAGGTCGCGCGCGAACGATCGCGCCAGCGAAGCCCCGTAGGTCGTGCAGTGCCGCGAGCCGATGATGCCGACCGCACGTTCGGTCGGGAAGTTTTCGCCTTCGGCGTAGAGCACGAGCGGCGGGTCCCAGAGCCGCGCCAGCGGCACCGGCCACGCTTCGTGGGTTTCGCTCAGCAGACAGAAGCCGAGGTCACGCACGCGGCCCATCTCCTTGGCCCAGTCGAAATCACGCGCGGCGATGGCGGCGGCGACGGGGCGGCTGATGCCTTCCACCTTGGCGAGCTGGTCCGCCGGGGCCCCGAGCGCCACCGAGAGTTCACCGCCGAAGGCCTCCCGCAGGCGTCGTACCGTGACCGGCCCGACGCCTTTGAGGCCGTTGAGCAGGACGCGTTGCGCGAGCGGGTCGGTCGGGATCGGCTGCATCCCGCCAGCCAGCGAAGGCGGGTCAG
>JBIKIO010000127.1:0-4468 GCA_044361555.1 Opitutales bacterium
GCATCCTTGTCCGCGATCAGCAGGCGGATCTCCTTCAGGTTGGTCGCTGCAAGCGAGCCGTCCTTGCTGGTGCGCATTCCACGCCACATCGCCTCGGGATAGGCGACGGCGGCTTTCGCCCGTACCGATTCCGGGAGGCAGGTCGTGACCAGTGCGGCGCCGGAACGCAGGGCCGCGGCAGTATTCATTAGCACGGCGCCCGGCATCCGGTCGGAGCCGCCGATGATGAGGATGCGACCTTGGTGGCGTTTGTCGCTGCGGGCGCGACGTGGCTTGCGGAGCAGAGCGAGCGACTCAGCGGTCACGCAGGCTTCTTCGGTCTCGCCGAGCGGCAGGCCGATATCGAGGACCCGCAGGCGCCCCACGAACTGGGCCGACTTAGGTGAAAGCAGCGGACGCTTCAGGCAGCCGATGGACACCGTGAGATCGGCGCGGAAGGCCGGGCCAGCCGCGTCGTCGCCCAGGCCGCTGGGCAGGTCGACCGCGATGCGCAGACCGCGAAGCGTATCAGAATCGCGGAGGAAGCGACGTAGCTCGGCGGAGAGCGGAGCGCGGAAACCTTGGCCGAGCACGCCGTCGAAGATCAGGTCGAACTCGTGCGCGGCGAGCTGGCGGAGGTTGGCCGCGGCGACGATGCCGATGCGCACGCCCTTCTTCCGCATGGCCCAGGCGCGCTGGGCCTGGGGTCGGGCGGGGCCGCCTTCGGCGAAGACCGCCACGATCTCCGTGCCGGCGCGCGCGCAGTGCAGCGCGGCGAGAAAAGCGTCGGCACCGTTGTTGCCCTTGCCGGCGAGGACCAGGATGCGGTCCGGCTTACGGCCGAGGAGCGCGAGGGCTTCGTCGCCCACGCCGCGGGCGGCGCGGTTCATCAGTTGCCAGGAGAGCGCCGCATCTCCGGCGAGGAACGCCGCTTCGGCGGCCGCGGCTTCGGCGCAGGAGAGGACAGGCAGGCGAGTGGCGGCGCTCATGGCGTCAGCGCACCAGCACCGCGAAGGCCTGGGCCAGCGTGTCGGTGTGCGTGAGCGAGATAAGCAGTTGCGAAGCGCCGCGGGCGGCGAGGAGGGCACGGGCCTTGTCGTCGAGCACGACGACCGGTTCGCCGGCGGGACCGTTGAGCACGCCCACGCTCGTCAGGGAGAGTTCCGCGCCGAGGCCGGTCCCGAAGGCCTTGCTGGCGGCCTCCTTGGCGGCGAAGCGGGCGGCCAGCGACGGATAGGGGTCGGCCTTCGCGAGGCAGAGCAGCTGTTCGGCGGGCGTGAAGACCTTGTCGAGGAAAGCGGCGCCATGCTTGGCGTGCGCCGAGCGGATACGATCGACCTCCGTGAGGTCCACGCCGACGCCGAGTACGTTACCGCCTTCGAGATTCATACCGGCCGCTTAAGGTGGGCCTTCATTTCGCTGACCGCGCCGCGGATGCCCGTGAACAGGGCGCGGGCGACGATCGAGTGGCCGATGTTGAGCTCGTGCAGGTGAGGCAGCGTCAGGATCGCGCGGATGTTGTCGTAATTGATGCCGTGACCCGCGTTGACGATCAGTCCGAGCCGATGGGCGAGTTCGCAGGCCGTGCGTAGGCGTGCCAGCTCGGCGTCGGCGGCCGGCGATTTCCAAGCGTTCGCGAACGCCCCCGTGTGGAGTTCGATGACCGGCGCGCCGACGGCGACCGCGGCTTCGATCTGCGGAGCATCCGGGCCGATGAAGAGGGAGACCTCGATGCCAGCGGCCTTGAGCGCTTGGGTCGTCTCGCGGACGCGGGTGAGCTGGCCAGCGACGTCGAGGCCGCCTTCGGTCGTGACCTCTTCGCGGGACTCGGGGACGAGGCAGACCGCGGCCGGGCGCAGCTTCAGCGCGAAGGCGGTCATCGCGGGCGTGCAGGCCATCTCCAGGTTGAGGCGCACGCCGGGAATCGCGGCGATCGCATGGACGTCCGCATCCTGGATATGGCGGCGGTCTTCACGGAGGTGCAGGGTGATGCCGTCGGCGCCGCCGGCGAGGGCTTCGCGTGTGAAGGCCACGACGTCGGGCTCGGCGTGCGGCGACTGGTGCGCGCCCCGATAGCGTGCTTGGCGCAGCGTCGCGGCGTGGTCGATGTTGACGCCGAGGAGGAGGGAGCGGGAGGTGGTCATTTCTTCATCTTGTCTAAGGCCTTCTGGATCTTCTCGGATTCGAGCCGGAGCCGGCGGGCCCGATCCTTGTCATCGCATTTGTCGAAGTAGCCTTGGATAAGGTCAAGCAGTCCTGCGACCGCCTTGAGCCGGAAGACGTCCGCGCCGGCGCTACCGCCGAGCTTCCGCTTATACACCCGCTCGATTTCCGAGAGGAACGCCGCCTCCATCCGGGCGTCGCCTTTCACCGCCTGATAGTAGCCTTCGAGTAAGGCGCGGAACGTCGGGAGGTGGTCGGCGTTGTCCTCCAGGGCCCGCCGATGCATGTTCGCGAGTTTCTCGGCGTGCTTGGCCCGGTCCGTCATCAGCACGGCGGATTCGCGTTCGACGGCTTTCTGGACGAGGTCGTAGCGCGTGCGGTCGTAGTCGCCGCGCCTTTTCTTCTCGGACATCAGACGGTCGTAGGCCCGCTTGCAGCTCAGGAAGATCTCGTCCTGGGTCATCGTCGGGAAGAGATGCTTCGCCTCCATGTCGTCCGCGAGCTCGCGCATGTCGGGCCAGTCGTCGAAGGCGCGGCGCATCTCCAGGACGAAGAGCTTCCATTCATCGGTCTTCACCTTCGGGCCGAGGGCCTCGAGGCAGGCGGCGTAGGCGCGCCAGGCCTCGAGACAGCGGTTGGCCGCGAGCACCGCGAGCCGGAGGGATTCGTGCTGCGACTCGAGATCGCCGCCGTCGCCGAAGATCTGCGCCGCGAGCTGGAGTCGCTGCGATTTCACGAAGCGTTCGGCGCGCCGTTGCGGGTCGCCGAGGATCTGAACCTCGAACTCGCCGATGCGTCGGCCGGTCTGCGGATCGGTCGTCTCGCCGCAGGCGTAGCCGTCGTTATAGCGGCCGGTGTTCATATTCCATTCCTTGTCCTTCCGCTGGTAGGCGAACCAGGCGTGCCCGCCGCGGTTGCCGTCGCCGGTCACGTAAGCGGCGGGGATGCCGTAGGCACGGGCGGTGTTGGCGGCGAAGTGCGCCTGGTGCATGCAGATGCCGCCGAGCTCGAAGATCTCCTTGAGCGTGCCTTCCGTCGGCTTGGCCAGTTTCGTCTTCTCCTGGGTCACGTAGTCCATGCGGTAGCGGATCAGGCCGTAACTCGGGGCCCATTCCGAGAGCGAGCGTAGCTTCGGGTTCGTCAGCGCCCAGCTCATCTCCTCTTCGGTGGCCGTGGCGCCGACGACCCAGATGAGGTCGCCCGGGGGCGTCTTGCGGACGTCGCCCACGAGCCGGCCGGCCTCGGCGGCGGTCTTGTAGAAGCGGTAGCGGGTCAACGCGTCGGCGACGCAGGCTTCGCCGCCGTCGAAGCGAGACCATCGGAGCGGCTGGTCGAAGACGAGCGCGCAGGCGATCTGCAGGTTATCGTAGCGGCCCTGCTGGGCCGGCGTGTCGTCGGCGGCGAGCCGAGACCAGACGCGCAGGGCTTCGGTGGCGTCATCTTCCGCTTTGAGCGTCAGCGCGAATTTCTCGAGCAGGTCGGCCCGGCCGAGCAGTTCCGCCAGCAGGACGGGCAGCTGCTCGCCGCCTTGCGCCGCCGTGCGTAGGTTCTCCGCGCCGACGCGCCGGATGAAGAGGGCCTGCGTCATGCCGAGCGCGAAGGCCTTGCTTTCCCAGAGCCGGTTATGCCGTTCGACGCCGTCCGTCGAAGAAGTCGCCGCGAGGGCGGGCAGGAGTCCCTTCTGCAGCCGGATCAGATGGTCTTCCCATTTGCCGTCCTTGAGCCTCTCCCGCGCGTCCGCGACGAGGAGGAGCGGGAGCTTCGGATCGTTCAGGGCGGCTCCGCCGAAGACGTAGGGTTTGCTTTCGACGACCACCGGCTTGACTTCCGGCTCCGGCTTCGGGGGCTCGGTCATCTTCGGCGGCGCGACCGGCGTGACCGGCTTATTGTCAACGACCACGACGGGAGGCTTCTCCGGTTCGACGGGCTTCGGGGCTTCGACCGCTTTCGGCGTTTCTTTGATCACGACGACTTCCGGCGGACGGCGCGTATTCTGCCACACGAACCAGCCGGCGGCGGCGAGGAGCGCGCCGCCGATGAGGAGCGCCGGCCAGTTCGTCTGGCTGCGACGATGGGCGAGAATAGGCGCGGGCTTCTTGGGCGTGGGAGATTGGCTGGCCATCGTGGGGTGGGCAGAAGGATGCCGCCGGGTCGGGGTTGGTCAAAAGAACATCACCCGCCGCGGCTGAATATCCCCGCTTTAGCCCGCCTTGGCGACCTTGCCGCGTTCCAGCGTCTGCCGCAAGGAGGGCGCCGTGGGCGACTTCTTGAGCTTCGCGAGGGATTCCGGGTCGCCGGCATGCACGAGTTCGCCGCCGGCGTTGCC
>JBIKIO010000190.1:0-3169 GCA_044361555.1 Opitutales bacterium
CGGACACTATGTGCTTTTCGAGCAGGTCGCCGATCAGGTTGGCGGCGCCAAGGTCCGCACGCTCGTCACCGGCGGTACGCGTCGTTACTCGCCGGAAGGCAAGGAACTCCCCGAGGAGCATATCCTGATCAAGGAGACCTACCCCGCCGGTGTCGCCCTCGCCGAGCCGGGCCCGGTCGAGTCCTATGAATTCGCCTACGCCGATCGCGTCGCGCTCAAGCTGAAGCCGGGCCGTCAGCCGTCTGAGGTTAAGATTCCGTCCGGCGACGTCGCCGCCGCGTGGGCTGGCCACGAAGAGATCCTGCTACGTCTCGATGCCTGGCGTAAGCTGCCTGGCGGAGCCCCGTGGGGTAAGCTCGAAGCCCTTGTCCAAGAATTGAAGTCCCATCCGGCCGTCGCCGACGCCCATCTGGTCCGCATCGACTGGCAGGCCGAAGCTGACCTCATTAGGGCCAACTCACCCAAATGAGCACGACGCTGCAGCGCGAAGGGGGTCTGACCGTAGCGCTGAGCTTGGCGGTCAATGTCGTCTTGGCCGGCGCGAAGCTCAGCGTGGGCTTCGTTGCGTCGTCGCAGGCCCTCGTCGCCGATGGCATCCACTCGCTGGTCGACATCGCCAGCGACATCGCCGCGATCATCGGCCTGAAGTTCGCCCACCTTCCGAAGGACGACGACCATCCCTACGGACATCACCGTTTCTCGACGCTGGCGACGATGCTCATCTCGTCACTCGTGCTGCTCTTCTGCCTCGGTCTGGCCTGGCAGTCGCTTACCGCGCTCGTCAGTGGTGCCGACGTCACCCAGCCTGGCCTTGCCGCGGCGTGGGTCGCCGGCGGAGCTTTGTTGATCAAGGAAGGTTTCTATCAGTATGCCCGCCGGCAGGCTGAACGACTCGGTTCGCGGCTGCTGATGGCCAACGCCACCGATCATCGTGCCGACGCCATCGCCTCGCTGCTTGCGCTCGTTGCGGTCGTCGTGGCTAACGTTAATCCCGAATGGAAGGCTCTCGATAAGGTCGTGGGCCTCGTGCTCGCCGGTTGGCTGGGTTCCGAGGGCATCAAGCTCTTCAAAGGCTCCTGCTCTGATCTCCTCGATACCGCTCCGGCGGCGCACGTCCTGCACGACCTGAGCGAACACATCCTGGCCGCTCCGGGGGCCAAGGGTTTCCACGCCTTCCGTGCCCGTCGGCTGGGCGACCGTTTCGAGGTGGATTTCCATCTGCAGGTGGCCGAAGGCGCCACGGTCGCCGAAGGCCATGCTATTGCGGGTCGAATCAAGTCGGACATCCTTCGTTCTCACCCTGAGGTCATTTCGGTGCTGGTGCATGTCGAGCCGGACGCCCCGGAGCATCGTAAGCAGGACGGCCACCACGGTTTCAACGCCTGAACGCGGGTTGCCTTCCGCGGTCAGCGGGTTTGGATGGGAGTATGAGCTTGCCCCGTCTCTTCGTCGCGTTCTGCGCCATGGCCGTGTCACTGCGTGCCGCGCCGGCGCCCAACGTCGTCTTCATCTTCGCCGACGACCAGCGCGCCGATACTATCGCGGCCCTGGGCAATCCGGTCATCAAGACCCCTAACCTTGATCGCCTCGTGAAGCGTGGCGTGGCGTTCAACCGGGCTTACATGCAAGGGGGCAACCAAGGCGCGACCTGCGTGCCTTCGCGTGCGATGCTGCTCTCGGGCCGCTCGCTCGCCCAGATCGACGAGAGGCTGATGAAGCATCAGACTTGGCCCAACGCCTTCGGTGCGGCCGGCTATGCGACCTTTGCGGCCGGCAAATGGCATAACGGTCCGCCCTCGATCCCGAAGTCCTTCCAGCAGGCCAAGGCGCTCTTCGTGGGCGGCATGGCCAATCCGCTGAAGGCACCGACCAGCGATATGCTGCCGACGGGTAAGCTGACCCCAGCAAAGATCTCGCCGAAGCATCTCTGCGAAGAGGCGACCGACGAGACCCTTGCGTTCCTGAAGTCGCACGACGGCAAGAAGCCGTTCTTCTCGTACCTCGCTTTCGACGGCCCGCATGACCCGCACATCGTCCCGGAAGGGTTTCCGATCGATTATGCGCCGGCCTCGATTCCGCTGCCGCCGAACTTCCTGCCGCAGCATCCGTTCGACAACGGCGAGATGGTCATCCGCGATGAGCAGCTGATGAGGTGGCCGCGTCCCGAGGCTGACGTGAAGACGATGCTGGCGGAGTATTACCGTTACGTCTCCTTCCTCGACGTCCAGGTCGGGCGCGTCCTCGATGCCGTGGATGCGTCGCCCTACGCCGCCAACACCATTATCGTCTATGCCGCCGATTCCGGCGTCGCCCGCGGTTCGCACGGTCTCATCGGCAAGCAGAACCTCTACGAGCACTCCATGCGCGTGCCGCTGATCGTCGCCGGCCCGGGCATCGCCGTTGACAAGCGTAGCGAAGCGATGTGCTACCTCTTCGACGTCATGCCGACCTTGGGCAAGCTCTGCGGCATCGCTACCCCGACAGGTTCCAATGGCCGGGAGTTCTCATCCGTCCTTAAGGACCCCGCCCAGCCAGGTCGTCCGTTCCTGATGTTCGGTTACAAGACCATCCAGAAGGCGCTCTCCGACGGACGCTGGAAGCTGATCCGCTATCCGCACGTCGACCGCACGCAGCTCTTCGACCTGCAGTCCGATCCGTTCGAGACCAAGGACCTGTCTGCCGAGCCGGCCCAGGCTGAGCGCATCCAGGCCATGCTCGCGAAGCTCGGTACCGAGATGAAGGCCGACGGCGACAACGACCCGCTGACCGCCGCGAAGATCCTGCCCGCCGACTGGAAGGCCCCGACCAAGGTGCCCAAGCCCGGTCAGAAGGGATTCTAGACGAGGGCCGGAGGGCTCGAGTTCACGAGGGCAGGAGAGTCCGCGTGACGTAGGGGCTTTGGATTGATTGGCGATGACGTCTAACCCTTGGGCAGCATATCTCCATGGCTGCTCCCAACCGCCAGCCGCTAACCGCTAACCGCCTAAACCACCTACGCGGGCATCAGGTAAGGCTTACGTCCGAACTTCTTGGCCAGCCATTCCTTGAGGTCCAGGAAGTCCTTCGGCGGCTCGACGGTGATCGTGAGCGGCTTGCCGGTCTGCGGGTGCGTCAGGGTGAGCTTGTGGGCGTGGAGCATCACGCGGGCCATCGGCCAGCCGGTGTAGCT
>JBIKIO010000191.1:0-3159 GCA_044361555.1 Opitutales bacterium
GCGATGTTAAGATTGGCCGACCTGCCCGTGCCAACGAGGTGACGGCTCAGGCGTCGACGTCCGTCTGGGCCGAGAGCCGGAACTTCCAAGCCATGGCCAGCGATACGATGATCAGCCCGGTCGCCAGCGAGATCCAGATGCCCACGGCCCCGAGACCGAAGTAGCCGACCGGGAGCCCGCAGAGCCGGAAGCCCGCCGGGAAAGCCAGGGCGAGCGCGAAGGGCAGGCAGAACAGCCAGTACACGATGAAGACGCTCCACGAGGCCCAGGCGGCCCGATTGACCGACCGGAGGAGGTAGGCCGCCACGACCTGCACGCCGTCGAAGGGCGCCCACACGGCGGCGAAGACGAGCAGGGTCGAAGCCAGCGCGGCGGTCTCAGTCCCGCCGACGCCATAGGTGGCCATCAGCAACGGACGCAGGAGAATCATGCCGAGACCGTAGACGCCCATGATGAGGCCGCCCATGATCAGGGCGCCGATACCGATGACCTGCACCTTGCGCGGATCCTTGGCGCCATAGGCTTCGCCCACGCGGATGCCAGCGGCGATACCGAGACCGAGCGGGAGCATGAAGGCGGCCGACGCGGTGCTGATGGCGACCTGATGCGCGGCCTGCGCGGTGGCGTTGATCCAGCCGGCCATGACGGGGACGATCGCGAAGATGCCGACTTCGCTCAGGCTATGCAGCCCCGCCGGCCAACCCGTCTGCATGAGGCGACGGAAGACGGCGAGCTGGAGGCCGTCCGCCCAGCGCACTTCGCCCCGCCCCGGCGTATACCACAAGCCGATGAGCATGACGAAGCGAGCGACGAGCGTCGCCCAGCCCGCGCCGGCGAGCCCCATCGCGGGAAAGCCCCAGTTGCCGAACATCCACAGCCAATTGAAGAAGATATTGGCGAGGATGCCGAGGCTGAGCCAGACGAGCGAGATCCATGGCTGGTGCTGCGAATCACGATGGCCGCGCAACGCATGGAAGGCCAGTCCGGGCACGATCGCCCACGACATGAGGATGAAGAATTCCCGGGCCTCGGCGGAGACGGCCGGAGACGAGCCGAGCAGCGGGATGAACTGGGCCGCCCAATGCGAGCCGATCGCAGCGACGACGCTGATGGCGACGGCCAGCACCATGCCGTGGCGCAGGATCGCGGGCGAGGATTCCGCGACGCCAGCGCCGTTGTCCTGGGATTGGTAGACGGCGATGGCGCCGACGACCCCGATGCCGAAGACGTAAGGGATGTAATTGAGGTTCGAAGCCAGGGCCGAGGCGGCGAGCGCGGTCTCACCGAGATGCCCGGCCATGGCGACGTCCACGACGAACATCAGCCCGTACCCGAGCATCCCCAGCATGATGGGAATCGCCAGCTTGAGCGTGGGGCCGATTTCGGCGCGGATGGTCGGCGGTTTGTCCAAGCCCCCAAGAGGAAAGGATTACCCTTCCGTTGCGAGTCAGTTCTTCGGAATCCGGTTCAGCGTGTAATACGCGTCCGCATGATCCAGCGACTCGCCGGCAGTCGAACGGAGCCCGTCCGCATGGAGCTCATGGATGTAGAGTTCGCGGAGGCCGTCGACCTTGAGCCGCACGCTGAGTCCGTCCGCGGCGACCTGGGCCCCGGTGACGGCGTTAGGGGCGCTCTGGATCTCGTCGCTGCCATACGCGCCCGAATAGAAGAGCGTGTAGTTGCTCATACGGTACGAGGCGATATCCCCGGCGCGGGCGACATCGACGGGCTTGGTGAAGACGAGTTCGAAGCCGTCCGGCTTGGCCTTCATCTCCTTGATGGCGAACGGTGCGGTGCCGTTGTAGCGGAGACGCTGCAGTCCGTAGGCCTTGGTGCCCAATGAAGACCAGCCGCGACTGGTCATGCCGACCATGAGCGAGCCGTCCGGCGCAAAACTGAGGCGCACGATGCCGGAGGCGAAACCGCCGACGAACGGGAAGCAGGCGCCTTGATACTCGCCGTCGACCTTCTCCATGAAGACGCGGCTGATCTTGGCGTCGGTGAACTCGGCCACAAACATCTGTCCGTCGAACGGCCCGAACTTGCCGCCCGCATCGCACGTGGCGAGGTCGGTGCCGCTGCGGCCGACTTTGTTATATGGCATCCAGACCGCCGGCGGACGCATCTCGGGCAAGGCCTTGAGCGCTTCAGGGTAAGGGCGCTTCTCGGGAATCTTGGCGGAGAGCTTGAGCGGCGACTCGGGAAGGTTCTCGGAGGCGATGCCTTCGGGGTTCAGGAAGAACGCGCCTTTGCGCAGGTGGTAGATCGGCGTGGTCGGGATCCACGTGCCCTGCTGGTCGACGCAGAACATGTCGCCGGCGAGGTTCGTGCCGAGGCCGCACGGCGAACGCATGCCGGCCGCCATAGGGATGAATTTTCCGTCCTGGCCGAGGACGCCACCCCAACCGCGCCACGGGGCCTTGTTGTCGGCGTGGTCACCCATGTCGACGTTGAGCGTGACCCAGAGCTGTCCCAAACCGTCGCGCTTAGGCCCGTAAGCATAACCGTGATAGGCGCCGGAGACATTCCAGCCTGCGCCGGCGGTGAGATACTCATCGGCGACGCCGTCGCCGTCCGCATCACGCAGACGGGTGGTCTCGGTGCGCTGGGTGACGAGCAAGTCCTTGCCGTCGCGCAGGAGTCCCAGCGGCTCGTGCAGGCCGGAGGCGAAGAGCTTATAGCTGACCTTGTCGGGCTTGGGCGCGAGGACGCCGTCGAGCAGCCAGACCTCGCCCTTGCGGATGGAGAGGGCGAGCTTGCCGTCGGCGGTCCAGTCCATGCCGCTCACTTCGAGCGCGAGGCCGTCGCCCGGCTTCCAGTCCTTGGCGCGGGTATCGGCGGCGGTGCTCGCGGTCAGGATGTCGGCGATATCATACGACGCCGCGGAAAGCGAAGCGGCGGCGAGCAGGGCTACGAAGGTGGCTTTCATTTCCAGAGATAGGTGAAGACACGGCGGCCTTCGGTGGCGGGGAGCTCCGTGGGCACGAGGCCCGCGGGATGCGTGATCGTCGGACTGAAGTCCGGCGTGGGCGCCCAGGTGACGGTGCGACGCAAGCCGTTCTCGATGCCTTCGTAGGTCTCCGCGACCTTCACGCCGCCCTGTTCGTTGAGGAACGTAGGGTTACCCTTGGCGTCGAGACGATAGCCGAGGAATCGGCC
>JBIKIO010000046.1:0-10335 GCA_044361555.1 Opitutales bacterium
TTCTGCCTCGCTCTGGCCAACTGGCCAACCGATCAACAGATCAACTAGTAGTGATATCTCGGCGCTCCGCGCCCCCTTTTTTCTGGCTTCACCCCCCTTATTCCCCGAAATTACACACCACTGCTTATGCGAATCTTGGTCACCGGCGGCGCGGGCTTCATCGGGTCGAATCTGACCCGTCTTCTGGTCGCGGGCGGACATGCCGTCACGGTCGTCGATAAGCTCACCTACGCGGGCAACCTTTCCTCGCTCGCCGACCTCCAGGGCAAGCCGGGCTTCACCTTCGTCCAGGCTGATATCTGCGATGCCGAGGCCATGCGCCGGACGTTCGCGTCCGCCAAGCCCGAGGCGGTCATGCACCTGGCCGCCGAGTCCCACGTCGATCGTTCCATCGACGGCCCGGGCGAGTTCATCGCCACCAACGTCACCGGTACGTTCCAGCTCCTGCAGGCCGCCCTGGGTCACTGGCGGCAACTATCCGGTCCCCCTCGGGATGCTTTTCGTTTCCTGCATGTCTCGACCGACGAAGTCTTCGGCTCCCTCGGCCCGACCGACCCGGCCTTCAACGAGTCGACTCCTTACGACCCGCACTCCCCGTATAGCGCCAGCAAGGCCTCGAGCGACCACCTCGCCCGCGCCTGGATGGATACCTACGGCCTGCCGGTCGTGGTCACCAACTGCTCGAACAACTACGGTCCGTATCAGTTCCCCGAGAAGCTGATCCCTGTCGTCATCCTCAAGTGCCTGCGTGGCGACGCCATCCCGGTCTACGGCAAGGGCGAGAATATCCGCGACTGGCTCTACGTCGACGATCATGCCCGCGCGCTCCTCGCCGCGGTCGAGAAGGGCACCCCTGGCCGCACCTATTGCATCGGCGGCGACAACGAGCGCCGGAACATCGACCTCGTGAAGCTGCTCTGCTCGCTGCTCGACGAATTCCGTCCGCGGGCCGACGGCAAGCCCCACGACTCGGCCATCACTTACGTCACCGACCGCCCCGGTCACGACATGCGGTATGCGATCGACGCCCGCCGCGCCCGCGCCGAACTCGGCTGGGCTCCGCAGGAGGACTTCCAGAGCGGCTTCCGCAAGACCGTCCGCTGGTATCTCGATAACCCCGCGTGGATCCAGGGCATCCTCGACGGCTCCTATCGGCTCGAGCGACTCGGCAAAATCTGACTCTCATGAAAGGCATCATCCTCGCCGGCGGCTCCGGCACCCGTCTGCACCCTCTGACCCAGGTCATGAGCAAGCAGCTCCTGCCGGTGTACGACAAGCCGATGATCTATTACCCGCTGTCCGTGCTCATGCTCGCGGGCATCCGGGAGATCCTCATCATCTCGACGCCGCAGGACCTGCCGCGTTTCCGCGAGGTGCTCGGCGATGGTTCGCGCATCGGCTGTCGCTTCGATTACGTCGAGCAGGCCGTCCCCAACGGCCTCGCCCAGGCCTTCGTGCTCGGCGAGAAGTTCATCGGCTCCGACGACGTCTGCCTCGTCCTCGGCGACAATATCTTCTACTCCTCCGGCTTCGGCGAACTCCTCAAGTCCTGCCGTAACCCGCAGGGCGGCATCGTCTTCGCCTATCACGTCAAGGATCCCGAGCGCTTCGGCGTCGTCGAGTTCGACGCGGCCGGCAAGGCCGTCTCCATCGAGGAGAAGCCCAAGGCGCCGAAGTCCAGCTTCGCCGTCCCCGGCCTGTATTTCTACGACAACTCCGTCGTCGGCATCGCCAAGGCCCTGAAGCCTTCGGCCCGCGGCGAATACGAGATCACCGACGTCAACCGCGAGTATCTCCGACAGGGCAGGCTTGGCGTGAAGGTCCTGCCGCGCGGCACCGCGTGGCTCGACACCGGCACCTTCGACTCGCTCCTCCAGGCCTCGCAGTTCGTCCAGATCGTCGAAGCCCGTCAGGGCTTCAAGATCGGCTGCATCGAGGAGATCGCCTGGCGCCGCGGCTACATCGACGACGCCCAGCTCCTGAAACTCGCCGAACCAATCGCCAAGTCGGGCTACGGCGAGTACCTCAAGGCCCTGGTCGCAAGCCCCCGATGACTTCGCCCTTGGTCCAGCTCGTCGAGATCCCGCAGCGCGGCGACGCCCGCGGCGGCCTTTCCGTCGCCGAAATGGGAGGAGCGCTGCCTTTCCCGGTCCGTCGCGCCTACTGGATTCACGGCACCAAGCCGGGCGTCAGCCGCGGTTTCCATGCCCACAAAAAACTCCATCAGCTCTGCGTCTGCGTAGCGGGCTCCGTTCGAATGAGCCTCTTCGACGGACGGCGCGAGGAGAGCGTGGTGTTGGATTCTTCCGCCAAGGGGCTGCTCATCGGGCCCGGCCTCTGGCGCGAAATGCACGATTTCTCCCCCGGCTGCGTGCTCATGGTCTTCGCCGACGCCGAATACGACGAGGCCGACTACATCCGCGACCGCGACCAATTCATCCGCCATGTTCATTCATCCTAGTTCCGACGTGCAGTCGAAGCAGATCGGCGAGGGCACCCGCGTCTGGCAATACGTGGTCATCCTGCCGGGCGCCGTCATCGGCCGCGACGGCAACATCTGCTCCCATTGCTTCATCGAGAACAAGGTCGTCATCGGCGACCGCGTCACGGTGAAGTGCGGCGTCCAGGTCTGGGACGGCGTCACTTTGGAGGACGATGTCTTCGTCGGCTCCAACGTAACCTTCACGAACGACCTGAAGCCTCGCTCCCGGAACGCCGCCGCGAAGCTATTGCCCACACTTGTGAAAAAAGGCGCCACCATCGGAGCCAACGCGACGATCCTGCCAGGCCTGACCATCGGCGAAGGCGCCATGGTCGGCGCCGGCGCCGTCGTCACGAAGGACGTCCCGGCCGGAGCCCTGGTGGTCGGCAATCCCGCCCGCCCGATGATCCGGAAAGAGTCGCAATGACTTCGGCCATTTCGAATGGAGGCCGACCTTTCTGGTCGCCCGAGGACATCATCTGCGTGGCCGGGAAGAACGAGGTCGCCGTCGAATGCCTGGGTCATCTCCTGGACATCGGGGTGCCGCGGCAGCAACTCTGCGTCACCGGCAACAAGGATGACGCCGGAACGAACACATGGCAGCCGTCCTTGCTCTTCGCCGCTCATAAGCACGGCGTCCGTTCCGTCCCGCAGGAGGCCTTGCACGCCGAGAAGAACCTGTGGTTCTTCTCCTTGGAGTACGACCGGTTGATCCGTCCGGCCAAGTTCGCTTCCCGGCGCCTTTATAACATGCATTTCTCCCTGCTGCCCGCTTATCGCGGCGTCAGCACCTCCGTCTGGCCCATCCTGAAGAAGGAAAAGGTCACCGGGGTCACGTTCCATGAGATCGACGCGGGCATCGACTCGGGCCCCATCCTGCTCCAGCGCCCCTTCGAGATAGGCGCCGACTGGACGGCGAGGGACCTATACTTTGCTTATCAAGCCAACGGCGCCTCCTTGTTCCGTGAGTTCGTGAGCCTGCTCGCCGATCCTGCTCCGTCGAAGGTCGTCCAGGATGAGGCCAAGGCCAGCCTGTTCATGAGGAAGGACATCAATTTCAAGGATGTCCAGGTCGACCTGACCGCGCCGGCCGCGCAGATCCACGACAAAATCCGGGCCTTCACTTTCTGGGAGTATCAGCTCCCTAAGATCTCTGGCCGGGAAGTCTGGCGCAGTCGCTTGGCGCCGGGAGCTCCTTCGGGCGCGCCGGGAAGCATCAAGCTTCTGGATGAATGGAGGGCCGTGGTCAGCGGCGCCGATGGCGACGTCGAGCTCACTTTCAGCCCCTACGCTCAGCTCTTTGCATGGGCGGGCGGCCAGTCCGTTGTGCTGCCGCCGGCGTGGGCCGCCGTCCCGAACCTCGATCTTCAGAATGCGAAAGGATGGAGCGCCCTTATGGTGGCCGCGTATAACGGAAACATCGACGCGGCCCGCGCGCTGGTCGGCGCCGGCGCCTCCGTCGAAGCCGCCAACCTACGAGGTACGACGCCGTTGATGTATGCCTTTACGCGGATGGTGCAGTCGGGCGATGTCGCCGTATTCACCTATCTGCTCTCCATCGGGGCGGATTACACACGGCGTGACGCCAAGGGGCTCAGCATCTCTGACTACCTTCCATCCGAAAAAAGAGGTGACCTGCGGAAGCTTTTTCCGACTGTTTTCTCATGAACGTCCCTTTCCTCGACCTTAAGGCCATCAATGCCCGCCACGCTGCCGAACTGAAGGCCGCCGCCGCCCGCGTCATCGACTCAGGCTGGTACGTCCTCGGTGAAGAGGTGAAGGCCTTCGAGGCCGAGTTCGCCGCCTGGGCCGGCTCGCCCCATTGCGTCGGCACTTCCGACGGCCTGTCCGCCCTCATTCTCGCCCTGCGGGGATGGAAGGAGCTTGGCCTCCTCAAGGACGGCGACGCGGTCGCGGTCCCGGCCAATACCTACATCGCTTCGATCCTCGCCATCACCGAGAACCGTCTCCGCCCCGTGCTCGTCGAGCCGGATGAGGACACCTTCAATCTGGGCGCCGCCAAGCTCGCCGCCGCGCTGACGCCGGAGGTGAAGGCCGTCCTCGCCGTCCATCTCTACGGCCAGCTGGCCGACATGCCGGCGATCGCGCAGCTCTGCCGCGAGCGCGACCTGCTCCTGCTTGAAGACGCCGCCCAGTCCCACGGCGCCCACATCGGCGGCGTCAAGGCCGGCGCCTGGGGCGATGCCGCTGCTTTCAGTTTCTATCCGGGTAAGAACCTCGGCGCCCTCGGTGACGCCGGCGCGCTCACCTGCAAGGACAAGAAGCTGGCCGACATGGTCCGCGCCCTTCGTAACTACGGCTCGCACGAGAAATATAAGAACCTCGTCCAGGGTCCCAACGACCGACTCGACGAACTGCAGGCCGCCTTGCTCCGCGTGAAGCTGAAGCACATCGACGCCGACAACGCCCGCCGCCGCGAAATCGCCGCCCATTACCGCCGCGAGATCAAGGCTCCGAACGTCCGCCTGCCTGCCGTCCGCGCCGGCGAAGACTCCCACGTCTGGCACCTCTTCGTGGTCCGCGTGCCGGATCGCGTCGCCTTCCAGCAGCGCCTACTCGACCGCGGCGTACATACGGCGATCCATTACCCGATCGCCCCGCACCATCAGCAAGCTTACGCCAAAGAGCTCGGCCAGCTGCAGCTCCCGCTCTCCGAAGCCCTGCATCGCGAAGTCGTCTCGCTGCCCGTCAGTCCGGTGATGACCGATGAACAGGTGGCGCACGTCATCGCCGCCCTCACCCCGACATGATTTGGCCTCCGCGGGTCGGTCTGTTGAGAAGTTCTTCCCTGTCTTGGCAGGCGACATCCGCGCTGCTCGGCGTAGACCGGGTGCATCTGATCGACGGCGGCCTTGGAAACCAGATGTTCCAGCATGCCTATGCCATCGCCCTGCAGAAGTCCGATCAGGCGAGGGTGCGGCTCGACATCGGGCGATACGGTAAGCGTTCAGCCCACAATGGTTATGAGGCGGACCGAATTTTCACGCTCGATGGGGCAATCCCCGCCTTAGCGCGTCTGGCGAGCGGAATCACCTTCCGGCTCGCGCGTCGTGCCGCCGACTTCAACTACGAGGGGCCTTCGATCGCGTTCCAGCCCGAATTTCTCCGTCAAGGCATCAAGGCATACGTGAAGGGATTCTTTCCTTCTTATCGTTATTTCCAAGGCGCTGAAGCCGAGGTCCGTCGGGCGTTTGCCTTCAGGCTTCCACTGCCAGAACGCTGCGCCGCATTGGCGGAGGAGTTGGCCGCCGACGATTCTGTCGCGGTACACGTCCGCCGCGGGGACTACGTCGACGCCATCCACGCTTCCACCTTCGCCGGCATCTGCACGCCCGGGTATTATGCCAAGGCCATCGCGCTCGTGCGGGCGCGCCGACCCGCTGCGCGATTCTATTTCTTCTCGGATGAGCCGGACTGGTGTCGGGCGACCTTCGCCGACGTCGCCACGAAAGTCGTGGACGGCAACGTGGGGACGGATGCCTGGGCCGACATGGCCCTGATGTCTCGCTGCCGCCATGCCATCATCGCCAACAGCAGCTTCAGCTGGTGGGCCCGCTGGCTCGGCGGCTTCGACGGTTCGATCTGCGTCGCCCCAAGCCGCGTTCTCAACCCGGGGGAGATCTTCTCGCGCATCGAGGATTTCGCGCCTGAGCAGTACGCCATTGTGTCTCCGGAAGGAGACGTCCTAAGAAACCTGCCATGACCTGTCCCGCGGTACTCATCGTCGCCTTCAACCGCCCCGAGACCGCGCGGCGGGTGTTCGCGGCGGTGCGCGCGGCCCGACCGGCCCGCCTGTTCTTCGCCTGCGACGCTCCCCGTCCCGACCGGCCCGGCGAAGCGGAACGCGTCGCCGAGGTGCGCGCCATCCTCCGCGGCGTCGACTGGCCTTGCGAGGTCCGCACGAAGTTCCCCGAGTCGAACCTCGGCTGCGGCCCCGGGGTCAGCTCCGCGATCTCGTGGTTCCTCGGCGAAGCGGGCGAAGGCATCATCCTCGAGGACGACTGCCTGCCGACGCCGGCCTTCTTCCGTTTCTGCGCCACGATGCTTGAGCGTCATCGCGCCGACCCTCGCATCGGCCTGATCGCCGGTTCCAATATGGCCCCGCTGGTCGGGCTGCCGGCTTCGCACGGCTTCAGCCGCGTGACGTCGTGCTGGGGCTGGGCTACCTGGAAGCGCACCTGGGACCAGTTCAGCTTCATCCCGCAGCCGGTCGGCGAGGATGAGCCGTGGACGCGCCTGCTTCATGCCAACGCGGTCGACTTCCTTCGTCGCAAGTTCACGGCGATCGCCGCGGGCAAGGTCCGGACGGTCTGGGATTATCAGTTCATGGTCCAGGCGCTGCGCGCCGGACAGCTCACCGTCGTCCCGCGCCGCAACCTCGTCCTCAACATCGGGTTCGACGGCACCGGCACGCATTTCGGCAAGGGTGGCCGTCCGTGGGCCGCGCCGGCTTTCGCCTACGATCCGACCGACGACTGGTCGGACCGTCCGCCGGTCGAGGCCGACGAGCGCTACGACCGTCACTTCCTTACTTCCGGCCACCGCGGCTCTTCGAAGCTCATGCGCCAGGTCCTCAAGTGGCGCATCCTCTGGGCCCGTCGCCACCGCCCGGCCGATGCGGTGTTGTTTGATTAGGGGCTGCGCCAGCTGGCAAGTTGACACGTTGACAAGTGGGCAAGAGGCCACGGCGACGAGAGGCTTAGTTGACCAGAGGCTCAGAGGAGACACGGGGCTCAAGGGGAGACCGGAATGTGTGCTGCGGGCATTCATTCGCTAAGGTGACAGGTGACGGCCACGGGCATCGGGAACTCGGGCTTGGGCATATCGGCCATCAGGCACGGGTGGCGTAATTTTCCGAATAGGTAGGGGCACGATTCATCGTGCACTCCTTTGCGGAGGGCGCGGCGTAGCCACGCCCCTACCTTCGGCCACCATCCGGCGGCCGGTTGCGATGCAGCTATGTCGTGACGCGGTCCCGACCCTACCTAATGCAACTAGGGCAGCACGCGGTGCTGCCCCTACCTCGATGCAT
Organism: Opitutales bacterium; assembly: GCA_044361555.1. Taxonomy (GTDB): domain Bacteria; phylum Verrucomicrobiota; class Verrucomicrobiia; order Opitutales; family UBA953; genus UBA953. Next base: position 7,536 of record JBIKIO010000046.1, read on the forward strand.
TACTTGTCAACGTGTCAACTGGCCAACGCGTCAACTAACGCTGCCTCGTTCTGGCCAACCGGCCAACGGATCAACGGATCAACTTTGTGTCGGTCTGATCAACCGAGCCTCTGGGCCTCCGGGCCTCTTCTTGCTCCTATCTCACCGCATCCACCAACCCATACCCGAACCGGCTGATTTCTTTCTTGGCGCGGGAGAGGAAGAGCTTCACCGATTTACCCAGCGTTCGGCGCGCTTTGGCCTTATCCTGATAGCCGATGGTGCTGGTGGTATGCGCGACGGGGGCGAGGACGACAGGCATCGGGCGGATGCCGCGGGTGCGTAGGCCTGTCTCCCACGGACGATCCAGAGCATGGTCGACCTGTTCCGTGATCGGGCGCATCGTCTTAAGCAGGGTCTCGGCGGCGCGGCGGTTCACGACGTAGGCGGCGGAAGAGGTCGTGCGCGTCAGATGGGCGACCAGGCGATGGCCGCCGGCGAGCTCGCGCTTCTTCACGGGCATGCCGGAATGGAAGTTGAAGAGCTTCACGAGGTCCCAGTCGTCCTTCCCGGCCAGGGAGCGGAGCACGTCCGCGCAGGCGGGCAGGACTTCGACGTCGTCCTCGAGGATCACGCACCAGGGGGCGTCGGTCTGCAGGAAGGTCTCCATGGCCTTGAGGTGGCTGAGGTAGCAGCCGACTTCGCCCGCACGCGGCATGTCGAGGCGGTTACGCCAGGCGTAGGCCGGGAGGTCGACGAGCTTTTCCCACTCAGGCACGTCCTTGCCCATGACGGCGGGGAGGCGCACGAAGCCGAGGCCGAGCTTGGCGAGGTTGTCGCGGATCGAGGCCAGACGTTCGGCGTCGCGGTCCAGGTTGATCACGTAGATGAGCGGGGACATCGGCGGACGAGATGCTTGTCCCTTCGCGATAACTTTCAATCCGATAGCAGACCGTCGCTTTTGGTTCGTCAGCAGGGCGGGACGGACTTATCCCCTTCGCAGGGATGAAGATTCTGCACCTCTCCAAGATGGACAGCGGCGGCGGCGCCGCCGACGGCTTCGTGCGAATCCACCGCGCCTTGCTCGGACAGGGCCACGAGTCGGTCGCCTATGTCATCAAGCGGAAGCGCCAGGACGTCCCGGCGATGGTCGACGCCCGTCGCCTGCTCACGCCCTTCCAGAAGCTGGCCTGGGGCCTCGGTCGCGTCTGGGCGAAACTGAGTCGCCTGCATCTGAAGCCCATCGGGGTCTATGACTTCGACGCCGAGGCCAATTTTCCGGCTGAGCCGATCATCCGCGATGCCCGCGTCCGCTCGGAGAAGTGGGATCTCGTCGTCGTCCATTGGGCCGGCGCGTTCGTGACCGCCCCGGTCATCCGGGAGATTTCCCAGGCCCTCGGCGCCCGCGTCGTCCTCTGGCAGGTCGACATGGCGCATGTCACCGGCGGCTGCCATTCCAACCTGGGTTGTCCGAAGTATCAGACCGGTTGCGGCGCCTGCCCGCTCATCGGCTCCAAGGATGCCGACGACCTGTCTTCCCGGCAGTCCGCCGAACGTCGCCGCATCTGGAAAGAGATCGGTGCGGTGCTGCTGGCCCCGACCGAATGGTCCGCTCGTCAGGCGCGCGAGAGCGCGATCACCGGCGGCCTCCCTTCGAAGGTCTTCCCGATCCCGCTCGATCTCGATGTGCTGCGTCCCGTCGAAGACCCCCGGAATGCGCGTGCCGAGCTAGGCCTGCCCGCCGAGGCCCGCGTGTTGCTCGTCCGCGGCATCGACCCCGCGCTGACTTATAAGGGTTTCGGGATCCTGCTTCAGGCGCTGCGCCTGCTCGACACCCAGGGCGTGACGCTCCACGTCGCCGTGCTCGGTGAGACCGGCCTCATGGGCGATGGCTGGAAGCACATCACCTATACCGAGCTAGGCGTGCGCCGCGGCGACGCCGCCATCGCGGCGGCCTATCAGTCGGCCGACTTCTTCGTGAATCCTTCCACCAACGACAACGGCCCGATGATGGTCGGCGAGGCGTTGGTCTGCGGCCTCCCAGTCGTGGCTTATCCCGTCGGTCTGCCTTCCGTGCCCTGGTCCGAAGGCCAGGTCGGCCGGATTGCCGCGCCGATCGGCGACGTGCCCGCGCTCGCCGCCGCGATCCGTGCTTTCGCCGAGATGCCGATCGTCGAACTCGCGGCCAAGAAGCGAGCGGCGGCCGCCGCGGCCCGTCCGCTCTACGCCGCCAGCCACTTCAGCGCCCAGCTCACTTCCGCCCGCGACCTATGAAGTACGCCTCCGTCCTCTACCGCGATTACGCGGAGAACTCTTTGTTCACGCCGGGAGCCGGAGAGAACAATGGGGAATTCTATCTTCCTTACGTCAAGCTGCGGGAGCGCTTCCTCGCCGCGGGCATCGAGCTGAATACGCCGGACGTGAATGCGGGACGGACGGTCGATTTCGAGCTGCACATCAATTGCCGCCGACAGGATCCGACCGCCCGCGCCTACGTCTACCTTTACGAAAACCCGCTCATCCGTCCGCTCAACCGCGACCGGGCGGCGCTCGCGCGGTATGCGAAGTGGTTCGCCTGGGACGGCGCCCTCCGCGACGACCCGCGCACGGTCCCGCTCCTTTACCCGAACCGCTTCGAGACCGAGGGCTGGAACGGACCCGAGAAGCGCCCGCTCTTCTGCGTGCTCGTCGCCTCGAATAAGGCGCTCACCGTCGTCGACCCACGCGACCAATACCAGGCCCGTGTCCGGATCCTAGATTGGTATGAGCGCCACGCTCCGGCTGACTTCCATCTCTTCGGACGCGGCTGGGATCGGCCCGC
>JBIKIO010000192.1:0-3155 GCA_044361555.1 Opitutales bacterium
GGCGCAGGGTCTGCACGCCCGGGTAGGTCTTGACCGCATCGGCGAGGACCTCGGTCAGATCGGCCCCGTGGGCCTGACGATGGACCAGCAGTTCGCAGAGGCCGATCTTCAGCTGTTCGGCCGTCGCCAGCAGCTGGGGCTCGAGTTGCTCCTTGCGAACCTCGTATTCCCAATCATCGGGCGGGACACGGTTCTGGCGCGCCAATTCGGGGACGAGCACCTGATGGACGATCGCCCGGTCGATATCGGCGCCGCCGAGACGGTGGTAGCGTGAGACCGCGCGGGGGCTCACGCTGAGCGTACCGTCGGCCAGTCGGCGCAGGGTGAAAATCGCCACGTCGCAGGTGCCGCCACCGAAATCGACGATCATCGTCTCCGTCTCGTCGGCGACCCCGTCGAGGATCGCGGGTCCTTGGCGGGCGAGGAAGTCAAGGAACGCGGCGAGCGGTTCATCGAGCAGGTCGCCGTGGCCGAGGCGTAGGCCCGCCAGGTCGGCGGCCAGCAAGGTGTCTTCGCGTTGCGAGATCTGGAAGGAGGCGGGCACCGTCACCACCGTGCGTGCGACGGCCTCCGGCGTCTGGTCGCGGAGGAAGCGCAGGACTTGGCCGGACACCTCGGCCGGGCTGCGGCAGCCGGCTTTGGCCTGCGGATAAGTCCGACCGATACCCATCTCGTTCTTCGCTTCAGCCAGGTAGGTCACGAACGGACGCAAGCCCAGCTCGACGGAGCGGGAAAGGCACCGGCGGGCGCCTTCGCCGACCAATTGACGGTCGGCCAGCTGGCTGACGACGGAAGGTACCAACACGGAAGTGAAATCGCCGCTGAGCGTCGGTTGCGCGATTTCAAGGCAGGTGGCCGGGGCGATTGCTTCGGGGGACTCAGGAGACCAACGGATCTCGGCGGCCGTGGAATTAGTCGTCCCCAGGTCGATGCCCAGCACCCGACAGGCCTTGAGGCGCGGGCGGAGCTTGGCCCCCGGGGGACGCAGGTAGGGGAGAGGGTTCATCGGAAGGAGAGGGTTTAGGGGTGGGAGTGGGGTGTGGCAACCGAGGAGGGGGACGCCCTTAGTTAATGTTTAGATGAAACCTCCTAGTGACCCCTGGGGTTTAATCTATAGAACCCCTCTATGACTCTCCTACCTCGTCTGGTCTTGGTCAGCTGTCTCGCCCTTGGGGCAGTGACTCAGGCCGCGGACAAGAAGCCCGCCAAGAAGGCCCCTGAGCCGGTCATCAAGGCCGCCCCGGTCGCGACCCGTCCCGTCGCCGGCATCGCCGAGCGCGCCGCCATCTGGCATACGTGGACGGACAAGGACGGACGCAAGGTCGACGCCCAGTTCTGTGGTCTCTCCGGCGATTTCATCACCATTCAGACGCGCGACGGACGCACCTACCATTTCAAGACGGACATCCTCGTGCCCGAAGACTTGGTCTTCGCCAAGCAGTGTCTGGACCGCAGCCGTACGAACAGCTTCAGCCGTGAGATCATCGCCTCGGCCGCCGCGGACGTCGATCGTCTCGTCGCCGCGGTGCTGACCGCGAACCAGCAGACCCTGAACGCTCCGGCCACCGACGAGGAGTTCCTGCGTCGCATCTATCTGGACGCCGCGGGCCGGATCCCGACCGCCAAGGAGGCCGACGCCTTCCTCGCCAGTGCCGCGCCCGACAAGCGCGCCAAACTCATCGATGAACTGGTGTTCTCACCTGGTTACGCCATGCAGATGTTCAACTGGATGGCGGACCTCCTGCGCGTGAAGGATACGTTCGGCAAGGGCATCCCGGCTTTTACTTTTGAAGACTGGCTCAAGGCGCGCCTCGCGGCGAACACCCCGTGGGATAAGATGGTCTCCGAGATGGTCACCGCCGACGGACGCCTGTGCGACAATGGTGCGACCGGCTTCATGCTTTTCGACGCCGAGATGCCGCTGGATGGCGTCTCGAACCTCATGACCACGTTCCTCGGGACGAACATGGCGTGCGCCCAGTGCCACGACCATCCGCTCGCCGACTGGACGCAGAAGGATTTCTACCAGATGGCCGCCTTCTTCGGCGCGACCGACGGTAAGGACGAAGGCGTCCTGCGCGAGATCGGCCGCGTCGCCAAGGCGGACAGCTCGGTCAACAAGGCGGCGGTCCGCAAGATCGCCGAGATGAACGCCTTCCGGCTTGAGGACGGCACGAAACAGTCCCTGACCCTACCTAAGGATTACAAATACAAGGACGGCAAGCCGGGCGACGCCGTCGCGCCGGCGCTGATCGCCTGGTCCAAGGCCGACAAGTCCCTGCCGGCCTATAACGTCAGCACCAAGAACCCCGCCCAGCTCCGCGACGAGTTCGCCCGTTGGATGACCAGTCCGCAGAATCCTCGTTTCGCCACCAACATCGCCAATCGGATCTGGAAGAAGGCCTTCGGTCTGGGCGTCATCGAGCCCGTCAACGACATCGACGACCTCACGCAGGCGAGCAGCCCCGAGCTCCTTGCGCACCTCACCTTCGTCATGAAGGCCGCCAAGTTCGACCTCCGCGAAGTCCAGCGCGTGATCTACAACTCCAAGACCTACCAGGCCGGTGCCAGCCCCACGCCCGACCTCGGCAAGGCCAAGTATCTGTTCAACGGACCGATCGTCCGCCGTCTGACCGCCGAGCAGGCTTGGGACAGCCTCGTCGTCACCGCCGTCGGTACCTATGCGGACAACGTCCTCCTGCGTCGCGGAGACGATATCAAGGTCATGGCCCTCCCGCCCGGTAAGGTCACCATGGCGGAGGTGCGTAACGCCATCGATCGGACCAAGAAAGCCTTCGCTGGTTCGGGTAAGGCCGCCGGCGGGAAGAAGGCTTCAGGTGGATCGACCATGGGACTCGCCAACGGTTATGAAGGAGACAAACCCGTCAGCCGTTACTCTCTGCTCCTCGCGCGCGCCAGCGAACTCCCGCAGCCCTCCGCCGAGACGCACTTCCTGAGGCTCTGGGGGCAAGGCGACCGACTGCTCGCGGATTCGGCGACCAATGACGGTAGCGTGCCGCAGGTCCTGCAGATGATGAACGGATCGGTCGGTCGCCTGGTCTCCGATCCGCGTGCCGAGGCCGTCATGGCGGCGGAAGCGGCCAAGACGCCGGAAGCTCAGGTCCGTTCGCTCTATCTCTCCTTCCTGGCGCGTC
>JBIKIO010000193.1:0-3147 GCA_044361555.1 Opitutales bacterium
GCCGTCGTCGTCCTCGCCGCCGTCTTCGGCGACAAGGTCTCCCTCGTGGCCAATTGTGGCGCCGACGCCGTCAAGGCGGGTAAGGCCGCCGGCAAGATCGTCACCGACGCCTGCGGTAAGCTGGGCGGCAAGGGTGGCGGCAAGCCCGACGCCGCGATGGGCGGCGGAACCGATGTTTCCAAGGTCGCTGAGGCTTTGGGAAGTGTTGTGTAAGAGGTCGAAGCATCCTGAAAGAGGGCTGAATCGGGCGAATCGATTCAGCCCTCTTCGTTTACCCTGCCTTGGGTAGGGACGTGATTGCCATCACGTCCGTGGGCGGACGGAGATTGGAACGGGGGGTAATCCTGCCCGAATCATGGCACGCGCCACTACGAACGGCGGCCATGGCAATGGCCGCCCTACCCTCAACAGGTATTAGCGGCCAAGCGGTTGGGAATACCTGCAAGCAAGGGGAGATCGGAAACCGGATGATTGGCTGGGGTGCCTATTTTCAGGTCTCGGGTCTCGGCCATCAGGAGCCGGCTGCGGGTAATCAGGTTCAGGTGCGGGTGGCGGGAAATCGCCCTCAGTCATCTGTCATCAATTCAGCCAACGATTCAGTCATCCGTCATTTCAGGTGCCAGGTGACAGCCCCCGGGGCATCAGCCTTTCGGGTGTCGGCAATCAGCCTTCGGCAGTCGGCTTCAGGCTCCAGCGGCCGCCATCTGAGATTTCCTAACCGCCAACCGCTAACCGCTTCCCGCTGACACCGGCGTCAGCCTATCCATTCAGCCCTCCATTCAGCCCTCAACGCAGTCCTCCATTCAGCCCTCCCCTTCTGTCATCTGTCATCAATTCAGCCATCGATTCAGTCATCCGTCATTTCAGGTGCCAGGTGACGGCCACCGGGGCATCGGGCATTCAGGTGTCGGCAGTCAGCCTTCAGCAGCCGGCTCCAGGCTCCAGCTGCTGCCACCTGAGATTTCCTAACCGCCAACCGCTTACCGCTAACCGCTGACACCGGCGTCAGCCTATCCATTCAGCCCTCCATTCAGCCCTCAACGCAGTCCTCCATTCAGTCCTCCATGGTCTATCTCCCTTACTCCTCTCATTGCCTCCGGGCCTCGGGTCCTCTATTCCTCGTCTCATGCGCCTTCTCGCCGCCCTCCTCCTACTCCCCCTGACCCTCGCCGCGCAAAGCGGTAACTCCGGCCCCAAGCATCACGTCCGCATGCAGGTCGACGCCGATCATCTCTCCCTGCCGGTCTCGGTCACGATCAAGGGCAAAGACCGCGCCGCGGTCGACGCGCGCATCGACGTGATTCGTAAGGAACTTGAAAAACGTTTCGCCGATCAGCCGGGCTGGGAACTGCGCGAAATCTCCGCGGAGTTCGCGCGTGCCGAGAGCAAGTCCTACGCCTCGCGTCCCGCCGGCGGCAGCAAGCTCTTCGGTGACGACGAGGCCGACCAGGGCGACGTGACTTACGTCGCCAACGCCCGCTGGGAACTCCACACCGAAGCCGACAAAGGCCTGAAGGGACTCGAGACCCTGCGCACCAAGGCCGATGGCCTCGTGAAGGCGAAGAGCGACGACGAGAAGCAGGTCATCGGCCATCCGGAATACGTGCTGACCAATCCGCAGGACTACCGCAACGAACTGCTCGACCAGATCAAGAACGACTTCGAGGAAGCCAAGAAGCACCTCCCCGAAGGCCAGTGGACGCTCGAGCTCAGCGGCCTCGCCGGACCGGTCAACGTCGTCGCCCTCGGCGGCAAGCGCTTCGAGGTCAGCCTCACCTACCGGATGGCTTTCCTCACGCCGAAGCCGGAAAAGGCCACGAAATAAGGCCTTTCGCCCGCGGAGTCCCCGGCTTGTCCTTGCCCTTCCCGCCGGGACGGCTAGTCGTCATTCATGGCCATCCGCCGCCTCACGCTCGTCGTCAACCGCACCAAGCCCGGGGTGGATGACATCGTGCGTTCGGTCCAGGAAGCCGCCCAGAAAGCCGGCGTGACGCTGAGCCTCACCGAAGGCTGGCCGATCAGCCGCGCCTCCCTCCAGGGCGCCGATGCCTGCGGTGTGGTCGGCGGCGACGGCACCTTTCTCGGCGTGGCCGAAGCCGCCGCGCTCGAAGGAGTCCCGCTCTTCGGCATCAACCGCGGCAAGCTCGGCTTCCTCGCCGCCTACCCGAGCGACGACGTCGGCGCCTCGCTCCAATCCATCCTCTCCGGCGACTTCCGCGTCGAGAAGCGCGCGCTCCTCGAGATCCGCTTCGCCGACGGCAGCTTCGCCCTGGCGCTGAACGACCTCGTCATCAAGACCCGCGACGTCTTCCGCATGGGCCGTTTCTCCGTGCTCGCCGATGGCGCCCGCGTGAACGAATACCGCGCCGACGGCCTCATCATCGCTTCGCCCACCGGCACCTCGGCCTACAACCTCGCCGCCGGCGGCCCGCTCGTCGATCCAGCCGCCTCGGTGCTCGTGCTCACGCCGATCTGCGCGCACACGCTCTCCAACCGCTCGGTGATCTTCGACGGCGAGACCGAACTCGAGATCCGCAGCGAAGACAGCGCCCTGCTCGGCCTCTCGGTCGACGGCCGCGAGACCCTCGAGGCCCAGAGCCGCCTCCCCCTCGTCATCCGCACCGCCAAGGTCCAGCTCGCCCTCCTGCGTCCGAAATCGCTCACCCATTTCGACGTCCTGCGGAGTAAGCTGAAGTGGTCATAAACGAGGGGGCAAGCTGGCACGGGGGCACGGTGACAAGGGGGAAGCAACCCACCCGCATCCCTAGGTAGGGACGTGATTGCCATCACGTCCGTGGGCGGGCGGAACTTGGAATGGTCGGTAATCCTGCCCGTCTCATGGCACTTGCTATGGCGAACGGCGGCCATGGCAATGGCCGCCCTACCCAAGGCAGACGCTTTCCTTCCCCGTTACTCGTTACTCGTGCCCACGTGCCCCCTCTCGAGGGCGAGGTCGGGCGGTCGCCCAAGCGACCCTTGACCTCGCCCTCGCAGGCCGCTTTATCGCCCATTCGATGCTCACGATTGCCAATCTTTCCAAGTCCTACGGGCCCCGCACCTTGTTCGCGGAGGTCTCGCTGAATATTGCGCGGACGGACCGGCTCGGACTCGTCGGGGCCAACGGCGCCGGTAAGTCCACCCTCTTCA
>JBIKIO010000194.1:0-3131 GCA_044361555.1 Opitutales bacterium
AGGTTGAGGACGGACTGGGCGAAGTCCTGCCAGACCATCACCGGTTTGTCGGCGTGGGTGAGTTTGAGGTCCGCCAGGTAGCGCGCCGCTGCCGCCTGTTCGGTCGGGCTGGCCTTGCGAGCGAGGGCTTGGACGAAAAGCGTATCGACCTTGGCGGCGTCGGGCTGATTACGGTCGAGGGTGGTCGCCCACTGCTTGGCCGCATCGATGACGAAGAGGCTATTCAGTAGGGTGAGCGATTGAGCGGGAACGTTCGTGGCGTCGCGTCGTCCGACGGTCGTGAAGGGCTTAGGGCCATCGAACGTGGTGATCAGCGGATTGAGCGAATTGCGACGGATGGTGAGGTAGACGCTGCGGCGGACCTGCTCCCGGGGTGCGGCGACGGCATTATCGCCTGGGCCATACATGCGATCTTCCCTCTTGCCGGTAAACGTGATGAGCGAGTCGCGCAGGGCTTCGCCTTCGAGGCGCCGGATGCGGACGTGGGAGAGGAGGTTGTTATTAGCGTCCTTGGCCTGCGCGGACGCTGTGGGAGTGCTGGAGCGTTGGAACGCATCCGTCAGGACGAGTTCGCGGAGCATCGCTTTCACGGACCACTTCTGCGTGATGAAGGATTGAGAGAGGTGGTCGAGTAGCTCGGGGTGCGTCGGGTGATCGCCTAGTCGGCCGAAGTTATCGACGGTGCCGACGAGTCCGCGTCCAAAGACATGATGCCAGAGACGGTTGGTCATCACGCGGGCGGTGAGCGGGTTGTCGGGGGCAGCGATCTTTTCGGCGAGCTCTAGGCGCCCGCTGCCGGTGGTCACGAAGGCCTTGATGTCGAAGGCTTCCAGATAGCGACGGGGGACGATGGCCGCCGGTTGCTTATATTCGCCGCGGACGAAGAGCGGCATGTCGAAGCCTTGGGCTTCTAGGAAACCGGGAGCGCGACGGGGGATGGAGAGTTCGGCTTCCAGCTTGCGGTATTCGGCGGTGAGGGCGTTAAGGCGCTTGGATGAGGTCGTAGAGGTCTCGAGCATTCCGTGACGGACCGCGGCATCGAGCAGCGCCGCTTGGGCTTCGGTCGCTTGGTCGCGTCCCCAGGCCGTAGCGGCTTCGGATAGGGTGATCGAGACATCCGCCACCGTGGCAAGCTGCGGCGCCTGCACGACGATCGCTTCGCCAGAGGGGCCGGTTTCGCGGGTGGCGTGGAAGACGACTTGGCGGACGCCATACCAACCCAGGCCAGGCTCGGCCTTCTTGTCGGGATTCGTCGAGTCGTCCGGCAGGGTTAGTTCGAGGTACGCGTAGGAGCCTTTACGGTAAGCGGTGTCGAGGGTGATCCAGACAGGCTTGTCGGTGTCGATTGCCGCCTTGGGGAAACGGGAACCGCCAGGAGAAATCGGATAGTTATCCGGAATGAGTCGGAGCGTCGAGCCCTTGCCCATGGCCTGGACGCTGATGTAGTCGGTGGTGACCTTGAAGCGGGGCGAGGTCAGGACAGCGCTGTGCTTGGAAGAGAGGGTGTGGGAGTGCAGGCCGGAGGGCAGGATATGTTTGAGCACGTCCGGTCCGCTGGTCTCGACCCGGAAGTCGCCCGCGGCGAAGCGTCCGTCGAGGCCGTTGCCATGGCGACGCCAGGCCGAGGAAGTGCTGTCGTTCAGGGTCCAGTCAGGTTTTTCACTACGCGGCGCCTTGGCTTCCTTGGGTTTCAGTCCGACGCGTAAGAAGGTGGAGGCGTGCAACGGATAGGTCGGGTCGGCTTCGCTCTTGAAGCTCTCGCCGAGCTTACCATCGGCAGCATTGAAGGCCGCGATCTTGGTGCGCAGTTCGCTGGCTTGGGCGCGCAGGGCGTCGAGTTTATCGCTCTTGGTGGCGACCGGCTGGAGTTCACCGCGGAGCGTGCCGGCACGGAAGGAGTCGGCGATCTGAGCGGCGGTCAGCGCGAAGCCATACAGACGGGCTTCTTCCAGTTCGCCGCGTAGGAAGGAGTTGCCGCCGCCGGTGTGGCGTCGACCAAAGAGCAGGCGGGACTTGTCTTGAGCGAAGGCATGCAGGGCTGCCTTCTCGTTGGCGGGGGCGTAGCCGGTACCGTACGGCTGGCCGTTGCGGAAGAGGGCGATGCGTCCGTCGGGCTGATAGACGATGGCGAGGTGGATGAGCTCACCGGGTTTGGTCGTCTCGGCCGGTCCGTCGACATTCTGGGTGCGGACACCGTTGTTACTGCCGGCCATCCATTTCGCCTTCTGCTTTTCGGCGAAGACGAGTGAATCAAAGTTACCGCCGCCGATGGATTCGACCGTGATCACACCCCCGCCGCGTTGATCGAGCGTCGGGAGGGCGACCCAGGCTTCGAGGGTCTTGGCCGTCAAGGTTTCGGAGGTCGGACCGGTTTCGGCGAAAGAATCCTGGCCGTCGAGGATGAGGCGTCCGTTCTTGATGACGGCTCCGCCGTTGAGTTGAGCGTCGAGCTTACCGACGAGATCACGACCGTCCTGTTCGAAGGTCCACCAATGGCTCGGGGCGGGCCCAGCGGACTGGTCGGCTTTGAGGCGACGACGGAAGTCATCAGCGGAGAGTTCTTTTTCAATCTGAGCCAATTGGTCTTCGAGGCGGACACGCTCCTGGGAGCTGGCGCGAATGCGCTCGAGCGCAGCGGGTAGGTCCTTGGCCTGTTGAATCCATTGGGCCGAAAGTTCGGAGCGGATGGCCTGCTTGAGTCCGCTTAGGCGATCGCGGTGCTGGTCCAGCAGGGCGGGGGAGTCCACGGTCACCTGTCCTGGGCGGGCCGAGGCGAAGATGCCGTAGAAGGCGGTGAAGTCGGCCTGGCTGATGGCGTCGAACTTGTGGTCGTGGCAACGAGCGCAGGAGACGGTGAGTCCAAGGAAGGTCTTCGAGACGACGTCGATCTGGTTGTCTACGTTGCGCACCTGTTCATCGATCGTATCGACCGGCTGATAGCCGTGCTCGACCATGCGGAAGTGGCCGGTGCCAAGGGCCGACTCGTTCAGTTTTTCGGTGGCGTTGATGCGCGGGGACTTCAGGAGGTCGCCAGCGAGTTGCTCACGGACGAACTGGTCGTAGGGCACGTCGGTATTGAAGGCCCGGATGAGGTAATCGCGGTAGCGCCAAGCCTGCGGGATGGCGGGATC
>JBIKIO010000195.1:0-3129 GCA_044361555.1 Opitutales bacterium
AAGATATCCGCTCCGCCCTCCGCGACGCCGATGCGCAGGTCCGCGCCGCCGCGATCCGCATGGCTTCGACGGAACTGCTGCCCGACCTGATCGCCGCCAAGGACGACGTCTCCCCGCTCGTGCTCGCGCACCTCGCGATCCGCCTCTCGAGCGTCAGCCAGCCCGCCGCCGACCAAGCCCTCGCCGAACTGCTCGCCCGCCACGGCCAGAACGCGTTGGTCCGCGAAGGCGCCCTCTCCGGCGCACGTGGTCGCGAGGCCGTGCTCGCCCAAGCCCTCGCCACGACGGCCACTCGCGAGAACCTCGCGCAGACCGGCCCGGTCCTCGAGGCCTTGGCCGCACTGGTCTCGCAAGCCGGCAAAGCCGGCCCCTTCGAGCAGATGCTCGGCGTGGCCGTCACGCTGAACGACCGTACCAACCTGCGCGACGCCGTCCTCCGCGGACTCGACCAGACCATCCGTGACGCCAAGACGAAGAAGACCACGCCGCTCAAGACCATCTGGCTGAGCAGCGAGCCGGCCGCGCTCACGAAACTGCGCGGGGTCGTGAAAAGCAGCGGCGGCCTGACTAACCTGACCTCCCTGGCCTCCCGCCTCGCTTGGATGGGCAAGCCGGGCGCCCCGGCCCCGCCGAAGATCACCGCGCTCACCAAGGCCGAGCTCGCCCGCTTCGAGAAGGGCAAGGTCATCTTCACGACGCTCTGCGCCCCCTGCCATCAGCCGCATGGCTACGGACTCGACGGCCTCGCACCGCCCCTCGTCGACAGTGATTGGGTCCTCGGCAAGCCCGACGTGGCCGCCAAGATCGTCCTCAACGGACTCGGCGGCCCGATCAAGGTCGGCAACCGTACCTGGGACCTTTCGATGCCGCCGATGGGCATGCTCTCGGACGAGGACGTCGCCAGCGTACTCACCTTCATCCGCCGTGAGTGGGAACACAACGCCTCCCCCGTTGACGCGAAATTCGTCGCCGGCGTCCGTAAGCAGAGCGCCGACCATCCCAATTCTTGGACCGCCGACGAACTCCGTCCGCCCACGAAAAAGGCCGTGAAAGCCGCGAAGGAAGAAGCCGCCAAATAAACTTATATGAAGACACTCCGCCTCATTCTCGCCCTGTTATCCCTCAGCGCGGGAGCGGTCGGAGCCCCCAAGCCCAACATCGTCGTCATCCTTGTCGATGACATGGGCTTCTCGGACATCGGCTGCTATGGCAGCGAAATCCCCACGCCTAACCTCGACGCGCTGGCCAAAGGCGGCCTCCGTTTCACGCAGTTCTATAACACCGCCCGCTGTTGTCCGACGCGCGCCGCCCTGCTCACCGGCGTCTACTCCCACCAGGCCGGCGTCGGCCACATGACCGACGACAAGAAACTCCCGGGCTATGCCGGTCGCCTCAACGACCGCTGCGTGACGATGGCCGAAGTGCTCCGTCCGGCAGGCTACTTGACCGCGATGTCCGGCAAGTGGCATGTCGGCCAGAACCAAGGCGTCACCCCGAAGTCCCGCGGCTTTGACCGCAGCCTGAACGCCGCCGCCGGGGGTTTCTACTTCTCCGACGCCCCGCGCGCCGAACTCTTCCTCGATGGTGAGAAGATCGCCAACGCCGACCCACGCCTGCCGAAGGATTGGTATAGCACTGATCTCTGGACGACCTTCGGCCTGAAGTTCATCGACGAAGCGCTGGCCGCGAAGAAACCTTTTTATCTTCATCTCTGCCACAACGCCCCGCATTTCCCGCTCCAGGCCCCCAAGGCTGACATCGAGAAGTTCCTCGGCCAATACCGTATCGGCTGGGAAGAGGTCCGCGCCCGTCGCTACGCCCGCCAGGTTGAGATGGGCCTCATCGACAAGCAGTGGGCGAGCACGCCGATACCGGAAGCGGTCAAGGCCTGGAAGGACGTGCCCGCTGAAGAGCAGAAGCGCTTCGACCACCTGATGGCCACCTACGCCGCCGTCGTGCACCGCATGGATAAAGCCATCGGCGACCTCGTCGCCGGCCTCAAGCAGCGCGGCGTGCTCGACGACACCCTCATCCTCTTCATGAGCGACAACGGCGGCAACGCTGAGGCCGGCGCCAACGGTCGCACCGAAGGCGATCCCAGCAAGGGCAACTCGAACTGGTTTTCCGGCGAGAGTTGGGCCTATGCCCAGAACACCCCCTTCCGTCTCTACAAGCACTTCAATCACGAAGGGGGTATCAGCACCCCGCTGATCGCCCACTGGCCCGCCGGCATCACGGCGAAGAATGAATTCCGTCGCCAGCCCGGCCACCTCATCGACGTGATGGCCACGGTGGTCGACGTCTCCGGCGCCGCCTATCCCAAGGAATTCAACGGTAAGGCGATCCTGCCGATGGAAGGCCGCAGCCTCGTGCCGGCGTTCGCCGACAAGCCGATCGAGCGCGAGGCGATCTACTGGGAGCACGAAGGCAACGCCGCCGTCCGCCAGGGAGACCTCAAGCTCGTCCGCCTAGGCCGCAATGGCGCCTGGGAGCTTTACGACATGAAGGTCGACCGCACCGAACTGCACGACCTTGCCAAGAGCCAGCCCGAAAAGGCCAAGGAACTGGCCACGCTGTGGAAGACCTGGGCCGAACGCGCCCACGTGCTCCCGGCACCGGGAGGCGAAGGCGGTAAGAAGAAGGCTAAAAAGAAGAAGTGATGAGGTTACGCTGCTCACTGCTCGCGCTCCTCCCGCTCTCGCTCTGGGGCGCTCCGGAGATCAAGCTGACGTCGCCGACGGACTATCAGGTCATCCAACGACAGACCCGGACCGAGGGCCGTCTCACGATCGCCGGCGTGCGGAAGGACGCCTCCGGCACGCAGTTTGAAGTCCGTCTGCTCGACGCGCAGGGCAAAGGCGAATGGCGTCAGTTCGACGCGGGCAACGGCGACGCCTTCAGGGGTACGATCATCGCGCCGGCGGGAGGCTGGTATCGCTGCGAAGCACGCCTGACCAAAGACGGTAAAGCTTTGGCCGAGACCTCGGTCGCGCACGTCGGCGTCGGCGAAGTCTTCCTGGTCGCCGGGCAGTCCAACTCCGCCAACCACGGAGAAGAGAAGCAGAAGGTGAAGTCGGGCCTGGTCGCCTCGTTCGACCGGCTCAACTGGCATCCGGCCGATGACCCGCA
>JBIKIO010000196.1:0-3117 GCA_044361555.1 Opitutales bacterium
TCTCGCACCACGGCAACGACCCCGAGTCGATCGCCCACCTGATCAGCCTCGAACGCTACCAGACCGCGCAATACGGCAAGTTCGTCGGCCGCCTCGCGCAGATGAAGGACGGCGACGGCTCGCTGCTTGACTCCACGACCGTGCTCTTCGGCAGCGGCATGGGCGACGCTAACTCGCACCGTAACTCAGACCTGCCGATTTTGCTCGCCGGCGGCGGCTACAAGCATGGTAGCTTCCGCGAAGTCTCGCGCGAGGTGAAGCACAAGGTGCCCCTCTGCAACCTGTTCGTCGACATCGCCCAGAAGATGGGCGTCGAAACGACGGCCTTCGGCAGCAGCACGGGGCGTTTCGCCTGAGCCCAAGCGCGCCGCGGTCGTGAGCCTGCTTCCGGCATTCCGAGCCTTGGCGTCCCGCCGACGGACCATGCTGGCCCTGTCCGCGGTCCTGTCGACCGCGACCCTGACCGCCGCCGAGACGCCCGCCAAGCAGGTCGAGCAGTTCCTGAGCCGCTACTGCCTGGAATGCCACGCGGCCGACGTCCAGAAGGGCGATCGCTCCTTCGAAAAGTTCACGCTGCCGCTGAAGACGCTGCCCGAGGTCATCGATGCCCGCGATATCATCGACCAGCTGACCCTACGGGAGATGCCGCCGAAGAAGGCCGACCAGCCGCCCGACGAAGAACGCCTTGCGGCGATCCGCGCCCTACGCACCAGCACCGCCGCGGCCCAGGCCTCCCTGCAGAGCACGGGGTCGCGCACGGTCCTGCGCCGGCTTTCCAACCGCGAGTATGAGAGCACCCTCGCCGCCTTGTTCGGGCGCCGCGTCGACACGCTCGGGCTCACCGCTGACTTCCCCAAGGAGAAGACCGCCCGCCATCTGGACACGATAGGCCAGTCGCTCGTGACCTCCGGCTTCCTCGTCGACCAGTATTTCCTGTCCGCGAACCGACTTGTCGAAACCCGCCTCGGCAAGCCGGCCACCCTGCCGAAGACCTGGACCTTCAATAAGAACTTCGTCCAGTACGAGGAGATTTACGGCTCTCATAAGAGCGTCTTCAACTTCCGCTACCTCAATATCTACGAACAGCCGAACACCGACACCCGTCAGGGCGGCTACGGCCACATCGAGGACTTCAAGCAAGGCGTGACGGTCTCCGGCCTCTACGACATCGAGGTCGAAGCGGCGGCCCTGCATCGCGACACCCATTACGACCCCGCCATCTTCGGCATCGACCTCTCGGAATCCTTCATCCTCGGCGTCGTGCCCGGCGACGTCACCAAGGGCCATATCCATTACCCACAGGCCATCGAACCGCTGCTCGCTAGCAGCGTGGTGCCCGACAACACCCCTACCCGCCTGAAGTTCCGCGTCTGGCTCGAGGCCGGCCAGACTCCGCGCTTCATCTTCCCGAACGGACCCTACGAGTCACGCGCTTCGGTGATCACGATCAACAAGCGCTACGAGAAGGAATTCTCGACCCCGGTCGGCTCCTCGGGCGTCGGCCGCTCGCACATCCTCAAGGAAGGCAAGCTCCCGCACATCCGCATCAGCGAGATCATCGTGCAAGGTCCGGTGGCCGAGCCGGCGGGCGGCGCCGAGGAAGTCGCGGTCTTCGGAAAGGACGGCTTCCAGGCGGACCGCGCGCTGGACCAGCTGTTCGCCTTCGCGGCGAAAGCCTACCGCCGGCCGCTGCAGGACGCCGACCGCGCCTCGATCCGGAAGATGCATGAGAAACGGCTCGCCGAAAAAGCCGAGCCGCGACAGGCCGCGCTCGACGTGATCAAACTCATCCTCTGCTCGCCCTCCTTCCTTTACCTGAGCGAGGTCACCACGGAAAAAGACCAGCGTCTGCAGCCTCATGACCTCGCCACCCGCCTCGCTTACGCCCTTTGGGCGGCGCCACCCGACGAGATCCTCCTCGCCTCTGCGGCGGCGGGAAAAATCACCGGTGACGCCGAACTGAAGAAGGAGATCAGCCGCCTCCTGGCCGACGGACGCGCCGATGGTTTCATCAACGGCTTCCTCGACAGCTGGCTGAACCTGCGCGACCTCGGCGGTATGCCGCCCCCTCGCGAAACGAACCGGGCGTACTATGCCGAGGACATGCCCGCCTCGATGAAGGAGGAGGTCCGCCTATTCTTCCGTGACATGCTCAAGGAGAACCGCCCGGTGAACCAGTTCCTGCAGGCGGATCATACGTTCGTCGACAAGAAGTTGGCCAAGCTCTACGACCTGCCCGAGCAGAAGACCCTGCGCCTGGCCGACGGTTTCCGGAAGGTCAGCCTCGAAGGGAACAAGCACCGGGGCGGCCTGCTCGGCATGGCGGCCGTGCTGACGGTCAGCGCCAATGGCGTCGAAACTTCTCCCGTCACCCGCGGAGCCTGGGTCAGCGAGCACATCCTCGGCATCAAGCCGCCACCCCCGCCGGATGTGGTGCCTGCCATCGAACCCGACGTCAGCGGCACGACCACCATCCGCGAGCGTCTCGCCAAGCACAGCACCGATCGCGCCTGCGCCGAGTGCCATCGCAAGATCGACCCGCTCGGCTTCAGCCTGGAAGCCTTCGACCCGATCGGCCGTACGCGCACCACCTACGCCAAGCCGAAGAAAGGCCCGGCCCCGAAGATCGATACCACCGGTGAGTTCGCCTCGGGCGAGACCTACCAGGACTTCAGCGGCTTCCGCGACATCCTGCACGACAAGCGCGACGAACCGTTCACCCGCCACCTCATCCGCCAGCTGCTCGCCTACGGTACCGGACGCCTGATGGAGCCCGCCGACGAGTTCGCCGTCGACCGCATCTACGACAAGGTCAAGCAGCAGGGCCTCGGCCTGCGCAGCCTGGTCGTCGAGTGCCTGACCAGCGAAGTCTTCCGGTCGCGCTGAGCCCAGGGAACGAAAGGGGCCTGACCTTGGCCGATTAGGACATGCCTACGCCCGATTATCGACCTACGTCAGGCTTGATGATCAAAAGCCACGGGACAAACTGAGTCCATGCGGCAGAAAGCACCCCTCCTTTCGTTTGTCCTCACGGTCATCGCCGGGCTAGCCTTCGCCGCCGCCGACCCCTCCGCGTCTGGCCCGCATAAGACCTCCGAGATCGAATTCCCCGAACTC
>JBIKIO010000047.1:0-10227 GCA_044361555.1 Opitutales bacterium
CCTTCGCAAGAGGAGGGCACGACGTAGTCGTGCCCCTACCCTCGGCCACCGTTCGGCGGCCGGCACGTAACTGCATTGAGGTAGGGGCAGCACCGCGTGCTGCCCTAGCTGCCTTGATGTGTTCCCAGCCGCTAACCGCCAACCGCCAATACCTAACATAGGTAGGGTCGGGACCGCGTCACGACATAGCTGTATCGTAACCGGCCACCGTTCGGCGGCCGGGAGGACGCGATGGTGATCACGTCCATACCTCGTGATCCGGGCACAAAAAAGCCGCGCAAGAGGCGCGGCAGGATGGCAAGCAGCATAGTAAGCAAGCGCTGGGATAGGTAATGCCTTGAGCAGGCGAGGGTGAATCATACTTTATTCCTTATCTTCATGCGTATCGTAGCTGGAATCCGCACTTCCATCGAGAAAATCGGGTGCGTCGGAACACTATTTAAAATCCTCAACTACCCCTTCGTCGTAATAAGCAGGGGCCTCAGGGAACGAACGCTGTCCGCGCTTCCTTCGAGCGAAGCTCGTTTCACCTGGATATACCGAGAGAACTACTGGCAGAGCGACGAAAGCAAGAGCGGCACAGGGTCAACGTTGGCATATACGGCGAACCTCCGTGAAAAACTCCCTGATCTGTTCAGGAGATATTCCATCAAAAGCGTCTTCGATGCGCCTTGCGGAGATTTCAACTGGATGTGCGAGCTGCTCCGGACGCTGGACATAGAATATACAGGCGCGGATATCGTAGAGCCACTGATTGATTGGTTGAATAAGCGATACGGAGGGCCGAGGAAAAAATTCGTCCACCTGGACATTGTCGCCAGCAGGCTACCCAGGGCCGACCTAATGATCTGCAGGGACTGCCTTTTTCATCTTTCATATGCGGATACGAGGGCAGTCTTGGAAAACTTCGTCGCCTCGGGCACGCCGTACCTCCTGACAACGACACACCGTAACGACGGTTCGTTCAAGAATCACGACATACAAACGGGCTTCTATCGGCGAATCGATCTGACTGCTACTCCCTACAACCTTTCCGCATCCCCGCTCGCAAGGATTGACGACTGGGTTGCGCCTGACCCCGAGCGAGAGATGTGCCTTTGGAGTCGAGAACAAGTAGCCGAAGTTCTCAAAATGAATGGGGGTTAATACGGACGATACCTTCGAGGCACAAAAAAGCCGCGCACGTGCGCGGCTTATGTGGCGATGTTTATTGCTAATCAGGGTAGCTTCTTATTCCGGAAGAGCACATCAACCTGAATCAGCTTATCTCCCGAATACATAAGGTCGACGATGTCGACGACGCCGAAACCGTGACCATGCAGAAACGCCACCACTTCTTCGAAATGCGGAGCCCCAAGGTTGTAATTATGAGTCTGGAGCTCCAAGAGCAGGTAGCGTGAATTTGTCACGATCGGCAAGCCGCCTCGAATGACGTCCAGTTCCGCGCCTTGGACATCCATCTTGATCAGGTCAAAGCCTTCGTCTGAACCGAGCAAGGTCGACAGAGTGACGCACTTACGTCTCTCGGCTGCGAATTTGAATGGCGTGTTCTCGCGGTAGATGCCGTTACCTGATCCTGCGTCACCGTCCTGGCATTTATAGTAATCGACCTCGAGACCATCTGCATCCCCGAGAACTGCGATGTGGAAATTTCCCAGCGGACGGAGGAACTTCTCTTTATCCGTGTTCGCATCGACCATGATAACCTGCGCCTGCGGGTAAACACCCTTGAAGAGTTTGGTCCAATTGCCCTCGAAGGCTCCCAGATCAAGCACGCGGCTTAACTGAACACCGGTGGAACGAAGGTAGGCCAAACGACGCGGATGCGATAGCCGACGCTTGGCGGGCCGGCATCGATTGATGAGACGTTTGAGTAGCGAGAGCATCAGGGGGATGAGGAAGGATAAAGCTGCTTAATCAGCGATCGCGCCACCGACATGGCGTCGAAGCGTTGGGCATTGGCGGCGGCACGCGCGCCCATGGCGACGAGTTGCTCATCGGAAGCAGAGAGCAGGGCACGCAAGGCTTCCGTCGGATTAGTCGGGTCGCGGATAACAAACCCCGCATTTGGAGCCTCAACGATTTCGTGGCAATTGCCCGCGATAGCCGACATCACGATCGGCAGGCCAGCAGCGGCGGCTTCGATGGCGGAAATCGGATTGGGGTCCAGGCGGGTATTCAAGACGAAGGCATCCGACGCCCAGAGCACTTGACGGACACCTTCGGACGGCAACTGGCCGAGCAAGCGAATCGCGCCGGCAGATTGGACCGCCAAGCTTTCGAGCTCCGCGCGCTGTTCCCCTTCGCCGACGAAGACCAAGCAGGCCCCTGCCCTGTCTACGTCGGGGAGTCCCAAGAAAGCCTGGGCCAGAGGTAGCACGCCTTTGCGCTCAGTCAGCGCCGAGACTTGGACGAGCACCCTGCCCTCGACGGGCAAGCCAAGCTTCTGGCGGGCTTGCATACGGGCATCGCTCGACGGACGCTTGAAGAAGGTGGCATCGATGGCATTGGGCAGCGTGACTATCGGGCGAGGCGAACCGGCCTGCGCAATCGCCCACTCGGCGCTCTTCAAGTTAGGAACGGCGAATCCATCAAACGTCCGATAGACGCGCCGACGCAGCCAGGCGATCAGGCCAGACTTATGTAAGGCCGCATCCGCATGGCCTTCGCTCCAGAAGAGACGACGCGGGGCCGGCGAATAGATATTCAAGCCGGCGATGAGCATCGTCGGCGTATTCCACGACCCGGCGAGCAGGAGCGTGTCCGGCTTCAGTAGATTGAGCTCCGCCAAAACGCCAGGATTCAGGTGAGCCTGAATGCCCGTCAACGAGGGATGGAAACCCCTCAGCACCGTGTGGGCGTGCTTCATCTTCGACGAATCGTAGGGCCAATGACGGCCCGGCTCCGTCTTCGCGCAATACAACACGTGGAAGCGCTTGCCCGCGCACGCCGCCTCCTCCGCCAAAGCGTCAAAGAACGCCGTGCGGTATGGGGTCGGGATGTTGGTGAGGACGACGAGCATCTGAATTGGCCTAAGGACGGTTACAGAAGAGCAAAGAGCGGTGTCGTTCGATGGAGAATCCCGCAGCTTGGAGCCAACCGGGGATATCTCGTTGCGCAGGTGCGCCGTGCAACTCAATGATCAGACAGCGGACTGAACTCAGCCACGGAGTAGGTGGGCGGAGAATTTCATATTCCACCCCCTCGACGTCCAGCTTGAGAATGTCGACCGTGCCGGTCGGAGATTCGCGCAGAGCGTCGTCCATGGTCCAGACTTCAAATCTTCCCTTACCGTCGGACGAGGGGACCGCTTTCGAACCCGTGCCTGCCTCGATCATGTCGAAGGCTTCCTTGTCGCGCGCCAACATCGCTCGCTTCAGCACCGCCCGGCAGCCGTATGGTGAGAGATTCCGAGCCGCGAGCTCCGAGTTGCTGCTAGGCTCGAAGACCAGACATGTGGCGTCGGGATAAAGGCTGAGAAAGACCGCGGCGCTGTCGCCGATGTAGCCTCCTCCGTCGACGATGAATTTCGCCCTGGGCGGTAGCCTGCCGCCCACGCATTCACCACGGACGATATTCTGCATGACGACATTCTTGTCGGACTCATTCAGGCGATATGCGAACGGGTGGGTCAGCCGACGAAAGCGGTGCGACCTCTCGCCTTTTCCAGCAAGCATAGCCATGGCCGCGGCAGGTGAGTCCAATAACGTCCTGAATGTCGAGTAGGCGAAGGCGAGCTTCTTGAACGCCCAGAACGGAAGGAAGGCCTTGAACAGACTAGTCATTTGCTGAGGCCCGAAGGTTTTTCATAAGTGGCGTATAGTCGTTTGAAATCGCCCGCACGAATTGCCCTGAAGTTTCCAAGGGCGATGGCGTAGGCCTTGAGATGGCCCAGCCAACCACGGCCGCGAATGACCCGAACCAGCGTCTGGTGGATGGCCGCCCAGTAGATCGCCGCCAGCGAAAGCCCGAACGAGACGCCTGTCCGAAGCTGGGAGGCGATGTAGATACGGTTCCAGGCACCACAGAGGTCGGCAAAGGAATCCGGCTCACGCCATTCCTGAGAAACAAGATGGGCCACGGCGATGCTTTCCGAGACGATACACCGACGCCCTTCGCTTTTTGCCGTCAGATAAACCTGATGAGTGAAGAGCATGTCCTCCGCCTGGGCGTAGCGGAATAACTTTTCATCGAACCGCAGCCCATGCTTAGCCAGAAACGTCCGGTCGACGGCAAACCAGTATCCGGTCGCCCATTCGGAATCCATATCCCCGACAATCGGCTGGGGATAGCGGGCCTGCATGCAGGCCATCACCTTGCCGCGACGGAGCGGGAACAACGTATTCGTCAGGAAGATAGCCGAGAGAATGCGACGCCAGATCGGGCGAGGCTGGGATGCGGTGCGCGTATCTCGCGCCGCCAGCATGACCAACTTGGGAGTTGTGCCGACCTTGGCGATGAAGTCGCCGGTCACGGCCGGAGGCCAGTCGACATCGTCATCGGAGAACACGATCCAGTCGCCAGTGGCGGAGTCCAGCCCCAGGTTGCGGGCGTGCGTGGATGAAGGAACCTCGGACCAGATCAACCTTACCGCGAGACCGGCTTGCGCCGCCTTTTGGACGACCGCTTCGACGGCGACCTTTTCCTCTGCCGGAGACTGATCGACCACGATTACCTCGTCAGGCAAGCGACACTGCGCAGAGATGGTTGCCAAGGTACGGCTGAGCGAGGACGCGCGGCGGTAAGTGGCGATGACGACGCTCAGCTTCATCTTATCAGGCGAGCTCAAGGAAGGATAGGTACCGCTGGGCGAAAGTCTCGGCAGCATAGAGCTCTTGAGCCCTTTGCCGTCCCTCTTCCGCCCGCGCTTGGGCTAGGGCGGGGCTTCCGATGACCTCCAGGATGCGAGCACTGAGTTCGGCAGGAGATGCGGGCGCAGCGTAATAGGCGCAGCCCCCGGCGACCTCACGTAGGGCAGCGACATCGGTCAGCACACAGGGGAGCCCCGAGGCCATGGCTTCCGCAACGGCAATGCCGAAGCCTTCCCCGGCCGTGGTCGCAAACACGAACGCCTCCCACTTGCGCATGGCCTCCTGCGGCTGGGCTAAGGCACCGAGGAACTTGACGCGTCGCTCCAAGCCGGCTTCGGCGACTTGCTTGCGGAGTTCTTCCGCCAGAACGCCGTCACCCGCGATTTCGAGATTAAATTCGACCTCAGACGGCAGGCTGCGGACGGCTTCGATGAGGCTTCGGTGATCCTTGAGTTCGTCGAGGCGGGCCAACATCCCCCAGACCTTAGGCGCCGTACGCAGGCTGGGGCGGACGGCGCCAAGCTCGAAGAACGCAGCCCTAACCGGATTAGGAACAACGATCCGCGGAAGGCCGGACAATGCTGGTTCGTCTTCGACCGAAGCGGCGACGGCCTGCGAACAGGCGATGAGCGTCGGACGGCAGACCGTCCGGTAAGCCAAAGTCATCATGCGGTGCTGCCAGCGTGCCCGGAGGCTGAATCCGCCCACGTTTCCTAGATGGACGACGCAGCGGGCATCCTTGGCAAGTGGCGATAGCAGCTGCGATAAACGTGTCGGACTCCATGCGACAAAATGCCGCACTCCACGCTGGCGGACATAAGCTGCCCAATGGCGAGCCCATGATACGCCCAGCGCACCCTGCCATCTTGGGATGTGGACGACTTCCGCGCCAGCGTCGCGCCACAACGCGATAGCCGGGCCGCTCACATCGCCCGTCGCTACTACGTGCCTAAGCTCTGGCGCAGCCTGAATGAGCGTCAAAGCAGCCATCTCGATTCCGCCCAACGCCGATGACGGCACCCAGTGAAATAACTGGGGACGATTTTCAGGGCCATATTCTACTTGGCTGAGCGGCTTCATGACTGGGTGGACAGCGCCCTCCGATAGACGAGCAGACAACCGAGGGCGACCAGTCCAGTTGGGAGGAGGCCCCAATAACCGCCCTGGGTAAGCTTCGCAAACCACTGCGCGCCCACCAGCAATAGTGCGGCTAAACCAAACCATAACAAGGTACGTGAGCAAAGCCATTGGCCGGCGCGGCGTCGAGCAACCGCCAACATGGCTATCGCATAGAGTAGATATCCGGTGAAATAGCCGATCGCGGTTCCCACTAAACCGAAGGCAGGAAGCAGGAAGATAGGCAAGGCGGCCATGACCAGATTGCTGGCAACCTCGACGAACACTACCGTTCGCATGGAGCCTCTGGCGACGAGCCAATAACCCAGCGGCCAGCCGAGCAGCCGGACGAACACTCCCCAGATCATCCAGGACAGCAAAGGGGCGGCCGGCTCGAACTTATCCGCATAGAGCAGGGCGATACCGAGCCGATTCATCGTGACGAGTCCGATGAAGACAGGGAGCGCCAGCAAGAGGGCCGCTTCGATTTGTTTTTCAGAAAGGACTTTGGCTTCGGCCTCGTCTTTCGCCGCGGCTACCCGCGGAAAGAAATCCGTACCCATGGCGCTGAAAACCATGGAGGGCAAACTGCCGGCGATGGCGATGGCGGCTTGATAGTATCCAGCGTCAGCCAAGCCTGCGGCGACGTCATCCCCGCTGTGCTTGATGATGACTAGGCGTACGGCATATGCCGCCAGCTGGGCGGCGACGCCGATGACCATGAGGCCGCCCCCCATGTTAAAAAGCATCCGTAGGTCACCACGCTGAGGCTGGTGGTCGCTGGCTCCACAGTCACGACGGGCGGCCTGCCAAGTGAAGACCATCGGGAGGGCGGCGGCCAGAAGCAGGCTGACGGCGATGCCGATGGTCCCGAAGAAATAAATCACCGGAAGTCCGACGAACAGCCCACCAAGCGCCGAGATGACCTGCGCCTTGGCGAGGGTCTTCACCTGTCCGGCCGCCTGGAGGATCGAGGTCCAGATCGTGCTCGCGATGATGCAAGGTACCGCCATCCCGCCGATGAGAAGCTCGAGAGCGTATCGGCTGGAATCAAAGGTCAGGTAGGCGACCGGCCAAAATAGAGCGAGAGTAGCCACTAGCCCGAGACCACTTAACGTCATTCCAAACTTACGTACAGCTGCCTGCTTGCTTGCCGTTTCTTCCGGCACCGAGCCTGCAATCATACGCACACCGGATGCACCGAGCCCCCATCCTGCCAAGGTGGAGACATTTCCATTGAACGCCGTGAGCACGCCTACCAACCCGACCCCGGCCGGGCCCATCAGTTGTGCGATGACCTTAGTTCGGATGAAGGCAACGGCCAGCGTGACGACCTGAGCTCCGCCCATGAGCGCACTGGAGCGTAGAATGCGGGCGAAACTCATTTGGCTGATGCGGTCAATGATGCGAAGTGGCTAGCCGGGGAGAAATCAGCGGCACGCTTTACGGCAGCCTGAGACATATCTCCGTAAAGTTGCTCATTTGCGCGCAGGCGTAACAACGCGTCAACGATGGCATGATCATCCCGGGTCGGCACGACAAACCCATCAATACCATCGCGGACCACCGCCCCACATGGCGGAGTTGCAATGACTGGGAGGCCTGCGGACATCGCTTCCAGTTGAACGATTCCAAACCCGTCAGAAAGAGTCGGGAAGACGAAGACATCCGCAGACTCCATAAGCGTATATACTGCAGACTGAGGAAGGTGGCCCTTCATCTGTACCACATCACTGACACTTTCTGCGTAGCTGTCGCGAAGGCCGCTACTTCCAGCCGAAATAAACTCGAAGCCCTTGCCAGCAAGCCGTGCAGCGGAAGCAAAAACATGGAATCCCTTTGCGAGGCAGTGGTAGCCAACGAACAAGACGCGGAGAGGTCGGTTGCCGGGAAGTTGCCGCGGTCTCGCGACCGTGGAAGGAGTGAATGCAGGTGGAACGACTACGCACTTAGCTGCCGGCACGCCGCGCCGAACTAGGCACTGCAAGCTGTGCTCGGAATGGACAACAATGCGATCGGAAGATTGCCACTCTTGTTCGACGCGCTCCATGTAAGCGGAGAGAGGCATCGGAGTCATTGGCTCGACCTCCGGATGAACCTCCTGTTCCAGCTGCCTTGTGAGATACCACTCGTGCCCTGGGTCGACTTGGACATGGTTGGCCGCAGCACCCCGTTGCCGTGCCATGATAAGTTGTTCCAGATTTCCTCCTGTGAAGCCCAGGACATGGTCGTCTCTTCCTAAGCCATATCGGGCAAACTCCTTTGCAGCGAATTTCCCAAAGCTTTCGCCAATTCGAAGCCAGCGTTCCTCAGGTCGACGAGCGTAACGCATATTCCATATCGCACACAGTAGCGCAGGGCTGACGACCCTCGCCCCACTTAGGGTGGGCGAGTATCGCTGGGACAGCTTCGGCGGGCAAAGCATTCGCGGTGCCGAGTGGGCCCACGGGGCCCATACATCCGTAGCCAACATGGCAAGGCCCCCCTGCGAATGCAAGTAGGCGGGAAGAGCATAATGCTCTCTTCGGCCAATCTGGCTAAGGTACCACGACATGGATTCGCAGGCTGAGTCGGTCAGTCCTTGGTTGCTTCGAAGCCTAACCCGTTTTCCCAGCGATGAGCTGATTCGACGTCGGCAAATGAAGGATGCGTGGAGTCTCCGAAAGTCGCCTCGCGAACTTTCACGAAGCCGGCCTGCGTTAATTCAAACTTGATCGCTGCATAATCCCACATCCATAGATGAGCATCGCGGGAAAAGTATTGTCGTAGAAGGGCCATGCCGCGCGGCTTGCGCTCTAGGCCTAGATTGGAGTCTCGCATGAACGTTCCGGCCGCCTTGGGTTCGTTGGTACTGGTGGCGATATACACCCTGCAAAGATGGCGCAGGTCTGGCATGACCGACCGGAAAATCCCCCCGGGTTTTAATATTCGCGCTGATTCCCTGAGCACGACTCGGCAATCCTCCAGGGTAAGATGCTCAAGGGTATGCGAACAGTAAACGAGGTCTGCCGATCCAGATTCCACCGGAAGCCCCTTCACGACATCTCCATAAATAACTGACTTGGGGTAAGGCGCACCTTTCCGAGCTATCGGCAAAAGGTTGAGTAAAGGAATTCGCTGCAGCCTTAGCATGGGGCTCGAATCAAAGTTTCGCCAACTCGAGGGCCCGCAGAGGCCTGCGCCATATTGAATATTTAGAGTCATTATTTCAGGGCGAGGATGGACACGCTGGGCGAAGATCTGTAGAGATCCTGACCCGCATCAGTGGTGTTGGCCTGGTATACGTATCTGCATGCCTTACGTATCTGTCGAAAGTTGTTGTACACGGAATAAGAGTAGAAGAGACCATCGCCTGCGGAGACGTGGTAGCCCTTCCCGCCCGTACGCAGCCAATCGAACGCCCGCCATAGCCCCAAGGCGTTGATAGCTTGCTTGAGATAGCGTGACAACGGTCCGCCCTGTCCGAAATTATTAGCGTCTGAAATGAAGATGGCCTTACGGGCGACGCGCAGCATTTCGGCGACGGCTTGTGAAGGTTTAGGGACGTGGTGCAGCACCGCGAACTCGCAGACGAGGTCGAACTCACCGTCGGCGGCCTGCAGGGCGTTGACGTCGCCGTCGCGCAGATCGTCGGAAGATAATCCCGCCGCATGGCCGACCTTGCGCAATGCTTCGACTGGCTCGATCCCGACGAACCTTACGCCTGGATGCCGGGATTTGAGATAGCGTAACGCCCGGCCTGTCCCTGAGCCCACATCTAGCACGGACTTGATGCCGTGGTACTCGATCATGGCCGATAAGACGGCCAAGGCGAACTGATGCTCATCCTGATCGGAAATCTGCATGGCATCATACTTCGCGGCAGTTTCCGCGTAGTATTGACGCTGCAGGGTGACTTCTTCTTCGGAAGACATGAGAGAGGGAGATTAGAGGCTTAGTTGACCAGAGGCTCGGAGGCTCGGAGCGACGCGGAAGTTGAACAGTTGATTGGTTGGCCAGTTGGCCAGACAGGGCAGGCGAGGTAGGGCTGCGATTGCCATCGCAGCCGTTTGAAACCGAGGCATGAGGTTGTCGGGTCTTAGCTTAGTCCATCAAAGGTTATGACTGGCATGGCGAACGGACGTGATGGCAATCACGTCCCTACCCAATGCATTCCGTGTCAACCGACCCACCTGCAAGCGAGTCAACTAACAAGGTATCTCTCTGGCCAACAGGCCAACTGGTCAACGGGTCAACTGAAGTGCCTCAGCACTCCAGCGATCACGCGGTCGCGGTCTTCAGAAGACAATCCGGCGCCGGA
>JBIKIO010000198.1:0-3088 GCA_044361555.1 Opitutales bacterium
CGGGAGAGCATGATGGTCTCGGTATCCAGCGTCAGCGGCACCCAGTGGATGAAATTACGTGAGAAGATCGTCAGCCCGAAGGCGTCTCCCTTGCGGTGATGCAGGAACTTCTCGAGCGACTCCATGGCCGAGTCGAACCGGCGATGACGCCCCTTGCCTTGGTCGCCATGCGACTCACGCATGCTGCCCGAAGTATCGAGGACGACCTGGATGTTCGTCAGCTGCCGCTCGACCTCCGGGGGCTGGAACGTGACCGGATGGGCGAGGAACAGGATGGCCAAGGCGAGCAGGCCCGCTGGCAGGCAGTTGGCGAGGAGCACCAGGCAGCGGAGGAACCATCCCCGGCGGCCCTGGGCGCCGTCGTAGGGCATCGCAAGGGGCTGACCGGGGCGGACCCACTCCCAGAAGGCCAGGATGACCGGGAGGGCGAGTAAGGCCAGCCACTGGGGATGCAGGAAGGTCATGGGCGGGCGACCTCACGCTCGGGGAGGTGTCGGCGGATGATGGTCACGATCTCGGCGTCGACGACGCCGGAGCCGGGCCGATGGAGCCAGCGCTGCAGAAGGAGCAGGGCCTCGCCGGTGCGTTCGCCGCGGGCGACGGCGGCCAAGACCGCCGCCATCGGGGCGTCGGCCGGCACGAGGCCTTCGCGCCAACAGCGCAGCAGCAGCATCTCGAGTCGCGCCTTCTGCTCGGCGGAAAGTCCGCCCTGCTCCAGCTCACCCAAGAGGACCTGCAATTGCTCGGCGACGGTCAGCGGAGGCTTCGCCGGGACGACGACAGGCTTGCGCGGACGCCTCCAGAAAATCAGCAGGAGCAGCCAGCCGATCCAGAATACGCCAAGCGCCCAGAGGGTCGCGCGATAGTGCCCCCAGACTTGGATGCCGATGTCTTCGGTCTCCTTCACGCGGGCCTCGAGTTCCTTGGACAGCCGGGGATCACCCTGGATCTTGAACGAAGGCAGGCCGCTCAGGGCCGCACCGTCATCCGATATGAGATATTCACTCAGGTCGTGCTCGCCTTCGCGGTTCACGAGGTAACGGACGTCATACACCTTCATGCCCTCCCGCTCGGTCACCTGAGCGATGCGCACGTTCACGGCCACGCCGTAACGGAAAGGTTTCACGAGGAGCCCTGGACCGCCGTAGGTGATGATGGCGGCCTGCTCGACGCCGAGCGGGACCTTGAGGCTGTCGTCGTCCCGCAGGAACCACCAGACGGCGGCGAGGACCGCCGACAAGGCCAGGCTCCCAAGAAGCCAGCGACGCCAGGATGTCTTCGCGCGGGCCATGCTCAACGGGCCGCCCGGCTGGCGAAGCCGCGGTTCTTCAGGAAATATGTCAGCTTGCCGAGGATCGGCTCGTCGGTGCGGAGACGGAGGTAATCGATGCCGAAACGGCTGAGTTCGGCCTGCCAGCCGGAGGCATCAATCGCGCGACGTCCGCCGAAGCCGACGAAGCCACGACCCGATTCCGCTTCGACGCCGCGGATGATGCCCGCGCCGCGCAGGCCCTGCTCGGCTGGGTCCTCGAGATGCAGCACGACGCAGTCATGCCGCTGTGCGAGCACCTGCAGGGCCGGGATGGCGTCAGGGTCATGCAGGTCGCTGAGCACGACGACCGTCGTACGCTTGGCGAGCGAGGGGGCGAGCTCGCGGGCCCGGAGGGCCAATGAGGTCGGCTCGGTGAAGTCATGCCGACGGAGCTGATGCGCCCACTCCATGACGATATTGCGCGAGAGCGTCGGACGGATGTGCAGTTCGCGGGCCCCGCAGCCAAGCAGGCCGACGGGCGTGACGGAAGCTTGCGCGGCGAGGCCGATGCCGGTCGCGATGCGCACGGCCCACGCATACTTGCTCAGCGGCTGCGACGTGACGCACATCGAGGCGGAGGTGTCGAGCAGCAGGTAGAGCGGGATCTGCTTGGTCTCCTTGAACTCCTTGACGTAGAGCTTACCCAGCCGCGCCGAGATTTTCCAGTCGATGAATTTGACGGCGTCGCCGGCGACATACGGCCGCGACTGGACGTATTCCAGGCCGGCGCCGTGGAACACCGAGTCACGCTGGCCGAAGTCCAGGCTGTTCGCAAGG
Organism: Opitutales bacterium; assembly: GCA_044361555.1. GTDB lineage: Bacteria > Verrucomicrobiota > Verrucomicrobiia > Opitutales > UBA953 > UBA953. Next base: position 2,090 of record JBIKIO010000198.1, read on the forward strand.
CGCCGGACGGCGACTTCGAACTGCCGGCTGTCGACCGGATCGTGAGGCAAGGTGCGGGGACGCAGCATCGGATCAGCCCAGGCCGGCGAGGATTCCTTCGAGCACCTTGGCGCCGGTCTGGCCGGCGGCCGCGGCTTCGTAGCTCACGCGGATGCGGTGCAGGACGACGTCATCGGCAAGATCGAAGAGATCCTCAGGCGTGACGTAATCCCGGCCGCGGATGACCGCGCGGGCGCGGGCCGCATTCACGAGCGCCAGACCGGCGCGCGGGCTGCAGCCGAAGTCCAGCTCCTTGGAATCGCGGGTCCGGCGGACGAGTTCGACCGAGTGGCGCAGGAAGACTTCGCTCACATGGACGCCTTGCACGGCCTCCATCGCAGCGACGAGGTCTGCCTTGGTGCCGACCGGGGAGTCGTCGATCATGTCGAACGCGGTCTTCGGGACCGCCCCGCCCTCTTCCTTGCGCAGGCCCATGCCGAGCTGGCGTTGGAGGATGTCCTGCTCCTCGTCGCGACCCGGATAACCGAGACGGTGGAGGAGCATGAAACGGTCAAGCTGGGCTTCGGGCAGTTCGAACGTGCCGGATTGCTCGACGGGGTTCTGCGTGGCGATGACGAGGAAAGGCGTCGGCAGGCGCATCGTCTGGCCGCCGAGGGTGACCTTACGCTCCTGCATGGCTTCGAGCATCGCGCCCTGCACCTTCGGCGCGGCGCGGTTGATCTCGTCGGCGAGGAGCAGGTTCGTGAAGACCGGGCCGCGGTGGATGCGGAAGTCGCCGGTCTTCTGGTCGACGACTTCGGAGCCGACGATGTCTGACGGGAGCATGTCGACCGTGAACTGGATGCGACGGAAATCCAAGGCGATGGCCTTCGCGACGGTGTTCACGAGGAGCGTCTTCGCCAGACCAGGCATGCCCTGCAGCAGCAGGTGCCCGCCGGTGAGGAGCGCGATCATGACGCGCTCGACGACGACGTCCTGGCCGACGACGACCTTGCCGAC
>JBIKIO010000200.1:0-3084 GCA_044361555.1 Opitutales bacterium
GTCGTCCAGGCGTTCTGGAAATTGAAGCCGCCGGTGACGCCGTCGATGTCGAGGACTTCGCCGGCGAAGTGCAGGCCGGGGGTCTTCCGGCTTTCCATGGTCTTGAAGTCGACTTCGGAGAGCTTCACCCCGCCGCAGGTCACGAACTCGTCCTTGAACATGCTCTTACCTTCGACCTTGAACTCGGCGGCGGTGAGCTGGGTGGCAAGGGCTTGGAGCGAGGGATTGCTGACGTGGGCCCAAGGGGTGGTGGTGGGGATGCCGGCGGCGACCACGAAGCGCTCCCAGAGGCGTTGGGGCATGGCGACCGGACTGAAGGTGGTCACCTGCTTGCGGGCGTTCTGTTCGCGGACGACCGATAAGGCCTTAATCAGGGAGTCGCGGGTGTGAGGCGGGACCCAGTTGAGCGCGACCGGGAAGGCGTAGTTCTTTTCGGCGAAATCGCGGGCACCCCAGGCGGAGAGCTTGAGGATGCCGGGGCCGCTGAGGCCCGCATGGGTGATGAGGACGGGGCCGTCGGTCTTGAGTTTCGTGCCGGGCGCCGTCACGCCGGCGTTCTCGACCGAGATACCGGAGAGGTCGGTCAGGCGGGAGTCGGTGATATGAAACGTGAAGAGCGAGGGGACCGGAGGAACGATCGCGTGGCCGAAGGATTCGGCGATGGCCAGGCCGCCGGAAGCTTTGTTGCCGCCCGTGGCGACGATGACTCGGCCGAATTCTTCAACGGTGCCGGTGCCTAGGGTCAGTTGGAAAGTCGCACCTTGCTTGACTGCGGAGCGGACGGCGGTGGAGAGGCGGATGCTCACTCCGGCGCGGGCGGCGGCGGACATCAGGCAGTCGACGATCGTGGCGGAGTCATCGGTCGTCGGGAACATGCGGCCATCTTCTTCGGTCTTCGTCGCCACGCCACGGGAAGCGAACCACTCGATCGTGTCCCGGGGCTGGAAGCGGTGGAAAGCGCCGAGCAGCTCACGGCCGCCGCGGGGGTATTTCTTTACTAGTTCGGCCGGCTCAAAGCAGGAGTGGGTGACGTTACAACGCCCCCCGCCCGAGATGCGCACCTTGGCGAGCAGGTGAGGAGTGGCTTCGAAAAGGGTCACTGAGCCATCCTTACCCAGCTTCTCCGCGCAGGTGATCGCCGCGAAGAAGCCGGCGGCTCCTCCACCGAGGACGGCGATGTGGCGGGTGGGGGGCATGGGAGAAGATGACAGAGTGCGGATGACAGATGGCAGATAAGGGATGAAAGATGAAGGATTGATTCTGATTAGGGTAAGGGGTTGGGGCAGGGGTGGGGGTAGGCAAAAATGTGCAAAGGTGCAAATCGGCCTACGGCCTGTGCAAAGGTGGGACGCGAGACTAGTTGATCGGTTGATCAGTTGGCCGGTTGGCCAGACGCCGATAGCTGGCAGGTTGGCAAGTTGACACGTTGGCATGGGAGGCACGTTCGAGGACAGGAGGGCAGGACAATGCCGTGCAAAGGTGCAAATCGGCCTACGGCCTGTGCAAAGGTGCAAAGGTGGGAGACAAGAATAGTTGGCACGCTGGAAAGGGAGAACTCCGGTAGGGCTGATCACCCTTGATCAGCCGCGGTTGAGCGAGGGCGCTCAACCCTACCAAAGGCACAAACAAAGGCGGTAGCATGGGGGCCGAAGGTTAGGTAGGGGCGCGACGGTGTCGCGACCGCGGACGCGTCGCCGACGCGTCCCTACCCAAGCCAGAAGCATATATCCCGGTTTCCGGTTTCCCTTTGAGCCGTGAATTGCTGCGGGGTGGCGGGGTGGCTGTAATAATCGATTCAGTCCTCGATGCTGTCATCGACCCTGCACTCGACTCAGTCATCCGTTTGGTGTTGTTTGAGGTATGCCCCTGATCCGTCTGCTTGCTGTCTGCGGCCTGGCCGTATGTTCCGTCCTGTCCGCCGCCGAGGAGGCGCGTTGGTACAAGGGCAATCTGCACACGCATACCTATTGGAGTGACGGGGATGATTTCCCCGAGATGGTCGCCGATTGGTATAAGAGTCACGGTTATGATTTTCTGGCGCTGTCGGACCACAACATCATCGCCGACCACGATAAATGGCTGAAGGTCCATAAATCGAAGACCGGCGCTGTGGCCCTGGATAAGTATCTCCAGCGGTTCGGCAAGGAGTGGGTCATCGTCCGCGGCGAGGGCGAACAGAAGGAAGTCCGGCTGCGCACCTTGACGGAGATGAAGCCCAAGCTCGAGGTGCCTGGCCGTTTCTTGCTGATCCCCAGCGAGGAGATCACGGACAAGAACGTGCACGTCAACGCGACGAACATCCAGGAACTCATCCTGCCGGACAAGACCCTCGATACCACCACCAGCCCGCAGATCATCAAGGCGCTCCAGCATGCCTTCGATGCCGTGCATGCGCAGAGAGTAAGGACCGGAGTACCCATGTTCGCGCATCTCAATCACCCGAACTTCAAGTGGGCGATCACGGCCGAGGAGCTCATGCAGATCGACCATGAGCAGTTCTTCGAAGTCTACAACGGCCACCCGACGGTCTTCAATCAGGGCGATGAGCTCCATGCCGGCACCGAGCGGGTCTGGGATATCGTCCTCGCCGAGCGCCTCGGCCACCTGGGCAAGCCCGTCATGTTCGGATTGGCCACCGATGATTCTCACAATTACCACACGGCGGCTCCTAAGGCCAGCCTGTCGGGGCGAGGTTGGGTCATGGTCAGAGCCAATGATCTCAGCGCCACCTCGCTCATCGCCGCCATGGAGAAAGGGGATTTCTATGCTTCGACCGGGGTCGAGCTTTCTGCCCTGAAGTCGGGTGCCGGACGAATCGAACTCGAGATCAAGGCCCAGCCGGGTGTCGGATATGTCATCGAATTCATCGGCACCCGCAAAGGATACGACCGGAAGACCGTCGCCGTGAAGGCGGCCGATGGCAGCGAGCTGCGGGTGACGCGTAAATATAGCGCCGACGTCGGAGCGGTCTTGGCTGCCGTCAAAGGAACTAAGGCCGAATACGTCCTGAAGGGTGACGAACTTTATGTGCGGGCCCGCGTGACGTCCACCAAGCCCATGAAGAGTTCACCGGTCGGCGGCGAG
>JBIKIO010000201.1:0-3064 GCA_044361555.1 Opitutales bacterium
AGAAGGCGCACGGGTCAGAATGACAACCGAGCCAGCCCTGCCAGCAACCCCAAACCAAGTCGGGCCAACGTTTCCGACCTACGGAGCACCCGCCCGGCGATGACATACCGGGCAAACGCGTGGACATAGGGCGGCCCATGCCATACCACTCCATCCGCGCGACCACCCTCGCCGGACCCACGCATGCTTGCCATTGAAATAGCCCAAGGCATCCGACTCTGCCTACCGGCGCAGCTGACTCATATCTCCACCCACGTCTTCCTCGAAAAAGAAAACTGGTTCGAAGACGAAGCCGACTTCATCGCCCGCGTCGCCGAACCCGCAGGGCGGATGCTCGATATCGGCTGTAGTTTCGGCTTCTACGCTTTGAGCTACGCCCAAGCGGCCGGCCCCGGCTCGCGCGTCTGGGCCTTCGAACCCACTCCGGAGACCTGCGCCCTCCTTCGTGAGAGCATCCGCCTCAATCAGTTCGCCCAAGTCACCCTGCTCGAGACCGCCGTCGGCGCGGAGAGCGGTCGTGGCAGGCTCATGTCCGAGGCAAGCAGCGAACTCAACCGCGTCGACGCCGAGCGGGGCACGCTCGATGTCGCCATGGCTCCCTTGGACTTGCTCGCCGCCGAGCACGGCTTCGATGCCGTCGACTTCATCAAGCTCGATGTCGAAGGGCATGAAGCCCAGGTCATCCGAGGCGGGCGCGCTTTCTTCGCCCAGCAATCCCCCTTGGTGATGCTGGAGATCAAGGCCGCCAATACATTCGATTACGCGGCCGCGTCCATGCTCGAGGAACTAGGCTACGCGCTCTACCGCCTCGTCCCCGAACTTGGCGTCCTGACGCCTTTCGACAAGGATCAGGTGGATTCCTACCAACTCAACCTCTTCGCGTGCAAAGCGGATCGCGCGGAGCGACTCGCGGCCAGAGGACTGCTGCGCGCCGCTAAGTCAGGCGAGAAAGCCATCGCCAGCATCGAGGAAGTCTCCGCGGCCATCCGGGCCATCCCTGTCTTGGCGCCCCACGCCACCTTCTTCGATGCCTGGCTGGCGGCCGCCCCCGCGCAGGATCCGTACCTCCTGCTTCTGCGCCGCTGGGTATGCGCGAACAATCCCGCGCTGTCCGGCGCCATACGCTGCGCGGCGCTGGAAGAAGCCGCGCAGCTCGCTCGATCGGTCGTATCCGGCCCGGCCAGCCTGGCGCGATGCCTCACCGCCGCGCGCGTCCTCCGGGCATGGGGACAGCGCGGACTCGCCGTATCGATCCTCGGCAAAATCCTTCCCGCCGTGCTTCAAGGAGCCGATCTCAGCATCGATGCGCCGCTGTTCCCGCCTTTGGCCAGCTACGAAACCTGGACCACGGACACGGCAAACTGGGTCAAGGCCAGCGTCGTCGAGGCGGCCGCGCTATGGTCGACCCATGCGAGCTATTGGGGAGAACCCACGCAGGCGGCCGCCGCCGAGCTATTGGCCTATTTCGGTCGGCAGACCCCGCTGTTCGAAAGACGCCGCCAGCTGCGCGGCATCATGCAAGGCCTTCAGTCCGGCCCCCGGCCCCACGCGATGCTCGCCGCCAAGTCCGCTGAAAACCGTAATCCGCAGTTCTGGTGCGGTTGAGGAGAAGGCCTTCAAGTCGGCCCACTCTCCTTTTCCAGCGAATAGTAGCGTGTTTCCACACGCCGGCCTCGATAGGCCAGTCGGTGATTGAAACCAGCCGACGCAAAGGCTGTCTGTAAATCACCCCAAGGTCGTATTCTACAACCTAGCCATCGCCCCCGACCATTCCTCGGGCGGGCTTCACCTGCTAAAATCTCCCCCATGCCCCGGATCAGCCCCATCCTCGTCGCGCTCCTCGCCGCCCTACCCGCCTTGGGCGCGAAGGTGGATTATAACGAAGACGTCCGCCCGATCCTCTCCGAGAACTGTTTCTACTGCCACGGACCCGACGGCAACAAGCGCAAGGCCAAGCTACGCCTCGACGTCCGTGCCGCGGCGTTGGAGAAAAAGGCCTTCGTCCCGGGCGACGCCGAAGCCAGCGAACTCATCAAGCGACTCGTCTCGACCGATTCCGACGAAGTGATGCCGCCGCCGGACTCGCATCGCACGATCACCCCAGCGCAGAAGGAAATCCTCCGCCGCTGGATTGCCGAGGGCGCCGAGTATAAGGAGCACTGGGCGTATGTGACGCCGGTCCGTCCCGCCCTGCCTGCCAACGGCGAGAAGAATCCCATCGATGCCTTCGTGGTCGAGAAACTCGCCAAAGTTGGGCTGAACCTCTCGCCCGAAGCCCCCAAGGCCACGCTGCTGCGCCGCCTGTCGCTCGACCTCACCGGCCTGCCACCCACGCCGGAAGAGACCGCCGCCTTCCTCGCCGACAATTCCCCGGACGCCTACGAGAAGCAAGTCGACCGCCTGATGACCTCGCCGCACTACGGCGAGCGTATGGCCCTGCCCTGGCTCGATGCCTCGCGCTATGCGGATAGCAACGGCTTCCAACAGGACGGCGACACCTTCCAATGGGTCTGGCGCGACTGGCTGGTAAAGAACCTCAATGCCGACAAGCCCTTCGATCAGCTCAGCACCGAGATGCTCGCGGGCGACCTGCTGCCGAACGCGACCCCCGACCAGAAGATCGCCACGGCGTTCAACCGTAATCATATCCTCAACGGCGAAGGCGGCAACATCGCCGAGGAACAGCGCTTCGTCAGCCTCTTCGACCGGGTCGAGAGCACCACGACCACCTGGCTCGGGCTCACGGTCGCCTGCGCGCAGTGCCACGACCACAAATACGATCCGATCAGGCAGAAGGATTATTACCAGTGGCTCGATGCCTTCAACCACGTGAAGGAACGCGGTGTCCCGGGCGGAGGCCCGACGCAGACCGGCGGCCGCAGCCGCTTCCGTCTCGACACCACCGTCGTCGAAGCGCCCTCCCCCGAACAAGCCGCGGAACTCGCCCGCCTGCAGGCGGACTTCGACGCGAAGAACAAGGATTTCGCCGCGCACCAGACCAAGGCCTTCGAAGCCTGGCTCGCCAAGCCGACCAAGGACAAGGGCATGCTGCCCAAGGAACTCG
>JBIKIO010000202.1:0-3059 GCA_044361555.1 Opitutales bacterium
GATAGTTAAGCATGCAGCCGCCGATGGTAGTGCACCCCCGCTGGTGTGCGAGAGTAGGTCATCGCCAGGTTTACGGACCCCGGTCTCCGCAAGGAGATCGGGGTCCCCTCATTTACGGAGGTCGCGGACGGGCGCCCCGCCCCGGCCCTCGTTTCAGCGGCCGCAGTCCGGGGCCCCGAGCGGCAGTCCGGGCAACGCCTTCCAGCGATGCGGGATGTCCCGCATGAGCAACGCGTGGTCGAAGGTGATGCTGCCGGCCGGGAAGATCGCCAGGTCGTCGAAGAATGACGAGCGCGCCGTCTCCGCCCGCAGCGGGCGCACCGCCCATCGGTCCGTCACGAGCTCCAGTCCGTCGGCCCGGGCCCCGTCGTGGTTCGCGGAGTAGCCGACGGCGCCCGCCGCGAAGAAGGCGGAGCTTTCCGCCAAGGAGGCGAAACACGAACCGACGGGCAGGCCTTCGGCTTCCGTCCCGGCGAACTCGACCTGCGTGCGTCCGTCGCCGGACTCCATGCGCAGCCTGATGTGCGCGCCCGATTCTTCGACGCGGAACCGTGCCCCCCGCTGTTGACCGGGGAAGACCTTCCCTCCGGCCAGTTGGTTGAGGCGCGACCCCGTGTGCCGTCGGGGAATGAAGACGCCTTCGCGCCGCCGGCCCGCATCGTCCCATTCGACCGCGATGCGGTGGGCGGCATTCTCGCTGCTCAGGCCGCACCAGGCGGGCCACCCCGTCGGACGGATCGATTCGAGTCGGATCAAGCAGATGCCCACGAGGGAGTATCCCGCGTGCTCCTTCGGGCGGAACGGCGCCGGCAGCAGGCGTCGGACGACCGTGGGGTCCGCCCGGAAGTTCACCAGGATCCGCCGCCGGATGACGCCTGCCAGTTCCGGGGGACGCATGGGCTTAGCCGCGGGCGGCGAGTTCTCCCAAGGTGACGCCACCGCCGGCCAGCAGGCTGAGGCGATCTTCGACGGCGTCATGTGCGCGCGCGGCCGGGTCAGCGCTCAGGTCCAGGTCGCCGGCCCGTCCGGTCGCATGCCTGTCCACGACGGCCCAGAATTGAGCGACGGTCATCGCCTCGAGCGGCCGGGCCGGCTTGTGGCCGCTGGTGCGGGACTCCAACGACAGCAGGCCGGTCTCGCGGAGCATCAGCAGACAGCCTTCGGCGACGGCGGCCGGCACCCGGGCGCTCGCGCCGATGTCGTCGGCGGTCGGGCCGGTGCGACCGTCTCGGTAGCGCCGCAGGGTCTCGGCGACGCAGAGGAAAGCCAGCGTGCGGCGGGCCCGATGGCTCAGCGCTTCCCAGGACTTATGTCGGGCGAGCGTGCGCCGGTTCTGGAAGGCGTAGGCGACCTGTCCGCCGATGAGCACGAAGAGCCAGCTGAGGTATGTCCCGAACATCAGCACCAGCACGATGCTGAGTTCGCCGTACAGGCTCTGCAGCTCCGTGACCTTGCCGACATAGAGCGCGGCCAGCCGATGGTTGCAGACGACGAGCACGGCGATCGCGAGACCGCCGATGAGCGCCGCGCTCCAGCGAACGCGCGCGTTCGGCATCATGCGGTTGAACGCCGCGAACGCGAGCGTCAGGATGGTGAGCGAGACGAAGAGCGGGCCGCCGCCGCTGAAGAAATCCGTGAGCCATTCGCCGCCGGGCAGGCGGTGGAACCAGCCCGCCAGCCACGTCGCGCCCGCGCCGAACGAGGCCGCGAGCGAGGCTGCCGAGAGCATCGTCAGCGTCGCCGCGCCGACCAGGAAGAAGAGCACGAAGAAGAGCAGGTAGTTCGCGAAACGATCGCGCCAGCTGCGGCCGAAACGCACGCCCCAGATGCCGTTCAACGCATCCTCCACGCGGCTCAGCATGAGCACCGCGAGGCCGAGGATGAGCAGCAGGCCGATCACGCCGGCCTCGCCGCTCGCGGCGGTCTTCAACAGCCGGTCGACGAGCGCGTCGAGGTCTTTGTTGATCTCACGCAGCGTCGGATGGTGGTCCGTCGTCGCCGCCTTCGCCGCGATCTGCGGCGCGGCGTATTCCACCGCGGCGACGATCGCGCGCTTCGCGGGATTGTCCTGCGTCGCGTCGGTGCGCGACAGGATGAAGCCGGAGACCGTGAGCGCGAGGCCGAGCAGCGGCCCCAGCGACATCAGCGTGTAGTAAGTGAGCGCCGCCGACTGCTGCGGCAGGCGATGCGTGATGACGCCGTGCCAGGTCGTCGCGAGCATGCGCCAGAGCGTCTTCGCCGCGCCGCGCCAGCCGCGTTCCGTGAGCGCTTCCGGCGCCCAGCTGGCCTCGAGGAAACCGACCGGAGACGTGGTCGGAGGAGCGGGATCGGCCGAAGGCATGGCCGGATGCTGGGGCAGGGCAGGGCGGCGGGCAATCCCCGGCCACCGCGGTCGTTCCCAGCGGTGAGCAAGACCAACAAGTGACGGTTGCCCGACGGGGAGACCCGCGATTTTATTGAGGGATAGACCCTAAAGCCGCCCTGTTATCAAAAATCCGTCAAAAACCCCGATTGTGAATAAAGTTTTTTACCTAAGTGCACGAATGACAGTGGCTTGCGTAAAATCACTACATCTAGTGGTGAAATAAATTTGCAGCCACTACATCTAGTATTTTACTTCCGGACATACCAATCACCTAGCGGCCCTTCCAGGCCACTAACTAGGTACTTTTCCCCACTCTCCACCATGGAATCCATCACCATCAAAGTAGGTCAGAAAACCTTCGTCCTCGATAAGACCAAGGCCGAAGAAGCCTTCGCCAACAAGCGCGTCATCAACGGCCGCGAATCGATGTTCTTCAACATCCTCCCGCTGAAGTACCAGTGGGCGTACGATCTCTATCGCACGATGAAGAACAACCATTGGGAGCCGGAGGATATCCCGATGCAGAAGGACTGCGAACAGTGGCGCGACCAGACCGGTCAGATCACCGAGATCGACCGCTGGATCGTCAAGATGGCCATCGGTTATTTCTCCGCCGCCGAAGGCATCGTCGGCGACAACATCATCCACGTCGTCCGCGAGGTCGTCACCGCTCCCGAGCTCAAGCTCGTCCTGG
>JBIKIO010000048.1:0-10016 GCA_044361555.1 Opitutales bacterium
CGTCGAAGCGGCGGCCGAGGATGCCCGTGTGCACCATGCCGGGGCGGCTGGCGCAGGCGCCGTGCGTGATCGAGGTGCCGTAGAAGACGACGGGCTTCGCGCGCGGCTTGAGACCGGTGAACTTTTTGCCTTCGGGTACGCCGACGTTGAGGAATTCGACGCCGTTGTAGAGCGGCAGGTAGATCGCGTATTCGCGTTCGCCGGCGTCCAGGCCGTCGGCGAGGCGGAGCTTCATCTCCTGCGCGCCGGGGCGCGCGACCTGCACCCAGCGCCATTTGCCGTCCTTATCGCGGGCGTAGAGGTCGAGGCCGCTGACGCCGGTGGCGGGCATGTGCGGCATCGCGAGCTGCGACTTGGTCACCTTGTAATGCGCGAAGATCGTCGTGGCGTCGGTGCGGAAGCGGAACATCAGGCCGGCGCTGTCGCGGCTGAGGCCCCAGACCGCGGGCGTGACCTTGCCGTCGGCCTCGGCGGGCAGGCGGTCGAAGTAGCTCTTGCGCTCGGCGTCGGGGAAGGCGCGGCCTTCGAGGTCGGTCGAGCGGACGTCATGCCAGGCGATCTTCTCATCGGCCGGGACCGCGAAACGGTCGACGGACTTCGGCGCGGCCTTAGCGGCCGGAGTTTTCGCGGCGGGCTTGGTTTGCTGAGCGAAGCTGGCGGCGCCGACGCAGAGGAGGGCGAGGAGGAGGGCGGAGGCGGGGCGCATGGGGTAAGATTCAGAGGGCCGAGCCGATGGACATCGCCAGCGCGCGGATCTCGGAGAGCGGCTTCTCATACTCGGTCAGCGCGGCCACGTAGGCGTCGCGGGCCTTGTCGGCGCGGACCAAGGTCGCCTCGGCGGAGCCTTGGGTGCGGTCGAGCGCCGCGGCGGCCTTGGCTTCCTGGGCTTCGGCGGACGCGATCGAGGCGGCGGTGGCGCGGATCTGGTTCTGGAGGAACAAGATCTCGTTGAGGTCGACGTTGGGCAGACTGCGCAGGAGGGCGAGCTGGTTGCGCAGCGAATCCAGGCTGCGGTTGAGCCGGGCGACGCGTTCGTTCTCACGCGTGAGGTTGGCTTGGGCGCTGCGGATGGTGGACTCCGCCTTCGCGCGCTCTTCGAGCGAACGTTTGTATTCGTCGAAGAGCAGCTTCGTCCGCGGATAGTTGGCGCCGGCCATCAATCGCGCGATGCCGTCCTTGGTCGGATATGGCATCTGGTAGCGCCGGTTGTCGATGCGGAGGATGTAGCGGTCGCCTGGTTGATCGTAGAGGATCGGCAGCGTCTGCGGGGCATCTGGCGCAGGCGCGGCCGCGGCCGTCAGGGCCGTCAGGAAAGCGAGCAGGGCGGGGAAGACCTTCACGGGCAGGTTTCTAATCCGCTCGTCAGCCTCAGTCAAACCGCCTTCTGCGCGGGCGGTCGGCGGCGGCTCGCGACATGGCTGGAAATGAGGCGATGGACGTCTCCGCGGAGGGCTCGGCCGGACTCGTCGGCCAGCCAGAGCTTCAGCAACCCTGCGTAGAAACAGAAGGTTTCCTGCGCGGACAGGCTGGGGTCGAAGCCGGGAGGCGTGAGTTTCGCCTTCTTGGCGGCCATGTAGAGGACGGTCGTGTCGGCCAGGAACTGGTGGCCTGCCGTCATCAGGTCCTGGCGCACCCCGGCGAAGGCGCCGATGTATTCGCACTTCCAGAGCATGACTTCATAAGTCTCCTGAGCGGCTTTCTCCTCGGCCAGGCGGTTCAGCGCCGATTGCAGGCCGAGTTCGATCCGGCGCAAGGGGTCGCCGACGCTCTCGTCCGGAAAGCGGAGCAGGACCCCCGTCTGCTGCCGGACCGCCATGAAAAGATCGGCCTTATCCCGGAAATGCCAATAGACGGCCCCGCGGGTAACCCCCGCCTCTTTGGCGATTTCTTCTAGCGAGGTGTTCGTCACCCCGTGGCGGCTGAAGACCTCGCGGGCGCAGACGACGATTCGATCACGGGTCTGAGCCGCTTCGGCTTTGGTCTTGCGAGCCATGAGGGGGTGTCTAGATTTACATACATGTCTGTATGTAAACCCCTATCTGTCGAGCGTCTTCTGCTCGCCGCGGCCTTCTTGGCCCTCGTCGGCTGTCGCCAGGAGAGCGCCCCGCCGATCGCCGGCCCATTACCCGTCGCCATCGTGACGGTGACCCCCGCCGACCTCGCTCAGCAGGCCGTGTCTCCGGCGCAGGTGGAAGGCGTCCGCGAGGTGGAAGTCCGCGCGCGCGTCACGGGCATCCTGCAGACCGTCGACTACGCCGAAGGCGCCAAGGTGAAGGCCGGCGACCTCCTTTTCCGCATTGATCCTGCTCCCTATGCCGCCGCCCACGCGCTCGCGCGCGCGCAGTTCGCCCAGGAGACCGCCCGCGCGCAGCAGGCCGCCGCCGAGGCCGCGCGTCAGGCCACGCTCTTCAAGCAGAAGGCCGCGAGCCGCAAGGAAGCCGATGACGCCCAGGCGCAGGTCGCCGCCGCCGTCGGGGCGCGTGATGCCGCCGCGGCCCGCGCCGAGCTCGCCAAGCTGGATCTTGATTACTGCGAAGTCCGTTCGCCCATCGCCGGCGTGGCCGGCCGTCGTCTCCGCACGGAAGGCGCCCTGGTCAATCCGATCGGACCGGACGGCCTGCTCACCACCGTCGTCCGCGCCGATGAGGTCTGGGCGCGTTTCGGCCTGGCGGAAACTGACTTTCACCGTCTCTTCCCGGCCGGCGCCGCGGGCGCTTCGGGCGCCGACGTCGCGCTCCTGCGACCCGACGGTTCGGTCCATCCCGTGCGCGGCAAGATCGACTTCGCGGCCACGCAGGTCGACACCCGTATGGGCACCGTCCAACTGCGGGCGCGTTTCGCCAATGCGGACGATGCGCTGCTCGCCGGCCAGTTCGTGCGCGTGCGCATCACCGGCGGCAAGGCCAAGGACGCCTTCCTCGTCCCCCAGCAGGCCTTGGTGCAGGCTCCGTCGGGTCGTTCCGTCTTCGTGATCGGCGCGGGTGACCGCGCCGAAGCGCGGACCGTGACCTTGGGCGAGACCCAGGGCGCGGACATCGTCATCCTCGCCGGCCTGCGCGCCGGCGATCGCGTCATCCTCAACCAGCTGCACAAGCTGCGTCCGGGCTCTCCGGTCGTCGTCGCTCCCGCCAAGAAGTAAATGGGCTGGGACTTCTTCATCCGCCGGCCGATCTTCTCGGCCGTCCTCTCCATCGTCATCGTCCTGATCGGCGGCCTCGCGCTGCTGAATCTGCCGCTCTCGCAGTATCCGCAGATCGCGCCGCCGACCGTGACGGTCGTCGCGAGCTACCCCGGCGCCTCGCCCGAGGCGTTGGTGAACAACGTCGCCGCGCCGCTCGAGGAGCAGATCAACGGCGTCGAAGGCCTGCTTTATTATTCTTCCAACGCCTCGTCGAGCGGCGCGCTGAGCATCACCGTCACCTTCGAGAACGGCGTCGACCCGGACATGGCGACGATCCTCGTGGCCAACCGCGTCAAGCTGGCCGAGCCCCGTCTCCCCGAGGAGGTGCGTCGTCTCGGCGTCATCACCAAGAAGCGTTCGAACGACATCCTCATGTCGGTCTCGATCGTCTCGCCCAACGCCACGCGCGATTCCGTCTTCCTCAGCAACTACGCCTCGTCGACCGTCGTCGAGGAGCTCAAGCGCCTCCCGGGCGTCGGCGACGTCGGCGTCTTCGGCGCCCGCGACTACGCCATGCGCGTGTGGCTGCGGCCGGACCGCATGGCCGCGCTCGGCGTGAGTTCGGCCGAGGTCGTCCGCGCCATCCGCGCGACGAACACCCAATATGCCGTCGGCCGCCTCGGTCAGGAGCCGTCCGTCGACGCCGCCTTCGTCGTGCCCGTCGTGGCCCGCGGCCGCCTTGCCACCCCGGAGCAGTTCGGCGAGATCGTCCTCCGCGCCGGCGCCGGCGAAGGCGCGTTGCGTCTCCGCGACGTCGCCCGCGTGGAGCTCGGCTCGCAGAGTTACGAGCAGCTGAGCATGCTCGATGGCAAGCCCGTGGCCGGCATCCGCGTGTTCCTGCAGACCGGTTCCAACGCGCTCGAGACCGCCGATCGCATCGTGAAGCGCATGGACGAGCTCACGCGGCAGTTCCCGCCCGACGTCGCCTACGCGATCCCCTTCGACACCACGCGTTTCGTCCGCTCCGCCATCGGCGAGGTGCGCAACACGCTCTTCGAAGCCGCCTGTCTGGTCGCGCTCGTCGTCTTCCTCTTCCTTGGCTCATGGCGCGCGACGCTCATCCCGATGATCGCCGTGCCGGTCTCGCTGATCGGCGCCTGCGCCGGCCTGTGGGTCATGGGTTACGGCATCAACATCCTGACGCTCTTCGCTATGGTCATCGCCATCGGCATCGTGGTCGACGACGCGATCGTCGTGCTCGAGAACACCGAGCGCCTCATGCGCGAGCAGGGGATGAGTCCTTTCGAGGCGGCCAAGGAGTCCGTGCGCGAGGTCGCCGGTGCGATCGTGGCCATCGTCTGCGTGCTGGTGTGCGTCTTCCTGCCCGTCGCCTTCCTCGGTGGCATCGCAGGCGTGCTCTACCGTCAGTTCGCCGTCACCGTGGCCCTCTCGGTCATCCTGTCCGGCTTCGTCGCGCTGACGCTCACGCCGACCCTTTGTGCCCTGCTGCTCAAGCCGCATGCGCCCGGTGCGTCCGCCGGCCGGCTCGCCTGGCTCGTTGACGGCTTTGGCCGCGGCTTCGGCCACGTCGCCGCCTGGCACGGCCGCGTGGTCCGCTGGCTCATCGCCCACCCGCGCGCGGCCGCCGGCGGTTTCACCGCCATCATCCTCGCCAACGTCGCGCTCGTCGTGTCGATCCCCCGCAGCTTCCTGCCGCCCGAGGACCAAGGTTACCTGCTCGCGATGGTGGCGCTCCCGGACGGCGCGGGGATCAACCGTACGAAGGCGTTCATGGACGACCTCACGCCCAAGCTGCGTGCGAATCCCGCGGTCCGCCACACCTTCGCCATCAGCGGCTTCGACCTCCTCGGCGGCGGCGAGCGCACGAACTCCGGCACGATCTTCCTGCCCCTGAAAGATTTCGGACAGCGTCCGCCGGGCGGCGAGGCCCTCGCGCGTCAGCTCAACGCGATCGGCATGACGCAGCCCGACGGCATGTGCCTCGTGGTCAATCCGCCCGCCATCCGCGGCATCGGCACCGCCGGCGGCTTCGAATTCTACCTGCAGGCCAAGGAGGATGACGACCCTGCCCGGCTCGCGGCGAACATCGAGAAGCTCGAGGCCGCCCTGCGCGCCCGCCCGGAGCTCACCGGCATCCGCGTCTTCCTCCGTCCCTCCGTCCCGCAGGTGCTGGCGGAGGTCGATGAGGTCCGTGCCTCCTCGCTCGGCGTCTCGCTGCCGGAATTGCATGAGGCCCTGCAGGCCACGATCGGCGTGGTCTATGCCAATGACTTCACGCTGGCCGGCCGGACCTATCGCGTGCTCGTCCAGTCCGAGGCCGCCGACCGCATGGACGCCACCGCGGCGGGCCGCGTGCACGTGCGCGCCGGCAACGGCGAGATGATCCCGCTCTCGACCTTCGTGAACTTCAAGCCTTCGGCCGGTCCGGAGCAGCTCGAACGGCACATGGGCTTCCTGTCCGCGCGCCTGATCTGCGCGCCGGCGCCCGGCGTGAGCTCGGGCCAGGCCATCGCGCTCGTCGAGCAGATCGCCGAAGACCTCCTGCCCGTCGGCTACGGCATCGACTGGACCGCGCAGGCCCTCCAGGAGAAGCGCGCGGCGACCTCGGCGTTGCCCGCGTTCCTGCTGGCGCTGCTCATGGTGTTCCTGATTCTCGCGGCGCTCTACGAAGACCTTGCCCTGCCGCTCGGCGTGCTGCTCACCGTGCCCTTCGCGCTGCTCGGGGCGCTGCTTGCGATCTTCGTGCGCGGCATGCCCAACGACATCTATTTCCAGATCGGCCTGGTCACGCTCATCGGCCTCGCGGCCAAGAACGCGATCCTCATCGTGGAGTTCGCCGAAAGCGCGCGGCGCGCCGGGCGTTCCGCGGTCGAGGCCGCCATCGAGGCGGCCCGCATGCGCCTCCGCCCGCTCGTCATGACCTCGCTGGCCTTCGTGCTCGGGGTCGTCCCGCTGGCCTTCGCCGGCGGCGCGGGCGCCGCGGCGCGCCAATCGATGGGCACCGGCGTGCTCGGGGGCATGCTCCTCGATACCTTCGTGGCCACGCTTTTCATCCCTTGGTTCTTCCATCTCCTTTCCGGCCGCAAGGAGAAGGCCGTCGTCCAGCCATGAAGCCCGCCTGCTCCCTGTTCCTCGTCGCCGGCCTGCTCGCCGGCTGCGCCCTCGGTCCCGACTACGAGCGTCCCGTGACGCCCACGGCCGCCGCGTATCCCGAAGTCGGGAAGGGCGGTGCCGCCATCCGCGCCGAGTGGTGGAAATCTTTCGGCGACCCCGAGCTCGACGCGCTCGTCGCCAAGGCCTTTGCGGCCAACACCGACCTCCGTCAGGCGGTCGCGCGGATCGAGCAGGCCACCGCCGTGCTCGGCGAGGTCGACGGCGCGTCCTTGCCGCAGGTCGACGCCAACGTGACTTCACAGCAGATCAAGATCAGCGAAGGCGGCTTCAATCCCAACCTCGCGCTGAACGGCCGCATCCGCACCAACCAGCGCGCCGCCTTGTCGACCGCTTTCGAACTCGATTTCTGGGGTCGGCTGCGCCGCGCCGAGGAAGGCGCGCGCGCCCAGTTGCTCCAGGCCGAGGAAGGTCGTCGGGTCGTCGGCTTGGCCGTCGGCGCCGCCGTCGTCCGCGCCTATGCCCAGTTGCGCGCCGCCGAAGTCCGCGCGACCGCGGCCGCCGAGATTCTCGCCGCGCGCGAGGCCGAATCCACTCTCGTGGCCCGACGCGTGAGCGTCGGTGCCGCCGGTCCGGCCGAGGTCGCTGCCGCGGAGGTATTACGCGCCGAAGCCGTCGCGCGCCGTTCGGCGGCCCGTCGGGCTCGGGCTCAGGCCGAGCACCTGCTCGGCGCGCTCACCGGCCAGCCCGCGCTCGTCATCGCCCCTCGGGCCGGAGACGCGTTGCGCGTGCCGGCGCCCGTGGCGGCCGGCCTGCCGGCGGAACTGCTGCGTCAGCGTCCGGACGTCCTCGCGGCGGAACAGGCGCTCGTCGCCGCCAACGCCCGCATCGGTTTCGTGAAGGCCTCCCGTTTCCCGACCTTCTCCCTCACCGCCGCGCTCGGCACCGAAAGCCCGGATCTCGAATCGCTCTTCGGTCCGCGCAACAGCACCTCGGCCCTCGGGCTCGGATTGCAGCTACCCGTCTTCGACGCCGGCCGCGGCGCCGCGCGGGTCGACGCCGCGGTGGCCGTGCGTAACCAAGCGGCCGCGGCTTACGAGCAGGCCGCCCTCAATGCTTTCCGGGAAGTGCGCGACGCCTTGGTCGACGTCCGTGAGACCGCCGCCGCGGCGAAAGCGGCGGAGAGTCGTGCGCGCGCCGCCCGTGAGGCTTTCCGGGTCGCCGAAGCGCGGCAGGGCGCCGGTCAGGCCGGGCCTTCCGAATTGCTCGTCGCCCGACGTGACCAGGCGGAGTCGCTGGCCGCGGTGGCGGAAGTCCGTCTGGAACGCATCGGGGCCCAGGTGGATCTCATCCGTGCCTTGGGCGGAGCCCGGCCGGACGAGCCGGCGAAACGTTAGGCGTCGGTCGAGGTTGCCAACCCTAAGGAGGCGGGTTTGGGTCGGGGCATGCCCACGACGCCCGATCTCTGGACGCAACTCGCGGAGGCCGTCCGGCAGGATGGTTTCCTGCTGGCCGCCACGGTGGTCTTCGGGTGCGCCATCCTGCACGCTTTCTCGGCACCGCTCTTCGCCCGCGCCGCGCATAAGCTGGAGGAGGCCCATCGCACGGCTGTCCGCGAGGGCCGGGCGCCGGTCAACGATCGCGGCGAGTCTTCTTCCCTGCGCGCGGCGAGCATGCATCTCCTCGGCGAGGTCGAAGCCGTCTTCGGCATCTGGACCTTCGTGCTCTTCGGGCTCTTGATCGCGTGGCCGGGCAAGGGCTGGGATTTCGCCTGCCGTTACGTCGAAAGCGGCGATTACGCGGCCACGTTCGCGGGCCTGGCGCCGGCCGGCGCCTCCAAGTTCGTCGAGCCGCTGTTCGTCTTCATCATCATGACGCTCGCCGCCGCCCGCCCGGTGATGGCGCTGGCCGCGCGTCTGCTCGGGGGTGTGGCTTGGATGCTCGGCGACGGCACCGCGGCGCGCTGGTTCGTGATCCTGACGTTGGCGCCCTTGTTCGGTTCGCTGATCACGGAACCCGCCGCCATGACGATCGGCGCACTGCTGCTGTCTTCGCAGTTCTACGCCCTGCGGCCCAGCGACCGACTCAAATACGCCACCTTGGCGTTGCTCTTCGTGAATATCTCCGTCGGCGGTGCACTGACGAACTTCGCTGCGCCCCCCATCGTCATGGTCGCCTCCAAGTGGAGCTGGTCGACGGCCGACGTCTTCGCTCACTACGGTTGGGCCGCCGTCACCGCCATCCTCGTCTCGAACCTGACCTATCTCCTCGTCTTCCGGGGTGAGCTCTCGCGGTTAAAGGCCGATGAGACGGAAGCGCCGCGGCGGGAGTCGATTCCGGTCTGGGTGACCGTGGTCCATCTGCTCCTGATGGTCTGGACGGTCACTATGCTCGGGGGGCATCGCCCGATCCTCATGACCGGCGGGTTCCTGGTCTTCCTGGCCTTCACCGTCGCCACCCCGCAGTGGCAGGATCCCGTGCGCCTGCGCGGACCTTTGCTCGTCGGCTTCTTCCTCGCCGGCCTGGTCGTCCTGGGCGGGCTCCAGGGCTGGTGGATCTCCCCGGTCATCATGCGCCTGAACGAAGGCGCCCTCATGGCCGTCGCGACCGTCCTGACCTCCTTCAACGATAACGCCGCGATCACCTACCTCGCCGCCCAGGTCCCGGCCTTGGCGACTCCGGGACCCGTGGCCGAAGCCCTCCGGCATGCCGTGGTGGCGGGGGCCTTGGCCGGTGGAGGCCTGACCGTCATCGCCAACGCCCCGAATCCGGCGGGTCAGTCCATTCTAGCCCCCCATTTCGGCCCCGGGGTCTCCCCTTGGCGGCTCGCCCTCTGGGCTCTTGTGCCGACCGGTATCGCCTTGGGCTGCTTCATCACCCTCCGTTGAACAAGGGTTTTGGCTGTTCAAGGCGGCGGGGTGGGGCGTAGAATGGTGTTCCCCAAAGTCCTCCCTGCTTTCCATGAGTTCCCGACGTCGCCCCGGTTTCACCCTGATCGAACTGCTGACCGCCATCGCCATCATCGGCGTCCTGGCGGCCGCCCTGTTCCCCGCCATCGGGGGTATCCGCAAGCGCGCCCGTCAGTCCTCCGCTCAGACGGCCATGTCGCAGTGGGCCAGCGGCATCGCGCGCTACAAGCAGACCTACGGCTTCTACCCTAATATCGGCGGCACTTACAGCACCACCACCGACACCCTGCACGACATGGGCGATGTGGCGGTCAACGGACGCTTCGTCCGCGCCCTTTCGGGTCGCCAGCCGACCGGGACGGCCCTCGCCGTGGCCGACCGCCGGGCCTTGAACCGCAACGCCGAGGAATTCGTGGCCTTCGGCCGTGACGACTTCGAGGACCCCACCAACTTCAGCGACGCCAGCCGCCTCGTGGACCGTTTCGGCAACCGCCGGATCCGCGTGATCTTCGACACCGATAATAACACCAGCATCCGCAATATCGCCGTGCCGGGCGGAGCCATCTCCCTGCCCAACGAGATCAGCAACATCGCGACCGCCACCGGTCTGCCGGCCCGCATCATCATCTACACCACCGACCTCGGCGACGACTTCGAGTCCTTCGACGGGCTAGGTGCGTCCGATTTCGCGCAGGTCTTCGCCATCCAATAATGTCCGCCCGTTCCCTCGCCCGGAAGGGCTTCACGTTGATCGAGCTGCTGGTCGTCATCACGATCATCCTGCTCATCTCCTCCCTTTTCCTGGGGCTCTCCCCCGGTGACGGCGGCGGCTTGGCGGCGGGACAGCGCATGCT
>JBIKIO010000203.1:0-3042 GCA_044361555.1 Opitutales bacterium
CTGCTGATGATGAACGTGCTCCGGCCGGGAGACCATCTCGATGCCGGCGCGAAGGCCATGCTCATGCAGGAGTTCGGCGGCGCCGCGCAGAAGCACGTCGCCGTCTCCGCGGCCACGCCGGCGATGTCCTTGTCGGGGATTGTGGAGATGTTCATGCCCAAGAACCTCTTCGGCGCCGTCGTCGGCCATTCAAACAATATGATAGGCGCCATCCTGCCGCTCATCGTCTTCGCGTTACTCGTCGGCGCCGTCGGCACGCAGCTCGTCGAAGCCAAGCGGCAGCAGCTGCTCTCGGCCCTGGAGCTCGTCTCCGAGCTCATGACGGGTATCGTCCAGTTTGCCCTGAAGCTCGCGCCTTACGCCGTGCCGCTGATGATCTACGGCGTCATCGTCAAGGTCGGCCTGGATATCCTGATCGCGCTCGGTGTCTTCGCCCTCGGTTGCCTGGCGGTCATGCTTCTCCATCTCTTCGGGACGATGTCGCTCTGGCTGCGCCTCTGGACAGACCGCAAGCCGCTGGCGTTCTTCCGCGACATCCGTGGAGTATTGGTCACCGCCTTCTCGACCAGTTCGAGCAACGCGACCCTGCCGGCGGCACTGGAGTGCGCCAAGAATACCCTCGGCCTCAAGCCGAGCGTGGCCGGCTTCGTGCTGCCCCTCGGCACGACGATGAACATGAGCGGCACGGCCCTTTATGAAGGCTGCGTGGTGCTCTTCGTCGCCCAGGTCTTCGGCGTCGACCTGTCCGTCGGCCAGCAGCTGACGCTGCTCTTCTTATCCGTCCTCAGCGCTGTCGCCGTCGCGGGTATTCCCGGCGGCTCCTTGCCGCTCATCGCCGGCCTGCTCGTCACCTTCGGCATTCCGGCCGAAGGTATCGGCATCGTGCTCGGCGTGGACCGCGTCCTCGACATGGCGCGCTCGATGACGAACGTCGGCTCGGACCTGGTGACGACCGTGGTGGTCGACGCGCAGGAGCGCAAGTCCGACGCGGCTTCGGCTTAGAGCTTCCGGAGGAGAACGACGCCAAGGATGGCGACCGCGCCGCCGAGCCACAGGCGCCAGGAGGGGCGCTGGCCTTCGATGATCCACTGCATCACGAGGCCGATGAGAGGCGTCAGTGCGACTACGCTCAGGACCAGGGCTGCGGGGTGCTGCGTCAGGGCCCACTGATAGCAGGCGACACCGAGCGCCGGCCCGGAGATGCCGTTCATCAGCATCCACCAAGGGGCGGACGTGAAAGCATAAGGACGCCGCACCTTCGCGAGCAGGCCTTCCTTGCGGGAAGACCAGAGCAGGAAGAGTAATACGATGGGGACGCCGCCGAGCAGGCGGATGAAGGCTTGCGCGAAGCCGTCCGGCATGGATTCGCCGGCGCGCCGACACGCGTCGGCGGCCATCGGCGTACTCACCGCACCGCAGGCCTGGCCGAGCGCCGAAAGGACGCCGAGCCAGACGCCGGTGCGGCGGTCCGCTGGGTCGCCTTCGGCCGGAGCGCCGAGCGCGACGGCGACGCCAATCAGAATGACGAGGGCCGCTAGCAGCTGCGACCCGTTAGGCGAATGTCCCAGCATCTCATATTCAAGGAAGAGCGCGATTGGGGCGGCTAGGCACTGCGTGAGTAACATCGTCAGCCCGACGCCGATGCGCGGCAGCGCATGGAAGAGGGCGATGTCGCCGACGCCGAGTCCGAGCACGCCGCCGAGCAGGAGCCAGCCCCAGCCGGCGCAAAACGGATGTCGGTCGCTGAAGGCGACGAAGAGCCCGACGATGACGATCGCGACCAGCAGACGGCCTAGGTTCGCGAGGTCAGGTCCGTGGTGCGCGGAGCTACGACGGGCACAGGTCACCGACCAAGCGTAGAAGAAGGCTGCTCCGAGCGCGTAGTCCATCAGTCGAATTTCTCCAGCACGGCCACGCCGACGGCGTCGGCCCGCAGGCGGCCTTCTCCGTTCAGACGGAAGTGCGTGCCGGCCAGTTCCATGAGGTCCTCCTCGACGAGGTCGGCGAAGAGGTCGCGCACGCCCTGCGGCAGTGGGGTCTCGAAGCGTTCGGCGAGAGCGAAGGGGTCGACGCCTTCGTTCAGGCGCAGGCCGAAGACCAAGGCATCACAGAGCAGGTCACGCGCGCTCAACGCCTTCGCCTGCTCGCGCACGGGCTGGCCCGCCTCGATGCCTTTGATCCACTGGTCGAGGTTCGCCGGGTTGGTCCAGCGGACGTGGCCCCACTGCGAAGACGACGAAGGTCCGTAACCGATCCACGAGCCCATCTCCCAAGTGATGAGGTTGTGCCGGCAGGCATGGCCGGGCCGGGCGAAGTTGGAGGTCTCGTATTGCGCGTAGCCGCCGGCTTCGAGCGTCTCCCAGGTGCGGCGATAGAGAAAGGCTTCCAATTCGCGGTCGATCTTCACCTTGCCCTGCGAGAGCTTCACGAACATCGCGGTGTCTTCTTCGAAGGTGAGGCAGTAGGTCGAGAGGTGGTCAGGGTTGAGTTCCATCGCCCGGGCTAGGTCGTCGGTCCAGCGCTTCTCATCCTGTCCGGGGATGGCGAAGATGAGGTCGAGGTTGCGCGAGGAGAAGCCGGCGGCCTCGATCAGCTCCCAGGCCTCCATGATCTGCTTGGGCGAGTGGCGACGGCCGAGCGCGTCCAGCGTGGCGTCATCGAAGCTCTGCACACCCATCGAGACGCGCGTGACGCCGATCTCCTTGAGCGCGGCGAGCTTGTCGGCGCGCACGGAAGAGGGGGCGAGCTCGACGGTCCACTCGCCGGGGCGGCCGGCGGCCTTGGTCATCGCGTGGCCGAGTCTTAATAGATCTTCCGCGGGCAGGAGTCCCGGCGTGCCGCCGCCCCAGAAGGCGGTCTCGACGCGGCCGGGTGGGTGAAGTTCCATCTCTCGCTCGATGGCGGCGAGGTAGCGGTCGATCTCGCCGCGCTTGGGCTGCTCCTGGTAGAATGAGCAGAAGTCGCACGACGACGCGCAGAACGGGACGTGCAGGTAGAGGGCCGTCGCGGACTGGACGGGCGCGGACATCACTCGAGGCCGAG
>JBIKIO010000204.1:0-3040 GCA_044361555.1 Opitutales bacterium
CGGCTTCGCGGGCGGATTTCTCGACCTCTTCACGGAGCAGGCCGAGGGCTTCCTTCCACATCGCTTCCATCTGCGGCACCACGGCCGCCTTGGCTTCGTCATCCTGCGTCTTCCAGGTCTCTTCGACTTCTTTCCATCGGGCGATGATCTCTTTCACGCGCGGCTGCGCGTTCCATCGCTTGGCCGCGTCGTCGAAGACCGCGATGTTCATCTGCTTCATCTCCTGTAATTCGCCGAGGCCCAAGCGGATGATGCTTTCGCGGCGGACGTTCGGGGTGCGGGCGTCCGCAGAGATATCCGGCTGATTGTCCAGCGTAAGCCCTTGGAGGCTGCGCGGCGTGCCGACGGCTCCCTTGGCTGTCGATTTGCCGGCGTCGCCACGGACGCCCCCGACGCGTCCGGACGGCGCGGTCACCTCGTCCGGTCCGGAGAAGAACCAGGCCAGCGCGATACAGATCGCAGTTAGCAAGAGGAACCCGCTGAGGAGCGGACGGCGGGCGAGGGCAACGAGCATGGAAGGGGTGCCGGCGCGCGGGCCGGCTTATTCGAACGTCACCGGCGCGGCGGGAGCCGGAGCCGCGGGGGCAGGCGCGGCGCCGGGCGTCGTCACGGTGCCGGGGACGGTGATGGCACCGCCGGTGACCGTGACGGTCGGCTGATTCGAAGGGGGCGCTCCGGCGGCGGCCTGCTTGAGCATGCCGAGCCCGCGGCTACGGATCGTCGAGAGTTCGTCCATGATGCCCTGTTTCTGATCGTCTGAAGCGGAGCGATACTGGTTCTCGAGCTCGCGCATGCGGCCGAAGTTAGACCGGAATTCATCATTGGCCATCGCCACGCGGAAGGCATCGCCGATCTTCTGACGATCGCCGCCGAACATATCCTCCACGGCCTTGCGGCCGTCATCGCGCCAGGTGGCGAACTTCGCGTCGAGCTCCGCGACCGGCTTGGACTGCTTGACGAGGTCCTTCTCCTCGACGTCGGTGCCCACGTCTTCCTTACGGCTGAGGTTGAGCGCCTTGGCGGCGCGTGGCTTCCCCGTCTCGGTCGTGAGTTTGGTCACCGGCGAGCCGGAGCGCTTGGCGGTGTTCTTCACCACCGTGCCTTCGTCGCCTTGGGCCCATTCGTAGGCCGCGTAGGCGCCGTAACCCACCAAAGCTAGGGCGAGGATCGCGTAGAGTCGGTTCATGGTCGTGGGAGAGGTTACCAGATATAACACCGGAGAGAAGGCGAAGTTGCCGTTTCCTCCGTCCCCGGACGCTCAGGAAAACAGCAGCCGGAGCCACGTTTTCGAGTAGGGCAGGGCCATGTGGTCCAACCGGGCGGCCAGAAAGGCGGCATCGACCTCCTTTTCCGGATGTCCGTCGAGCAGCTTGGCTCCGTCCAGCTCGCGGCGCCCCCGGCGGGCGGCGTCCTGGACGTGGGTGTGCTTGAGCAGGTGGCCGATGGCGATGGCGATGGCGACAAGGGCGAAGCCGATCAAGGCCCACGGTCGGCCTTTGCTGACGATGAGCGTGAGGGGCAGCAGTACCGGCCAGGCGTTACCCCAGAGGATCATGAAGGAATCCCACGACGCGAGGCCGCCGAGCTTGCGGTCGCGATGCTGCAGGGCGTGGCCGGCGAGGCGGGCGGCCCGCGCGACGTCGAAGAGCCGCTTGCCGGAGTAGACGCCGCTCGACAGTTTGATGGCCGGTTCGAAGGCCGAATAGAAATCCGTCACTGCGAGATCGCTCTCGTCGACGTCGACCTGCGGGACCTCCCCGCGGAGGAGCACGATGCGGGCGGCCTGCGCGCCGCTCACGCCGCGAACCAGGAGGATTCGGCCATATTTCTTTTCGAGACTCCGGACCCGGCGCCAGGCCAGCCAGGGCAGACCCAAGGCGAAGACGCCGGCCAGGCAGAAGAGCAGGAGGATCTTGAATTCCGGGTTCATGGCCTGCGCCCGACCCTGCCGATTTGCGGGTTTCCAGCAAGGACTACCTAGACGGCGTCCGCATAAGGGGAATAAGCCGCGGTGGATTCTCAGGGGTCGGCGCGGCGCTTCGTTGACCCGCGGGCTCTCCTCGGATTGGCTGGGAGACGATGAATCCCGATCTCGTCAGAAACTACCTGACCGGCCTCCAGGACCGCCTCTGCGCGACCCTCGAGGAAGTGGACGGACAAGCCAAGTTCATCACCGACGAGTGGCAGCGCGCCGAAGGCGGCGGCGGCCGCACCCGCGTGATCGCCGGCGGGTCGGTCATCGAAAAGGGTGGGGTAGCCTTCTCGGACGTCCGCGGACACGCGCTGCCGCCGTCCGCCACGCTCGCCCGCCCCGAGCTCGCCGGCAAGGGCTTCCGCGCGATGGGTGTCTCAGTCGTCCAGCATCCGCTCAATCCTTACTGCCCGACCTCGCACATGAACGTGCGCTTCTTCTGCACCGACGGACCGGATCCGGTCTGGTGGTTCGGCGGCGGTTTCGACCTGACGCCTTATTACGGTTTCGACGAAGACGCGGTCTCCTGGCACCGCGCCGCGCGCGAAGCCACGGGCGCCCATCATCCGAAGTTCAAGACCTGGTGTGATGATTACTTCCTGCTGAAGCACCGCCAAGAACAACGCGGCGTCGGCGGCGTGTTCTTCGATGACCTCACTGAAGGCGGCTTCGAGCCGTCCTTCGCGATGATGCAACGGGTCGGTGACGCTTTCGGTCCGGCCTACGCCGAGATCCTGCGCCGCCGTAAGGATACCCCTTACGGCCAGCGCGAGCGCGACTGGCAGGAGGTCCGCCGCGGCCGCTACGTCGAGTTCAACCTCGTCTTCGACCGCGGAACCATCTTCGGCCTGCAGTCCGGCGGCCGGACCGAGTCCATCCTGATGTCCCTCCCGCCCCGCGTGCAGTGGCGTTACGGCCACCAGCCCGCCCCGGGCAGCCCGGAAGAACGTCTGCTCTCGCATTATCTGAAACCTCAGGATTGGCTCAAAGGGTCCTGATGAACTCCCGCGACCGCTTCCTCGCCGCCCTCCGCCGACAGCCCCATGACCGGGCGCCGGTCTGGATCAT
>JBIKIO010000049.1:0-9955 GCA_044361555.1 Opitutales bacterium
CTTTCGGTGCCAGGCGTCGTCTGGAGGGTCCAGCGCCCGTCCTGGCCGACTTCGAAGGCCGGCAGTTCCTTGCCTCCCGAAATCACGACCTTGGCTCCGGGGGCGGCTTCGTAGGAGATCGTCCGTCCCGCTTCGCCGGAGTCGCGTTCATCAAATGCGACCGCCTGGGTGAGATGGTAAGTCCCCCCGGCGAAGATCACCCTCACTGATTCAGTCAGCGGGCGGGGTAGTCTGCGTACGGCCTGGCGGGCGCCTTCGAGGGAGGCCAGCGGTGCATCGGCCCGGCCGGAGGCACGGTCGTCACCCTGAGGCGCCACATGTAGGTCGAGGGCCTGGACGGCGCAGGGTAGCAGGAGGGCGAGCAGGAGTTGACGACGGAAAGGCATGCTTAGCCGACAAGACCGCCGACGGGCGGTTCCTTCAATCCTTTCTGGCGACGTAAAAGCGGGTCTCGCCGGCGAACTCCCGGACGAGCGGTCCGTCGGCTGCGATTTCGGTGCTCAACGGACACTCGATGACCGAGAAGCCAGTTTCGGACAATTCTTCGCGGGTTTCTGCTTCGGTGCTGCTGTGCATGAACACCGGCGAAGTATCACTCTCGTGCCAGCGGTCGCCGGGGATCAGTTCGTCATCCGGGTCTGCTTCCTGGGCCCGGTAGGCGGCGTAAGCCCCTTTCTCTCGATCGGCGGCCGTGAAGAGGAAGACGCCGCCGGGTTTCAACACGCGATGAATCGAGCGCAGCGCCGCTAGGCGATGGGCGCGGCTGGGCAGGCACATCAATCCGTTGAACGCATAGATCGCATGATCGAAGGAGGCGTCAGAGTAGGTGAGCGCCGTGGCGTCCTGTCGCTCGACGCCATGCTCCCAGGCTTCGTCGTGGTCGGCGAGGACGGCTCGGGCGAGGCTGACCATGATCGGCGAGAAGTCCGTGGCCACGATGTCATGGTAGCCTGCCTGCCGGAGGCCGAGCACCACGCGGCCGCCGCCGCAGCCGAGTTCGAGTAGGCGGGCCGACTTCGGCAAATGACGTTCGATGAGCACGCGCTCGGACGCCCAGAGTCCTACCCGGACCGCGGCCCGGGCGTAGTGCAAGGCCGTCTCGGTCTCGAGCCAATGGGCCTGCGGGTCGCGTTCCATGCTGCCAAGCAAGCGAAACTTGCCTCCGTGGCAATCGCCGGAACACTAACCTGCATGTTCCGGTTGCTCTTTCTTGCCCTGGCCCTCGGTCTCGTCGCCTGTGATAGCCGTCGTCCGGAGGTCGCCCCGGTCCGCGAACTCGGTCTCGAGACCCGCTTCCCGATCCGCATGGGCGTGGTGCTCACGCAACTGCGGGTGGCGGTCTCGGATCTCGAAAAAGCCCGCGGTCTGATGGCCGTCGCCAAGTTGGAAGAGGCTGAAGGCATGGCATTCCTCTATGACGAGGACGGGCAGATGAGTTTCTGGATGAAGGACACCTTGATCGACCTCGACATCGCTTTCGTCGCTCGCGATGGCACTGTCCTTGAGGTGCGGACCATGACGGCGGGTGACACCGAGACCACCACATCCGTCACGAAGCAGGCCCGCTTCGCGGTCGAGATGCGCGCGGGTTGGTTCCGTGATTTCGGCGTGAAGCCGGGCGATCAGGTGAATCTCGATGACCTTCGCTCGGCCGTGCGAGCTCGCGGTTACGACGTGAAGAAGTTCCTGCCCTGACTCAGAGCGAGCGCCAGAGAAGCAGCAGTCCCGTGGCGCCGGCGAGCAGGAGGAGTACGAAGGCCAGCGCCAGCCGTTCCGAGGCGGTCGTGCGGAAGATCCTCATGCGCGCGGGGCGAGCCGTGCCGCGGCTTCACGCAGGAAGCCCGTGAGGCGGAGCAGGAAGTAAGGGGAAGGTGAGCCGGCGACCGGTTCGAGGGCCTGCTCGGCCGCGGCGATCTCGGCGTCGAGGCGGCGGAAGGATTCCCGCCAGGCGGCGGCGGAGATGAGCACGCGGGCGTCGCCGCCGGCGCGGAGGGGCGTCAGGAAGGCTTTGCCCGAGAGGTCGCGCTCCAGGAGCATCGGGAGGGTCAGTTTGCCGCTGGCGGCGTCGGTCCCGAGCGTCTTGCCAGCCTTGGTATCGTCCTGGAGCAGATCCACCAGGTCGTCATAGATCTGGTAGGCGATGCCGAGGTGGCGGCCGAAGAGCGCGCAGGCTTCGACGTGTTCCGACGGGCGGTCGGCGAGGAGGGCCCCGATCCGGCAGGCGCCCTCGAATAGTTCGGCCGTCTTCAGGCGGATATGGCGATAGTAGTCTTCGAGCGAGAGGTCGTCGTGGCCGCGGGAGAAGGTCTGGCAGACTTCGCCGGAGCAGACTTCGCGGGAGGCGCGGGCGACGATCCGGCAGAGTTCCGGGGTCGGATGGTCGGCCGCGAGCACGAGCGCGTGGGCGAAGAGCGCATCACCGAAGAGCACCGCCGCGTGGGCGCCATGGGTGCGATTCGGGGTGTCGCTGCCGTGGCGGGTATCGGCGCCATCGAGCACGTCGTCATGCACGAGGGTGGCTAGGTGGACGAGTTCGATGATGCCAGCACCGCGCACCAAGGCGGGCGGCGGCGGACCGCCGGCGCCCGCGCCGAAGGCGAGCAGCGGGCGGAGGCGCTTGCCCGGATGGGCGAGCACGTCGCGGACCATCGGACGGACCTCGGGTTCGAACGCGAGTTCCTGCGCCGCGAGGAATTGCTCGAGGGCCGCGAAATGGGCTTCAAGGCCGATGTGCAGCGGGGAGGACACCGGCGCAATGTGCGGGTGAAAAAGCCCCTGCGCAAGCGCAGGATGCGGATAGTCCCGGTCAGGGGACGAACTTCGTCTCGACCGAGATGATCTGCTTGCCGGTGCTGGCGCAGTCCGCGCACGGGATGCGCTTATCGAGCAGCTGGCCTTTCTGGGTTTCGCGGGTGAAGCCCAGACCGCCGCACTTCTTGCAGGGGACGGTCTCGTTGGTCGTCGCGCTGAGTTCGGCGCCGGCGGCGATTGCTTGGACGAAGCGCTGCAGGCCGGCCGCCGAATCTTCCAAGGTCACGCATTCCAGGAACGCTTCGCGGCGGAGGGTGAGGCGACGGCCTTTCAGCGGAGCGAAATCAGGGGTGAAAAGCACTGCGACCGTGCCGACGTGCATCCCGTTGATTTTCCCCGTGTCGCCGGCTTTGGCGGGCTTCTCCAGCAGGAGGAGGGCCATCGTGTCGACGCCGGCCGCGAGGGATTCATTGGGACCAGCGGCGGGCCAGGCGGCCTTGGCGAGGTAGCGGTTGTCGCCGAGATCTTGGAGCACCGAATAAGTGACGCTCGTCAGATAGCCGACGGCCTTGCTGGAGCCGGCGGGCGATCCGTCCACGATGCTTTGGGTGGCGAACGTGGAGTAGAGTCGCTGCAGCTCCTTGGTCGTCTCCGTCGAGCCGAGCCGGTTCATCTTCGAGAGCTGGAAGGTCCGGGTCGATTTGGCCTCGGGCAGGATCGACGGCCGGAAGGGCGAGATCATCACCGAGTTGTCGACGAATTCATCGGAGATACCGGTGGTGGCGGGGGCCGCCGCGGCGGGGGTCTCGCTGACCTTGGTGCCGAACGGAGTCGTCTGGGCGCCAGCAGGAAGGGCGAGGAGGACGAGGAGGAGGCGGAGAGTCATGGGTTTAGTCGAGGGAGCTCAGGTCGCCTTCGGCGGGGGGCGGAGTGGACTTAGGCTTGCTGGAGGAGGAGCCGAGGGCCGGGGTGGAAGGCGTCACCGGGTCCGAGGAGCGGCGAGACCGGGGGCTGTCGCCGCCGCGGTCATCGTCCTCATCGTCTTCGTCCGGCAGGTCGTCATCTTCCGGATTGGGCTTATCGCCGCGGGCGACGCGCTTGCGGCGGACGATGACGGTCCCGACGCCGACGGCGGCCAGGTAGAAGCCGAAGAGCACGCTCGTCATCACGATCAGCGAGATCGGTTCGGCGATGGGCGTGATCAGCGCGACCAGCAGCATGATACCGACGAGCATCCCGCGCCAGGACTTCAGCAAGGTCTTGGGGCGCACGAGTTCGAGCCACATCAGGACGATCAGCGCGAGGGGGAATTGGAAGGTCAGGCCCGTCAGCAGGCACATCATCACCACGAAGGCGTAATAGTCCGAGGCCTGCCAGGTCACCTCCATCTTCATTCCCTCGGCGAAGTGCTGCCAGATCTGGATCGACATCGGACTGAGCCAGTAGAAAGCCAGGGCCGCGCCCAGGAGGAAGAGCACCAGCGCGGCGCCACAGAAGGGGACGAGTCCGCTCTTCTCGCGATCCGTGAGGGCTGGGCCGACGAAGCGGGCGGTCTCGTAAAGGAAGACCGGGGAAGCGACGGCCACGCCGACTCCGAAGCCGGCATACATGAGGACTTTCCAGACGCCCATGAAGGTGAACTCCTTCAGCTCCCCCATGTTGACGAGTCCGGGGCCGGGTTCGCTGAGCGCGAAGGCCAGGGGGGAAGTCTCGGGGTGCTTAGCCCATTCGAGCGGCATGTTCAGCAGGGCAGGAGTCTCCTGGTAGAAGATCAACGCGGTCACCATGCCGATGGCGAAGACGGTGACCACGCGGATGAGCGAGATGCGGAGGTCGTCCAGATGCTCCATGAACGACATCTCGCTCCTGGATTTGTTACGGCGAATGAGGGAGGAAAGCATGAGGGGATTCAGTCCTTGCGGAGGAGGTCCTTGATGACGTCAAGGCTCAGGCCGGACGAGGCGGAGTCTGATTCGGTCAGGAGCTTACGCAACATCTCAGACTTGGACTTTTGGAGCTCCATGACGCGTTCTTCGATGGTTCCGGCCGCGATCAGCTTGATGCTGGTCACCGTCCGGGTCTGGCCGATGCGGTGGGCGCGGTCCGTCGCCTGGGCCTCAGCGGCGGGGTTCCACCACGGGTCGAAGTGGATGACCGTGTCGGCCCCGGTCAGGTTGAGGCCGGTGCCGCCCGCCTTCAGGGACATCAGCATCACGGGGATGCTCGGAGTCGAGTTGAAGGTATCGCAGACTCCTTGGCGGTCCTTAGTGGAGCCGTCGAGGTAGCAGTAAGGGATGTCGCGGTCCTCGAGGGCTGACTTGAGGAGCTGCAGCGCGGTGACGAAGGTCGAGAACACCAGCATACGGTGTCCCGCGTCCTTGGATTCTTCGACCAGCTCGAGGAAGGCCTGTAGCTTCGCCGAATCGGCTTCTTCCATCTTCGGGTCGAGGATGCGCGGGTCGGCGCAGATCTGGCGGAGCCGCAGCAGCTGGTTGAAGGCCGCCATCTGGATGCGGGCCTGGGTGGCGCCGCCCATCTCCATCTCGAAGATCTCCTGGCGCGTCGATTCGAGGATCTCGTCGTAGATCTTCTTCTGATTGTCCTCGAAGTCGCAGTACACGATCTGTTCGATCTTGGCGGGCAGTTCGGGGGCGACCGCGACCTTGGAGCGGCGGAGGATGTAGGGCGCGGCCATCTGCAGGAGGCGGTCGTCGTGCCATTTGCGTTCCTCGGCCTGCACGCGTTCCTCGGGCTTGGGCAGGTAGCCGGGCATGAGGAAACCGAAGAGCGAGCGCAGGTCTTCCAGGGAATTCTCGACGGGCGTGCCGGTGAGGATGTAGCGACCTTTGGCCACGAGTTGTTTGACCGCCTTCGCGGCCTGCGCGCGCGCGTTCTTGATGTTCTGGCCTTCGTCGCAGATCGCCGCGCCCCAGGCTACGGCGGTGAAGGCCGCGATGTCGCGGGCCAGCGTGCCGTAGGAGGTGATGACGAGGTCGAAACGCTGCAGGTAATCCGGGGCGGTGAAACGGTTCTGGCCGTGGTGGGCGAGGACCTTGAGCGAGGGGGTGAAGCGCCGCGCCTCGCGACGCCAGTTCTCGACGAGCGAGGCCGGGCAGACCACGACGCAGGGACCGTCGTCGGGGCGGTGCTGGCGCAGCGCTTCCATGAAAGCCAGCGCCTGCACGGTCTTACCGAGGCCCATTTCGTCGGCGAGCAGTCCGCCCAGCGAGTTGTTATGGATGTGCCAGAGCCAGGCTACGCCGACCTGCTGGTAGATGCGGAGCATCTTGCTCAATTCCTCGCGGATCGGGGCGGGCTGGAGCTTCGAGAGGTTGCGGATCGCGGACGAGCGCTGGCTCCAGGTCTCGGGAGGGGCGAAGGCGGCCTGCAGTTCCTCGGCGATCGCGTCGGCGCTCGCGAGGTCGGCGAAGCCGATCTTCAGGTTCAGGTCCAGGTCGACGTCGCGCTTGGCCTCGCCGGTGATGCGACGCTGGGCGTTGCGGATCGACTCCATCAGCTCCGGGGTGATGAGGCGCGGGCCGCGGTCGGTGTAGAAGAACATGCGCCCGCTCGAGAGCGCCTCCTGGATGACCTTCGGCGACTTGCCTTCGGGGTCGATGCCGATGGCGAAGCGGAAGCCGTCGTTCTCCTCGGAGGCGTCGCACTTGGCCTTGGCGAGGTCGACGTTCCGCAGCGAGTGGGAGAGGTTATGGGTGAAGAACGCGTCGTTGTCCGTCATCAGCAGCTTGTGATGGCGGGCGAGGAAGTTGAGCACCTGGATGGTGCCGGCGAGGTACCACTCGCGGGAGGTGGTCTCGAGCGTGAAGCCGCTGCGCTGGAGCACGTCGCGGAGCTCGGCGACGGGACCGGAAGACTGCTGGGGCAGGCGGATGCGCAGCCACTTCATCGAGCCGTCGACCCAAGGACGGTCGTCCCGGCCGCGTTCCTGCGAGCGGACTTCCTGTTCTTCGGGGCCGTCGTCCGGCGTCTCACCCGCGGCGTTGGTCTGGGGCGTGGCGACGGGTTCGTCGAGGTGTTCATGGACCTTGTCCAGGTGGTCGGCGTCCCACGCGAGCGGGGTCTCCGGCGCGTTGGCCATGCGGAAGATCTTCAGTCCTTTGCCGATCGCGAGGAGCTGGCGCAGGTGGCGGCGGGTGAGCGGTAGGATGCCCTGCAGCTTGCCGTGGCAGAGGTTCTCGAGGATCGCCAGGAAGAAGACCGTGTCCGGCTCGATGGTCCAGGCCTTGCTGCGGTCGAGGTTCTCCGGGGCGACCTGGGCGCCGTCGACGCGCAGCTCGAGGCGGCAGATGATCTCATCGCGCACGGCGGCGGTCGCGATGTTCGGCGGTACGATGAAGCGCACCTCGATGGGCGTACCGCGTTTTTCCGAAAGGGTGAGGGATTTGAGCCGGGGTCCTGCCGGGGTCGTCTCCGCTTGCTTTGATTTTTCCTTCTTCGTGTCAGCCGTCTTTTCCTTGGTCGTGGTCGTCGTCGCCGGCTTGCCAGGCGGTGCGGCCGGTCTGGCCGGCGCCGCGGGTTCGGCTTTCAGGTAGCCCTCCTTGGCCGCGAGGACCAGGTACGCTGCGACGGAATGCACGCATAACTTCCTTCGGCCGACCGAGACTTCGCAGCCGCATTCGTTACGCTGGAAGGTGACCGAGCGGAGGTTCCAGCTGGCTTCGCGGGATTCGGTGCCGTCGTCGACGAGCGCTTCCGCGACCGGGGGCATCCAGAGGGCTTTCTTCACCTTGCCCTTGGCCACCAGCTCCTTGGCGAGGAGCACGGTCGCACCGCCCGCGAGATCGATGAGATCGTCTTCGGAGATGTTGGGCAACGGCTGACGCGGCGCCATGGTGAGGGTGTGCGGTGAAAAGCGTCGTCCGAAAGGACGCGCCAAAGGAGGGAAAACCTAGCGGGAAGACGTATCGCCTAGACGGCGACGTCTTGGACCGGGACTCCTGGGTGCATCTCGAAGATGCCTACGGGGGTCGTCGGGCCTGTCATCACGATGGAATAATCCTCACCGATGCCAATGATAATCTGACCTCCGGGCATATTTACGGTCAAATCCGCGTCAACCAGGCCCATTTTACGGGCCACGGCGGCCGAAGCCGAGGAGGAGGAGCCGGAGGCCATGGTGTAGCCCGCTCCACGTTCCCAGATCTCGATCCGCACGCTCTTGCGGTCGAGGATCTTCATGAACTGGACGTTGGTGCGGTTCGGGAAATTCGGGTGCACCTCGAGATGTGGGCCGTAGGTCTTGGCGAGGTCGGGTGTCAGGTCGTCGACCGGAATCACGCAGTGCGGGTTGCCGACGGTCGCGGCCCAATACTTGAAGGTCTTGCCGAGGACGGTGATTTCTTCGCCGAGGACTTCGCGGTCGGCGCCGACGTGCGGGATGACCGGCGCGCGGAAGGAGACCTTGCCCATCTCGACGCGGATGCGGTCGCCTCCGTCGAAGACTTCACAGCGGACGATGCCGCCGATGGTATGCAGACGGAACTCCTGGCCTTCCTGGATGCGCTTGGTCTCGAGGAGGTGGCGGCAGAAGATGCGGATGCCGTTGCCGGACTTTTCGGCCTCGGAGCCGTCCGGATTCAGGATGCGCAGGCCGAAGGTGCCGTCCGTGCGTTCGATCGGGCCGTAGAGGATGCCGTCGGAACCGAGGCCGAAGTGGCGATGGCAGACCTTGCGGATGGCTTCGGGCGAAAAGAGGGCGGGGCAGTCCTGGGGCTCGAGGACGAGGTAGTCGTTGCCGAGGGCGTGGTATTTGGCGAAACGCATGTGCGCCTTCTGATTGGGCTTTCGGGGCGGGTTTGGCAAGCAAGGGGTGGCTAATCTGTCGGCTTGGTTTCCGATGGGGCCGGGCTTACAAAACTCCCATGCGCCTTCTGCCCCTAGTTGCCCTGTCCTGCGTGCTCTCCGTCTTCGCGGCCGAGAAACGTCCGCCGAACATCGTGCTGCTCTACTCCGACGACATCGGCTGGGGCGACCTCGGCTGCTACGGAGCGAAGGTCATCCCGACCCCGAACCTCGACCGCCTCGCCGCTCAGGGCACCCGCTTCACCTCGGGTTACTGCACCTCGGCGACCTGCACGCCGTCTCGCTATTCCCTCCTGACCGGAGAATACGCCTGGCGTCGTCAAGGCACCGGCGTCCTGCCGGGCGACGCCCGTCTCATCATCAAACCGGGCCGTCCGACGATGGCCGCCAGCCTGGCCAAGCTCGGCTACGCCACCGGCGTGGTCGGCAAGTGGCATCTGGGTCTCGGCTCCGGCGACGTGGATTGGAATAAGAAGATCGATCCTTCGCCGAACCAGATCGGTTTCACCTATTCATTCATCATGGCCGCCACCGGTGACCGCGTGCCAACCGTCTTCGTGGAAGACGGCTCGGTCGTCGGGCTCGACCCCAAGGACCCCATCGAGATCAGCTATAAGCAGCCCTACCCGGGTGACCCTGATCTGAAGACGGACGCCGAGCGTGCGAAGCTGAAGATGGATTGGTCGCACGGTCATAATATGGCGCTCGTCAACGGTGTCGGCCGCATCGGCTGGATGAAGGGCGGCAAGGCCGCCGTGTGGAACGATGAGACGATGGGTGACGCGTTCGCCGACAAGGCCTGCGGCTTCATCGCGCGCCACAAGGACAAGCCGTTCTTCCTCTATTACGCCTCGCACGAGAACCACGTCCCACGCGTCCATCATCCGCGTTATGCCGGCAAGACCCCGCTCGGCCCGCGCGGCGACGCCGTGGTCGCCTTTGACGACCAAGTCGGCCGCATCCTCGCCGAACTCGACAAGCAGGGCCTCGCCGAGAATACGTTGGTGATCTATACTTCCGATAACGGCCCGGTGCTCGATGACGGTTATAAGGATCAGGCCGTCGAGCGTAACAAGGCCGCGGCGCATTCTCCCGCCGGCCCCTTCCGCGGCGGCAAATACAGCATCCTCGAGGGTGGCACGCGCGTGGGCTTCATCGCCCGCTGGCCCGGTCAGACGCCCGTCGGTAAGGTCTCCGACTCCCTGATCTCGCAGGTCGATCTGCCGGCCGTCTTCACCAAGGTCGCTGGCGGCGATCCGGCGGATTTCCTGAAGCTCGACTCCGTCGATTCGTCCGCCGCGTTGACCGGTGGCCAAGGCCGCGAGACGCTGATCTCCAGCACGCAAGGCGCCATGCTTTCCATCCGCGACGCGCGCTGGAA
>JBIKIO010000234.1:0-9844 GCA_044361555.1 Opitutales bacterium
CATCGCAACCGGCCGCCGGATGGTGGCCGAAGGTAGGGGCGTGGCTACGCCGCGCCCTCCGCAAAGGAGTGCACGATGAATCGTGCCCCTACCTATTCGGAAAATTACGCCACCCGCGGTTGATGGCCGAAAAGCCGATGACTGAGTTCCCGATGCCCGTGGCCGTCACCTGTCACCTTAGCGAATGAATGCCCGCAGCACACATTCCGGTCTCCCCTTGAGCCCTGTGTCTCCTCTGAGCCTCTGGTCAACTAAGCCTCTCGACACCGTGGCCTCTTAGCTGCCTCCCTTGCCAACATGCCAACTTGTCAACCTGCCAGCTAGTTCTGCAGCTCAATCAAACAACACTGCATCGGCTGGGCGGTGGCGACGGGCCCAGAGGATGCGCCACTTGAGCACCTGACGCATGAGCTTCGAAGAGCCGCGATGACCAGAAGTCAGGTAATGACGGTCGTAATGCTCGTTGGCCTCGACCGGCGGAGTATCCGACCAATCACCCGAAGGGTCGTAAGCGAAGGCCGGCGCCGCCCAGGGACGTCCACCTTTACCGAAGTGCGTACCCATGCCGTCGAAGCCGATATTCAGGATCAGGTTGCGGGCCGGAATCACGTTAAGCTGACCGGCACGTAGCACTTGGACCATGAACTGGTAATCCCAAGTCCGAGCCTTACCTTCGGCGAAGACGGCGAATTCGCGACGAAGGAAGCTCGCCGCATTCGAATGCAGCGTGGCGAGCCAAGGCTCGTCCGCGCGGATCGGCTCAGGAAACAGGCGATAGCCTTCCCAGACCCTCCGCCAGGTCGCCCAGCCCCAGCTGGCGGTGATGCGACTGAAGCCATGCGAGCCGGGGATTTTAGCCAACGGCGCCATGTTCGACCCCGTGATGGTGGCGACCCGGTCGTCATGTCGGTGGCGTTCAAGCATCGTGGCGCAGAAACGGAAGAAGGCCGGCGTCGGCAAGCAGTCGTCTTCAAGGATGATGCCTTCGCCGGCCTCGCCCAGGAACCAAGTGATCGCGGAGCTCACACCCAAGCCGCAGCCGAGGTTGGCCTCGGGAAACTTCGTGCGTACCTCGCACGGCCAGTCCACTGCGTCGACCAAGGCCCGGATCTCAGCGACCCGTTCGGCCTCCCCTGCCTTGCCGGGCCTGGCGGCATCACAAGCCAGGAACAGCTTGGCCGGCCTGGCCGCGCGCACCGCCGCAAAAACTCGCCGCGTGGAGTCCGGCCGGTTGAAGGCGATGATCAGGACAGCAGGGACGGGTAAATCCACGGCGCACGATTGAACAAAGCACCTAGGCTGTCAATTCACCTCCCGGCCGCGGAGCCTGCGGAGCATATGCACCGGAGCGGGCGGGCCCTTGGCGCGTCGGAAATCCGTTTGCCTTGAATAGGTGCCAGCCTAGGGTTGCGCTTCTGCATGCGCTACCTCGTCACAGGCTCGGCCGGATTCTTAGGCGCCAACCTGTCGATGCGTCTCCTTGCGGACGGACATCAGGTGACCGGACTGGATAACTACCATTCCGGGAGCCGCGCGAACACCGACATGCTCCTGAAGCATCCGGGCTTCACGTTCATCGAGCACGATGTCGTGAACGCCTACGATATCCCTTGCGACGTACTTTGTAACCTGGCCTGCCCGGCCTCCCCGCCGCATTACCAGAAGGACCCGGTCTATACGCTCCGCATCTCGGTGCTCGGCACGCTGCACGCCCTGGAAAACGCCGAACGCCATAAAGCGCGCGTGCTGCACGCCTCGACTTCTGAGATCTACGGCGACCCGCTCGTCCATCCCCAGCCCGAGACGTATCTCGGCAACGTCAACACGACCGGGCCGCGGGCATGCTACGACGAAGGCAAGCGGGCGGCCGAAACCCTATGCGCCGACTTCACCAGGCTAGGTCGCGTGGATGCCCGCCTGGTGCGCATCTTCAATACTTACGGACCGCACATGCGCGGGGACGACGGACGCGTCGTCACCAACTTCCTGCTCCAAGCCATGTCAGGCAAGCCGCTGACGGTCTATGGAGCCGGACAGCAGACCCGCTCTTTCTGTTACGTCGACGACCTGATCGAAGGCTTCGTCCGCGTCCTGGCCCTCCCCGAGAACCAAGGCCCGATCAACCTCGGTAATCCTAACGAATTCACGATGCTGCAGCTGGCCGAGGCCGTCCAAGCCCTCGTCGGCTCGACGTTGCCGCTGCGCTTCGAGCCTCTGCCGACCGACGACCCGAAGCAGCGCCGTCCGGACATCGCCAAAGCCCAAAGGCTGCTGAACGGCTGGGAGCCGAAGATACAGCTAGCCGAGGGCCTCGCAAGGACCTTGGCCTATTTCCGCAAACAATCTTGAGTTCCGCCCCGATGAAGCGTCGCATCCTGAACATCGCCTGCATCGGCGCCGGATACGTGGGCGGCCCCACGATGGCCGTGATCGCCGATCGCTGCCCCGATATCTCGGTGACGGTCATCGACCTTAACGAGGCCCGGATCGCGGCTTGGAACTCCGACTCCCTGCCGGTCTACGAGCCTGGCCTCGACGAGGTCGTGCGTCGCACGCGCGGCCGCAACCTTCGCTTCATCTCCCAGCGCGAAGGAGCGGCGGCGGTCGCCGCGGCCGACGCCGTCTTCATCTCGGTCAACACGCCGACGAAGACCCAGGGTTCCGGCGCGGGCAAAGCCTCCGACCTCAGTTACGTCGAAGCCTGCGCCCGCTACATCGCCGAACATGCCAACGGCCATACGATCGTGATCGAGAAGTCCACGATGCCGGTCAGGGCCGCCGACACCAT
Source organism: Opitutales bacterium (assembly GCA_044361555.1). Taxonomy (GTDB): domain Bacteria; phylum Verrucomicrobiota; class Verrucomicrobiia; order Opitutales; family UBA953; genus UBA953. Next base: position 2,789 of record JBIKIO010000234.1, read on the forward strand.
CAAGCGCATCCTGGCGACCAGCCCGCATGGCGGCACCTTCGACGTGCTTTCCAATCCCGAGTTCCTCGCCGAAGGCACGGCGATCCGCGACCTCGAGAAGCCGGACCGCGTCCTGATCGGCGGCGAAGCCCCGGAGGCCGTCGAGGCTCTCGCCGAGGTGTATGCCCGCTGGGTCCCCGACCAGGCCATCCTGCGGACCGGGCTCTGGTCAGCGGAGCTGTCCAAGCTCGCGGCCAACGCTTTCCTTGCCCAGCGCGTCTCTTCGATCAACGCCATCTCCGCCCTTTGCGAAGTCACTGGTGCGCAAGTCGATGAAGTGGCGAAGGTGCTGGGCAGCGACACCCGCATCGGCCCCAAGTTCCTGAAGGCTTCGGTCGGCTTCGGCGGGTCTTGCTTTAAGAAGGACCTGCTTTCCTTGGTCTACCTCTGTGAATTCTACGGCCTCACGGAGCCCGCCGCCTACTGGCAATCCGTCCAAGACCTGAACGAGTGGCAGAAGCGCCGCTTCGCGCAGATGGCCGCCGCCCATGCCAAGAAGCATGGCGGAGTGGTCGCCGTCCTCGGTCTGGCGTTCAAGAAGAACACCAACGACTTCCGCGAATCGCCCGCCATCGACATCTGCAACCACCTGCTCGCGGAAGGCGTGAAGCTCCGGCTGCAGGACGAGCGCGTCGACCCCAAGGCCTTCGGCGAAGTATTAGTCGATGAAGTTAAAGCCGGCTTCAGCTTCTTCCGCGATGTCGAGGAGGCGGTGCGTGGCGCGGGTTCAATCCTGGTCGTGACCGAGTGGGATCGCTACGCGGGCATCGACTGGGCTAAGCTGGCAGGGCAAGCGAATCCTGGTGCCGTCATTTTTGACGGCCGCAAGGTGATCGACCAGGACAAGGCCGCCACCGCCGGGATCAAGGTCTTCGCCGTAGGTCAGGGCTGAGCGACGAATCAAGTCGACCGCTCGGTCGTCTTGACGATGGCCACCTGCCGGTAGGCCATGAGGAGCTTGTGACGTCCTTCACAGAGACGCAGGAAGCTGTTGATCGCCCTAGCCGGCTCCTCCGCGCTCCGGGGGTAATAGCGCCAAAGGTAGTCGTCCAGAATCATGACACCTCCGACCTTCAGGTGCTCGAAACAAAGGACCACATCGAGCATGACGTCGTCGCCATGATGGGATCCATCCACATAGATTAGGTCGAATTTCTCGTCACGTCCGAGGTCGGCCAAGTATCGGAGGGACGTCATCTTCTTCTTCGTCACGCGATCTTGCCATGGCTGGACATGGCGGTCGAAGGCCCTCTCGACGGAATCAAAGGCCAGCGCCGTCAGTTCGTCGGAGCCGTCCCAGGTGTCGACGCAGGTCAGATGCGCCTGAGGGAGCTCCTGCAGCGTGAAGCAGGCCGAGAGCCCTTCGAAGCTCCCGATTTCCATGGCGCGAATCGGCCGTCCCGTCAGGCCGTGCTCTTGGAAGATGTCCATCCAGTAAGGGACATTCGCCGTGAACCAGTCGTGCTTGAAATCATTGTCCCGAGCGAACTGTCGAAGCGCCGCGACACGATCTGCGTGCTTGTTTTTACGAAACGGACGCGCGCATGAGGCTGCGACATACTTTGCGACCACCCCGCAGGTCGCGTTATTCCGCCAAAGGTGAAAAGCCTTACCCAAGGTGCTCATAATAAAGTCTTAAGGCATGGGAGCAGACGTCGCAAGCCCGGGATACGGGCCTCTGCTCTTTACCCATTCACCACCGCAATCACGTGCGCCACCTGCTCATCGGTCATCACCGGGCTGACGGGGAGCGAAACGACTTCGCGGTGCAGGGCTTCCGACAGCGGGAGCTGCAGGTGACCGAGCTCCTTCGCGTAGGCCTGCTGATGGTGCGGGGCGATCGGATAATGGATCGCCGTGTGTACGCCGCGGTCGAGCAGGCGCTGCTGGAAAGCGGCGCGATCGGGTACGCGGACGACGAAGAGATGCCAGACGTGGGAGTCTTCGCCGGCGCGGACGGACGGAAGGCGGACATTCGGAGCCTTGATCTCGCGGCGGTAGCGGGCGGCGATCTCACGGCGACGGGCGTTGTCAGCGTCGATGTGCTGCAGCTTCACGCGGAGCAAGGCGGCCTGCAGTTCATCGAGGCGGTCGTTAGGGCCCTGGACGAGGTTCTTGTATTTCTCGTGCGAGCCGTAGTTGCGTAGCGCGCGAACCATGTCGGCGAGCTTCTTGTCCTTGCAGGTGAGCGCGCCGGCGTCGCCGAGTGCACCAAGGTTCTTACCCGGGTAGAAACTGAAGGCGGCCGCATCGCCCCAGGTACCGGCCTTGGCCCCGCCGATGTGCGCGCCGTGGGCTTGCGCGGCGTCCTCGAGCAGAAGGAGTCCGCGCTCGCGGCAGAGCTGGGCAATGGCCGGCATATCTGCCAGCTGCCCGTAGAGGTGGACCGCCAGGACCGCCTTCACGTCCGGCGTGAGCGCAGCCGCGAGCTTCGCCGCACCGAGGTTGAACGTGTCTTCGTCGGGCTCGACAAGCACCGGACGCAGCCGGTTCTCGGTGATGGCGAGGATCGAAGCGATGTAGGTATTGGCCGGGACCGCGACCGCATCGCCATCCTTGAGGAGGCCCAGCTCTTTCCAGCCACGCAGGGCGAGGATGAGAGCGGAAAGTCCGTCAGAGGTGCCGACACAATGTGGCGAGCCGACCCAAGCGGCAAACTCAGCCTCGAAGGCCTTCACCTCTTCACCGAGCACATACCAGCCCGAGTCGATGACACGCGCCGCAGCAGCCTTCAGTTCGGCGGCATGCCGAGCGTTGATCGCCTTCAGGTCGAGGAAAGGGACGTTCATGGGCGTAACAATTGCCAGAGTTCGGGATATTTGAGTTGATCGCAATAATCGATAGCAGCGAGACCATGCTGGTCTCGTAAACACTTATCGGCGCCAGCAGCGCTTAACATGCGTACCATGGCGAGGTCTCCAGTGAGCTGTGCTTGCGACTGAGCATACATCAAGGCGTTGGTCCCTCGACGGTTCTGGTGATCAAGATGAGCTCCAGCAAGGAGAAGCCATTCCGCCGCGCCTAGGGATCCATGGTGGGCGGCCACCATAAGCGGCGTCCAGCCGTTTACATCCTCGACGTCCAGATCAGGCAAAACAGCGGGGAAGGATTTCGGTGCGCCAGCCCCTCTGGCCCAGTCGATGATTTGATCCAAGGCGCAGAAGGTCAGCCTAAGCGGCGAAGTGCCCGTGCCGACATCGGACGTCCAGTCGTCGATATCCCTGACGGCCCCTGGGGCGAGCGGAGAGGCACTAGCGGCATGATCTGCCTGCCATACGCGCCGCCCTCCGACTGTCGGAAGCTGATACTGCCAGAAAGTAAATCCTCCCAATATTGCCAAGACCTCCGGCGCAGGCGCCGTGAAATCAATTGGTATTCGCGCATAGTCGATTGACGATCGAGGGTAGTATGAACCGGAGGTGAGGTCCTGCGCCGATGAGCGCGGCTGGTCCACAAGGAGGGCTGGGTAATGTTCGGCGAATAGAGCTACGCCGTGGCGGGTATAGGCCTGGTAGAGATCCGAAGCGACCATGCCGGACGTTAGAGCGAAGCTACGACTTGCGACGATCGGCCCAGTGTCGACACCTTCGTCGATACAATGGAGCGTAACTCCAGATTCCGCCTCCTGATGAACCAGAGGCCAGACGGAAGTGGCGACGCCGCGATAAGCAGGCAGTTTCGAGAAGTGGAGGTTGTAAAGATGCGGACTACGAAATCTGGCAGGGCGCAGGATTCGGTCATGCTCTAAGGAAAAGAACCGCACTCCGGGCAATTCTTGGACCCGTTCAATCGGCCAGATACGAACACCCTTAGATCTTGCGGCGGCAAGAAGGGAGCGCTGCCAAGTATGGCGCCCTGGATCATTACGGTTTCCGACAACGCAAAGCTCCGAAGGGGCGAACCCGTCAGCGAGAAGCTTGTCTAAGCAATCGGCTGCGATGTCATTCTTTCCGGCAATGCAGATCTTGGGTTCACCGGTGACCCATGGTCGCCCTTGATCATAGCGCTTCAATTCCTCGCGCCTCGCTAAATAAGAATCGTACTCGTAAATGTAGAAACGATCTAGTTCGTCCTCGGATTCTAGCCGGGAGCCCATTCTTTCGTGGAATCGCCAGACGCTTTGATTGGCCTGACGGACGTCAAAATGTGCCCGGGAGAACCCTAACGGCCCAAAGGCAAGGTCGTAGACTAGTATCGCCGAGCGATAAGCTGAGACGGTCGGCGCACCTGCGGAAATGATCCAGCTCCCCCAGCAAAATGAGTCGGCATGAAGTCGATAATCATAGAGCCGCACTGTCCCTATCCGCTCGGCGCCATGCTCGATGATAAAATAAAGCTCACGAGAGGCACTGCGGCGGCGCTCATAAGAATCCAGCCAAGCTTCTTGCGCCGCCAGAGACGCGTCCGTCTGAGAGAGATTCCTGCCTTTTTCCGGATCGTTGCGCAATGATAAGATGAACGCCGCATCATCTCGCCTTACCAGCCGGAGGCGCGTCTCGTCCGACAGCCGCTCGCACAAGAAGACGCTGACGGCCTCGGCATGCTGATCAGGAAATAACATGCCGGATGAATTGGTCGCGGTCGCGGATGTAGTCGGCCTCGTCGTATTCGGCGTCGGCGAAGACCATGAGCACGCAGTCGGGAGAGAAATCGTGCATCTCGCGCCAGAGGCCGGGGCCGATGAGCAGGCCCTTGGAGGAAGAATCCAGCAAGACGCTTTCCTCGCGGCTGCCGTCGAAGAGACTCATGCGGACGGAACCGGCCACACAGACGCAGAGCTGGCGGAGCTTCTTGTGGGCGTGGAATCCGCGGCTGACGCCCGGCTTAGTGCCATGGATCCAGTAGACACGGCGAACCGGGAAAGGCAGCGCACCACCCAGCTCGGCGACGGACAGGCCGCCTCGCGAGTCGCCTCGCTGCGGGATATCGACGAGCTGGACCAGAGGCAAAGTCATCGTCCCTGAGTGATGATCGTCTTAAGATACGTGCCGTAGCCTGACTTAGCGATGGGCTCGGCGAGCTTGAGGAGCTGGGCGTCGTCGATGTAGCCGCGACGCCAGGCGATCTCCTCGATACAGCCAATCTTGAAGCCCTGACGGGCCTCGACGATCTGCACGAACTGCGAGGCCTGGAGGAGCGAGTCGAACGTACCGGTGTCGAGCCAAGCGGTGCCGCGCGGCAGGACCTTCACGCCGAGCTTGCCTTGGCGGAGATACTCGCGGTTGACGTCGGTGATCTCGTATTCTCCGCGCGCCGAAGGCTTCAGGGCCTTGGCGATGCTGACAACGGAGTTATCGTAGAAATACAGGCCGGGGACGGCGAAGCTGGACTTAGGCGCCTTGGGCTTCTCCTCGATGGAGACGGCCTTGCCGGCGGCGTCGAACTCGACGACGCCGAAGCGCTCGGGGTCGCTGACGTGGTAGGCGAAGACGATGCCTCCCTGCGGATTACGGCAGGACTTGAGCAGGTCACCGAAACCGGCGGAGTAGAAGATATTGTCGCCGAGGACGAGGCAGACGTCGTCAGAGCCGATGAACTTCTCGCCGAGCACGAAGGCCTGGGCGAGGCCGTTGGGGACGGCCTGCTCGACGTAGTCGAAGCGGCAACCGATGCGCGAACCGTCGCCGAGCACCTCGCGGAAGCGCGGCAGGTCCTGCGGCGTCGAGATGATCAGGATCTCCCGGATGCCCGCGAGCATGAGCACGGACAGCGGGTAATAGATCATCGGCTTGTCGTAGACCGGCAGGAGCTGCTTGCTCATGACCTGGGTCAGAGGGTGCAGACGCGTGCCGGAGCCGCCGGCGAGGATGATGCCTTTCATGAGAGTCAGATTTTGCCGAGTCGCTCGAGGCGATAGGAGCCGTCGAGGATACCCTGGATCCACGCGGGGTTGTCGAGATACCAGCGGACGGTCTTGCGGAAGCCGCTCTGGAAGTCCTCCTGCGGGGCCCAGCCGAGTTCGGCGCGGGCGCGGCGCGCGTCGATCGCATACCGCATATCGTGACCGGGACGGTCGGTGACGTAGGTGATGGCGGAGTCGTGCGGCTTGCCGTCGGCGCGCGGACGGAATTCGTCGAGCAGCGAGCAGAGCAGCTTCACGAGGTCGATGTTCCGGCGCTCGTTATCGCCGCCGATGCAATAGGTGCGGCCAGGGGTGCCCTTCTCTACCGCGGCGAGGAGCGCGCGGGCGTGGTCGTCGACGTACAGCCAGTCGCGGATGTTCTCGCCCTTGCCGTAGACCGGGATGGATTCGCCGCGCAGGCACTTAAGGATAACGACAGGGATCAGCTTCTCGGGGAACTGGTAAGGGCCGTAGTTGTTGGAGCAGTTGGTCACCACGACCGGTAGGCCGTAGGTATCCATCCAGGAGCGGGCGAGGTGATCGCTCGAAGCCTTGCTGGCGCTATACGGGGAGTGCGGGTCGTAAGGGGTCGATTCGTTGAAGGCCGGATCGGTCGGACCAAGGGAGCCGAAGACTTCGTCGGTCGAGACATGCAGGAAGCGGAAGGCATCCTTCGCGGCACCTGAAAGGGAGCGCCAGTGACCCAGAGCGGCCTGCAGGAGTTGGAAAGTGCCCGTGACGTTGGTGGCGATAAACTCGCCCGGGCCGTCGATGGAACGGTCGACGTGGGACTCGGCGGCCAGGTGCATGACGGCCTCGGGCTGGGCGGAGGCGAACGTCCGGCGCATGGCCTCGGCGTCGCAGATGTCGGCCTGGATAAAGGTGAAGCCCGGCTTGCCCTGGAGGTCGGAGAGGGAGGATAGGTTACCGGCGTAGGTGAGCTTATCGATGACCGTGACGGCATGGCCGCCCGCGACCAGAAGGCGGGTCAGATTCGACCCGATAAAGCCCGCGCCGCCAGTGACCAGAATACGCATAAGCAATGGAATGTAATTTCGGGGAATAAGGGGGGTGAAGCCAGAAAAAAGGGGGCGCGGAGCGCCGAGATATCACTACTAGTTGATCTGTTGATCGGTTGGCCAGTTGGCCAGAGCGAGGCAGAACGAGTTGACCCG